>CADCOC010000031.1 GCA_902802945.1 uncultured bacterium | reverse complement strand
ACCATGTGCGCGTGCCCATGCGGTCGAGCAGTTCGTTGGCGCAGGCGTCCGCAAACTCGCCGCGGTCGCCTTCGCGGCTAAATGCGTTAACGATCCCCGCAAGGATGAGCAGGATTGCCAGGACGCCACCGACAAACGGCGCGGCCTTCCGCCCAAAATTCTGAACAGGGATCTTCTGGGCGTCCAATTCTGTCGTCTGCAAGGTAACGCGCGCCATGAGGAACCAGTATGCCAGCAGGTATCCGCATGTAGCCGCGACGATCGTCGTTGTCGCCACGGGAGAAATGCCGAACTGACGTACCATGCCGTCCGGCGAAAGCGGAGTCGCAGTTGCCAGCACGCAGCACACCGTCATCGCCGCGTGGAAGAGGTACTGGCTCCACGAGCGCTCGTTGTTCAGTCCGCGCGAGGCGGCGAAAACGCAAGCGACGAACGGCAAAACTGCGAGAAGGATGACCACGAGGCCACCAGACCGGAATATCCACCCGTGAATCTCGTGCTTGTAGGAATCCACGCACGCCCACAGCACGTCAGAGGCTTCCTTGTATTCGCCGTCCGCCGCACCAGGCAGCAACATGAATCCGTCCGCGACGTTGATCGACAAATACAGGTAAGTCACCACGAGCGCCACCAGAAAGAGTGCCGTTGGCACGTAGAACTTGAAACCTCTCTTTACGACGGTCGCGACAAGCGCCAGCAGGAACACAGGCATGAGCGGCACGAATATCGCCCCTTCCAGCAAGCCAACCGCCACGGCGAACCCGATGACGGGCGAGATGGCGTACGTCAGGCGCGGGAAACGCACGAGCGGAATATACAGCATGAACGTCGCCAGCGCTAAGAACACGTCGAACTGGCGCACGTCAAGATGCGTCGACGACATCCACGTCGCAGTCGAGAAGATGAACATCGCCGATGCCCCAATGCCCGCAATCAGCGACGCCTGGACATCATACTTGGCAACGTCCTCATGATCAATCGTCTGGAACACGAAGAACCCGACCAGATAGCAGAGGAACCCTGCAGACAGCATGCCGCACACGAGGCAAAGCACGTTTAGCCCCACTGCCGACCCGCCGCCGATGGATTTGACAATCCATCCCCATACCGGATGGAGCGGCAAGTGAAGCGACTCAAGCCCCATCCACTGGGTGAATAGCGCGGCCGACTCACCTGGGTAGAGGTACTGTGCAAGCGTACACCCGTATACCAAGAGTGCAAGAAGCGACGATCCCAATGCCGCAAACCACAACATGGCGCCTGGCGACATTCCAAACGGCTTCTTCTCCACAACTGACGTCTGCGCCGTGGCATTCGCCGCCGTTGCAGTTTTCTTAGCATTATCTGCCATATCGATTTACCAATTCCCTTCTCTGGTGTTTCAAGGGCAGTTATTATACAGAAAATAACGTGCGAGGGGTAGTGTTATTTGCGGAATTTATCAACTTTCATTCCACCGTGATTTCGCCGATAAGGTGCTTGTCCTTCGGCTTGTCAAGGCGAAGCGTCAGGATTTTGATCTTCTCCGCCGCCGTGCCCCAGTCCGTGTAGACCGTGGCCGTCACGGTTGTGGCGCCGGTGAGCGCGGTCTGGTGCGAGGCGAAGTAGTTGGAAAGCACCTTGAACGTGCCGAGACCCTCCTTGCGGAGGTATTCCTCGGGACCGTAACCCGTAGTGACGTCCTCCGAGACGAATCCGCCTGATGACGTGCGGCGGTGGCCGTAGTACGCCTCTTCGCCGTCAGGCTCGAGAACGTGCAGGTCGATGTCCGTCTCGTCGGCGTCCCAGGAGAGGACGATTCTGATCTTGGTCGGCAGATCGCGCCGATAGGCGGCATCCATTTCCGGCACAGTCGGCCGCGCGGCGTCCGGCCACGTCACGGCATTGCACCAGGCGATGAGCGCGTTCAGCTCCTCCAGGGCGACGATGCTCACCTGGCGGTCGTTCGAGCGGCGTCCGCTACGGCGCGCGAAATTGGTGAACGCGGCCTCCTTCAGGAGTGCCATCGCCTCGGTGAGAGCGGCAGCGTTCTTCGCGGCCTTTCCGGACTCGGAGAGCACAAGCGCGAGGTCGCGGCGGCTCTGCCCTTCCTCGTTGCGCAGCTTCAGCGCCTTGCGGAAGCAGATCTCGGCCTCTTTGTACTGCCCCGCCTCGCGCAGACGCCACCCCATCGCGCGCCACACGGCGGCATCCTCGAGCTTGAACTCGGCCATGTTGGAGAGGATGCGCCAACCACGCAGACGCCAGCCTTTCTTGAAGAAGAGTCCCGCGCAGTCCATGTAGAACGCCGGCGCCGAACCGTGTACCTTCTTCTGTTGCAGGTACTCGGCGTAGGCGGCGTCGCCGTCGGCACAGGCGTCCAGTGCCTTGAGATAAGGCGTCTGCGGGTTCCATGCGGCAAGCTTGATCGTCGCACCGCCGGAACCAGCCGACCCACGGCGGGGGGCGGACTTGGCACGAGCACTACCAGACCACCCTGCGGAAACGCTGCGCACCATGCTATACCTAGCCGATTCCTCATCCGCCATCGCCGATGCGGGCGCGGCGGATTCGGCCACGGCCATGTCCATGGCCATCGAATTCCTCATGTGCATGGAGCGTTGACGTGGCGCAGCACCGACGGCAAGCGCGGACGCGGCACCGAACAGTCCGCTCTTCGGCGTGCGCCTCGGCGGAACCGGGTTCTTCCACCACTCCACGCGCTCTTTCCAGAGACGCAGCAAGTCACGTTCGTGCTCAGCCTGCTTCTCCTTCGCGGCGATCTGGTCGTCCTCGGCCGCGCGGCGCCTCACCCACTCATCATAGAAACTCATGCTCTTCGGCGGCTCGATCTTGTGCTCCAGGTACTGCTCAAGCGACTCGAGCACGATCAGGCTCGTCACGGCGCTCGCCACTCCGTAGCGACGGCCGAGGGCGAGGAACTCCTCCGCGCGGTTCTCCGCCTGCGCGGAAAGGTCTTTCACGCGGTTCGCGGCCCAGGCTGTCGCGAGCAGCTTCCCTTCCTTGACCGTCACGCCGTCGGGCATCTTCTCGCCCTTCGCGAGACGGCGCACCGTGACGGGACGCGCCGGAATGTCGTCGCGGCTCGCCACGATGATGTCGAGGCGGTCATCATACTGCGGGGCCGCAAGGCCAAGCGTATCGATCTCGTCAGTGAAGAGCAGCGCCGGGAGCGGAAACTCCGCCGAACCGAGCAGTCGCAGCGCCGTCGCGATGTCCGTGCCACCGTCGTAGACAAGGCCGTCGATCTCCTTGAGCAACTTTTCCTTCGTGAGTTCCTTGACACGCGGGATCGTCTGGCAATCGTTGCGAAACACGATGAGACTCCACTCGCCCTTTTCGGGGAGCGCCTCGAGCTTTTTGCGCCACGCGGCGGACTGGGACGCCGCGCTGCCGCTTGCGTCCCACACGATCGTGCCCTTCGTGAAGGCGGCGATCTTCTCCCTCATGGACACGGGCGCAGCCGCCTCCGCCGCGCGCTCGCCCACGAACACGTCGTCGCCGTCGCGCTCGTAGACCACATTCGGGAGGGACGCGCTTGTCGCGTCCAGCGGCACGATGTAATCGACCTCAGCCTTGCGTGGCTTCTTGGGCATAAGCGGGAAGATGCGCGTCTTCCACACGTTGCCCGCCACATGCTCGACGATGCCGGGGTCCACGCGCTTCGCCTTCTCGCTCTCGAACGCGACGCGGGCCTTCTCCTTGCCGCACACCACGCCGGGCACCATCGTGCCGTTGACCTCGAGCGCGTAGCCGCACACGGTCGCGTCGGCGGGGATCGGGAATTCGAAGTCCGCGCTCATCTGCCGCGTGTTGGGGTTGGTGAAGGTGAACGTCGTCCGAATGCGCCGGTAGAGACCGTTGTCCTCGACGATCGCCGCCGCGCTTGCCTCCACGTCCACGGGCTTTTCGTCTACACGGAGGTCGACGGGACGGATGACCGGCGGCGGAATCGGCACGGAAACCGGGCGCGGAATGATGGTTTTGGCATTGGCCGCCAAGGCGGTTGCAGCCGTTACAAGGGTCAAGTAGAAAGTTTTCATGGTGACAGTATACCACAGGTATACCGTGCCGTCAATGAAACCGATTTGTCACAACTTTTTGAATTTGGTATTGCACAGCGGCCGAGAAAATGGGATAATGCTATACATGAATGAACCCAAACCAGATTTTTCGACATCGGCGCACCTGTTCCCGCACATCAACCGCGAGGGAATGCGCTTCGGCACGGCCGCGCTCGTGTTCGCCTTCCTCTTCACCGGAGGCGTGATCGCGCTCGCCTTCTTCTGCCTGCGCACGGCAGCCATTCTCGGACTGTTCGTGCTGCCGCTGTTTCTGCTCAGCTACGGCGTGTTCCTTTTCTTCCGCGATCCCGAGCGCTATCCGCCGGACGATCCCCGCGCCGTGCTGTCGCCGGCCGACGGACGCATCTGCCTCATCGGCAAGTACGCGCTACCGGCGGAGCTCGACGCCGCGGCTGCCGGACTTGATCCCGCCGCGGAATACTGGCGCGTGAGCGTGTTCATGAGCGTCATGAACGTTCACGTGAACCGCATGCCCACCGCCGCGAAGATCCTAAAGATGGCGCACGTGCCAGGCAAGTTCCTCAACGCCTCGCTCGACAAGGCGTCCACGGACAACGAACGCTGCTGCTACCTGATGGAGACGCCCTCCGGCGTGAAATACGGCGTCGTGCAAATCGCGGGCCTCGTCGCGAAACGCATCGTTCCTTTCGTAAAAGAGGGAGACTCCCTCTCCATGGCCGAACGCTTCGGCCTCATCCGCTTCGGGTCGCGCCTTGACGTCTACCTGCCCTCCGGCGTGGAGCCGGAGGTGCGCGTCGGACAGGTCATGGTGGCCGGAGAAACCATACTGGGACACATCAAATGAGCAAATTCCGTCTAAGGGGGCGGCGTCGCAAGAACCGCCCCGCGTTGCGCGACAGGATTCCCCTGCGGGCCATCGCGCCAAACCTCATCACCTCCATCGCCGCCTGCGCGGGGATCACGAGCATCGTCATCAGCGCCACGAACTACGCGAAGACGCTCGCGGGCACGCCCGCCACGCCGCGCGACTGGTTCATGGGACTCTTCGCCCTGCTCGTCGCCTGCATCTGCGATGCGATGGACGGACGCGTGGCGCGCCTCCTCAACGCGAGCTCTAAGCTCGGCGCGGAACTCGACTCCCTTGCCGACTTCGTGAACTTCGGCGTTGCGCCGGCGATGTACATGTACTTCTGGTGCCTTTCGGGACAGCCAGACATGCCTCCGCACGTCAAGAACCTCCTGCTCGGCTCCGCGCTCTTCTACGCGCTCTGCGACGCCTTCCGCCTCGCGCGCTTCAACACGATGCTCGAGCAACCCACCATCCCCTATTGGAAGAACTTCTTCCTCGGCGTGCCCGCGCCCGGAGGATGCTGGATGGTGCTCACCCCCGCGATCCTCGCACTGTCCTTCACGGTCAAGGAAACCGCCCCGCTCGTAAGCAACGCATTCCAGAACCCCTGGTTCGGAATGTCCATGCTGCTCTTCATCGGCGTCCTGATGGCGAGCCGTCTGCCGACAATCTCCCTGAAATCCGTCCACATCTCGCGTGCCTATCTTCTGCCTACGATGGCAGGCTGCCTCTTGCTCATCGCCTTCCTCGCCACAAACTTCTGGCTCACGCTCGGCGTCGTCGGCGCAGGCTATATCATGACCGTCCCGTTCGTCGGTCTGATATTCCTACAGGTCCGTGCGAAGTACCTGCGCGACCACGGGGAGCAGGAACCCGAGACCGCGCCGTCGCCCGCCCCCGCCGCCTAGACCGCCATGCCCTGCGAACTCTGTCCGCGCCGCTGTCGCGCCGACCGTGCATCCGGCGCGGTCGGTTTCTGTCAGGCAGGCGCGCTGCCGCGCGTGTTCCGCTGGGGACCCCACTTCGGCGAGGAGCCGCCGCTCGTCGGTGAACACGGTTCGGGATGCGTGTTCTTCTCGCGCTGCACAATGAAGTGCCTCTACTGCCAGAATTCCCCGTGGAGCTGGAACGGCGAAGGCGACGACATTCCCGTCGCGCGCCTCACGGATATCCTGCGCGACCTCGCCGTGAAGGACCGCTGCTCGAACTGGAACCTCGTCTCGCCAACGCCCTACCTCCCCTTCATTCGCGAAGCTGCCGCGCCCCTGCTCGCGGAGGGTATCAAGCTTCCATTCGTTTGGAACTCATCCGGCTACGAGACAGTCGAGACGCTCGCCGAATACCGCGACCTCTGCGACATCGCGCTCATTGACATGCGCTACGCGAGCAACGCGACAGCGCGCGCGACCTCCGCAGCGCCGGGCTACATCGAGGCGAACCGCGCTGCCATTCGCTACCTTCACGATGCACTCGGCCCGCTCGACTCGGACGCCCCCGGTGCCGCGACGCGCGGCGTGATCGTGCGCATCCTCGTGCTGCCCGGACACGCCGAAGAAGCCGCCGAAAACCTCGCCTGGCTTGCGGGCGAGGGATTCACGGATATTCACGTCGCTGTGATGAGTCAATACACGCCCGTCTACAAGGCGCTGAAAACGCCGCCCTTCGACCGCCCCGTGACTGAAGAGGAATACGCCCTCGTCGCGGAAGCCGCAGAGGACTTCGGCTTCACGCGAGGCTGGGTGCAAGGTTTTGAATCTTCCGGCATCTCGAATCTGCTAGGCGAGCAAATGCTCCCCGGCCACGGCACCGTGCAGGGGTGAGTCCGGTTGCCGTAGTTTTAGGGATACCCCCATGTACGCGGAACGTGCAGCTTGCGTAGTAAAGTAAAAGTAATGACATTGTCATTGCATCCGCAATCAGCGTATGATAAACTATTCGCAGTTAGCAAAGAAAGGTTTTCCACATGATTGCATCAAAGACATTGGCAACAGCACCAAAGACATCAACATTCCAATTCCGCATCAATCCGGAAATAAGGAAACGTGCTGAAATGGTTTACGCCGAATGCGGTTTGACCCTGACGGAAGCAATCAATATTTTCATTCAGCAGTCACTTAATGTCGACGGCCTACCGTTTCTGGTAACACGCAAGCCACAGAAAGCGAGAACATCTCGCCCATCAGGCGTAGCTCCGATGATTGATTTGGATGGCAAACAAATGCCGGGCGAACGTCTTCTTACTTTTGTACGTGAGAATCCAATCGACGTTCCCGCCGACTTCAAATGGTCGCGATCTGCTGCTCATGAAAGAAAGATGAAGTGCCTGTCATGAGATTCTTTGACACAAACATCCTTCATCAAGCGCGAATATGGAATACAGTTCTACGATGCATTGATCGTTGCCGCAGCTGAGAAGCTGGGGTGCCATGAAATCGTTTCCGAGGATTTCAATCCCGGCCAGATTTACCATGGCATGGTCGCCATCAATCCTTTCGCATGACGAAGTCTTGTTCATATACCCCATGAAAAGGGCGATCGGGACAGTCCCCCGCATTGTATGTCTTCACGTCACAGCGATTTATGGTATACTGTTCGCGTCATGCAAACACACGCGCCATCACGCATCTTCCTTTCGCCGCCCTGGACTGGCGAGCCGGAACGCGCGGCCCTTCGCCGCGCGTTCGCAAGCGGCTACGTCGCGCCGTGCGGGCCGATGGTCGACGAATTCGACCGCCGACTCGGCGCGCTCGCCGGACAGCACGCCGCAGCCGTCGCCTCCGGCACCGCCGCGCTCGACCTCCTCATGGCCGAGCTGGGCGTCGGCCCCGGCGACCGCGTGGTCACCTCCTCGCTCACCTTCGTCGCCACCGTCGGCCCCGCCGTCCACCGCGGCGCGACGCCCGTGTTCGTGGACGCCGACCCCGCGACTGGTCTCATATCGCTCACGCTCCTGAAGCACGCCCTCCGTGACAAGCGCAAACCCAAGTGCGTGATCGCCGCTGATCTCTACGGACAATGTTGCGACTACGACGCCCTTGAGGCTCTTTGCGCCGAATACGACGTGCCGCTCATCGTTGACGCTGCCGAGTCCGTGGGTGCCACTTGGAGAGGACGCCCCGCAGGACACGCCGGACTCGCTGCCGTCTACTCGTTCAACGGCAACAAGATCATCACAACCTCCGGCGGCGGCGCGGTGCTCTCGCGCGATCCCGAAATCGTCGCCCGCGCCCGCTGGCGCGCCCAGCAGGCACGCGAACCCGTGCCGTGGTACGAGCACCGCGAGATTGGCTTCAACTACCGCATGAGCAACCTCCTCGGCGCGCTCGGCTGCGCACAGCTTGACCGCCTGCCCGCGATCCTCCGACGCAAACGCCGCATCTTCGCGTTTTACGAGAAGGCGTTCGCGGCGCGTCCCCAACTCGGCGCAGTTCCCTTCCCGTGCGCCGCCTCGGAAGAGTCGACACGCTGGCTGAGCGTCTTTCTCTTTCCCTCGCCTGCCGTGCGCGACGCCGTGGCCGCACGCCTTGCCGCCGCGAACATCGAATCGCGCCCCGTGTGGAAACCGCTTCACCTCCAGCCAGCGTTCCGAAAGTGCCGCGTCTACGGCGGCGCGGTCGTGGAAGATCTCTTCAACCGCGGGCTCTGCCTGCCGTCCGGCGCCGGACTCACCCGAAAGGACCTTGCGCGCATTGAAGCGTGTCTGTGACATCCTCCTCGTGTTGCTGGCCGCGCCGCTCTGGTTGCCCATCTTCGTACTCACCGCATTCGCGGTGCTGCTTGTGGAGGGACGCCCTGTCTTCTTCATGCAGACGCGCGCGGGACTCCACGGACGCCCCTTCCGCATCGTGAAGTTCCGCTCGATGCGTACCGGCGCGGGCTCTGACGCGGAACGCCTCGGACGTTTCGGGCGTTTCCTGCGCGCGAGCTCGCTTGACGAGTTGCCGGAGCTGTTTCTCGTGCTCGCGGGGAAGATGTCGCTCGTCGGGCCGCGTCCCCTTCCCACGCGCTACCTCTCACGCTACACGCCCGAGCAGATGCGCCGACACGAGGTGCGTCCCGGCATCACTGGCTGGGCGCAGATTCACGGACGCAACACCCTCGAATGGGAATCCCGTTTCGCGCACGACGTGTGGTACGTCGACCACCGCTCGCTGTGGCTCGATGCGAAGATTCTCTTCCTCACGATTGCCACAGTCTTCTCCGCGCGCGGCATCTCCGAGGAAGGCGAGGCAACGATGTCCACCTTCACCGGAAAATAAATCAACCTTTCTGTCAGACGCGGTAGAGCCAGCCGATGCCGTGGACGGTCTCGATCACGTCCTTGTCGTTGCCGAGCTTCTCGCGCAGGCCCCAGATGAGCGTGTCGTGTACGCGCGACTCGATCCTCTCCAGGTTCTCAATCCCCCAGAACCGACGCAGCAGGTCTTCCTTCTCCACGACCTCGTTCGGATGGCTCGCGAAATGCTGGAGGACGGCCATCTCGCGCTTCGAGAGCTTTGTCTCGCGCCGTCTCGCGTCGAGCAGCACGAACCTCTTCGCATCCACCTTGTGGCGAGCGCCGAACGCGAATTCGTCGGCGGATGAGGGCTGCGCGGCGGTTTGCGCGGCCCTGTTCTGCTCGGCGGCGATCTGCACAACGCGCCCGAGCTGCCGCTTCACTCGCGCGAGGAGCTCCCGTGCCCCGCAGTCCTTCACGATGTAGTCGTCCGCGCCGATCGTGAGCCCGCGCACCTTGTCGTCCTCCTCGCCGAACGCCGAGAGAAGGATGATTGGCAGCGACTTGTCCATGCGTCGAATGTCCCGGCACACGTCCCAGCCGGTCTTCACCGGCATCTGTATGTCGAGCAACAGCAGGTCAGGACGCTTCTCCGCGTACAGTGCGAGCGCTTCGCCGCCGTCCTTCGCCACGCGCACTACGTAGCCTTCATCCTCTAGCATTTCCACCACCGAATCGCGCGGTTCTGCTTCATCGTCGGCAATCAGGATATCCGTCATGTCTTCTTCTCCTCTTCAATGTTCTCGCCAAGGGGTAATACAAGCGTGAAAGCGCAGCCGCCGTCGGGGCGCGCCGCAACTGACAGCTCTCCGCCCATGTCGCGTGCCAGGTCGCGCGCAAACGCCAAACCCACGCCCCATCCGCCAACCGACTTAGTGAGGTCGTTCGGCGCACGCCAGTCGCGGTCAAACACGTGTCGCAGCTGGGCGGCTGGCAGGCCAGGTCCGCAATCGGCCACGCACACCTCCGCCATGCGCCCGTCCATCGAGCGCGCAACGCGCACAGAGACGGTTCCCTCGTGTGCCGCGTACTTGGCCGCGTTGGTCAAGAGGTTTTCGACGATCTCCGTCACGGAATCGCGGTCGCCGACCATGCGTACGGACGCGACGTCCGACATATCTAGCCCGTGTTCCTCGAATCTGTCAGAAAGCGGACGCGCCGTTTCGCGCACCGCCTCGCCGATGTCGAACGACTGCCGATCATACGTGCGCATGCCGCGCTCAAGCCGGTCGAAGTCGCGTAGGCGCTCGATTCGCCGGCGGAGCTCACGTCCCTGCTCAAGGATTACCCCAGCAGCCTTTACGCGGCGTTCCTCCGTGGGATAAGAGCCATCTACAAGTCGCTCCGCCCGCATTAGAATGCTCGCAAGCGGCGTCTTCACCTCGTGCGCGGCATTTGAGACGAACGTGTTCCGCCGCTCCATCTCCGCGCGCGCGCGTAGCACTGTCACGGCAAGCGACACGCCCCCGGCGATGAGGATCAGCCCCATGCCGACAAGCAGGGTAACAGCCACAACGTATACTATTGGTATTCCGTCATCGACGGGTGGGGCAATCACAAGGCAGCACAGGCAGTCGGTGGACTTGTTGCGCGACCATACGACAATCGAGTCTGAACCAGCACCAAAATCCCTTAGGTATCTCCAGCCATTGTTCCGCTTATTTTTCCGTACCGAATTCATGTAGTCCGTCCACTTAGTGGACGCCAACCACTGGCAATCTCCCACTAGGTTAGTCGACCACGACATATCGCCCTTATTCCAGATGAATGCCGCAGATGCGTAGGGGAAACGCTCCGACCGCTCATCGTGCCGCGCCACTATGTCGGCAAGAATCCCCTCCAGCCGCCGCTGCGTATCCTCGCCCTCCTCTGGACGATACAGCGTCAGTGCCGTTTTGTAGTAGAACCTCGCTTTCGCTGCGTCAGCGTAATCGGCTTTATCTTCACGGACTTGGATGCGGTATTCGTGTACTATCCAGCCAAGCCCCGCGCCGACAAGCAGCAGCGCTGGCAGCACCACGGCCAGCAACTTCAGCACGTCGCGGCCTTTACATTGCCGCAACCACTTCATTGCATGAACGGGTTAGTGGCAACCTCGTGCGCAATCGTCGTCGGCATGCCGTGCCCTGGGACGACAGTCAGCTCTGGATCAAGCGCGGCCAGACGGCGCAGGGACTCGTCAAGCTGGTGTTTATCCCCGCCGGGGAAGTCGGTGCGACCGCACGACCCAGCAAATAGCGTGTCGCCAGTAAGAAGAAGTTTCTGCGCGGCGAAGAGGAAGCACACGCCGCCGGGGGTGTGGCCGGGCGTGGCAAGCACCTGCGCCGTGAGTCCACCCACCGTGAGCGTTGCGCCCTCAACGAGGTCGGCGACAAGCGTGGCCGGCTTCTTCACCACTTCGTAATCCGGCGGCCAGGCGTTCATCGGATGGCCGATCATCGGGACGTCGCCTGGTCCGATGTGTACGGGAAGGTCCGGATATTGCGCAAGAAGACCATTCACTGCGCCGATATGGTCGAAGTGGCCGTGCGTGAAGAGTATGAGCGCGGGCGTAAGGCCCTTCGCCTTGAGGAACGCGCAGATGGCATCCGGCTCCGCGCCGGGGTCGACGATCCACGCAGCAGCTGGATCCTCCCAGAGAATTATGCAGTTCGCGTCAATGGAACCGAGTGGCATTATCTTTCGTTGCATGGTCAGTCCTCCGCCTTGCAGTATCGCAGCAGTTCGTCAAATCGGTTGATCTTCATCGTGCAGCGGCTCTCGCGCAGGTGCCCGAACCCGAATGTGCAGAACGCGGTCTTCACGCCCGCGTTGCGGCCGCACTCCATGTCCGTCCAGTTGTCGCCCACCATCCAGTCGTGCGACGAGATGCGGTGCCCGCGCAGACGCGAGGCCGCCTCGCGGAGCGGCAGCGCGGAGGGCTTCATCTCCGAACAGTCGCCGCCGCCCACCACGCCCGCGCCGAAGTAGCGTCCGATGCCGAAGTGGTCGAGAATCTGTCGCGTGAAGTTGCCTGGCTTGTTCGTGACCACGCCCATCAGCCAGCCCCGGTCGTGCAGTTCCGCGAGCGTCGTGCGCACGCCGGGGTAGAGCGTGGTCGCGTCGAAGAGATGCGCGGAGTAGTTGCGCATGTGCATCGGCCAGAGTTCGTCGAAACGCCCTGCCGCCTCCGGGATTGCATGTTCCAGCAGATAGCGCGCGCCGTTGCCCACGCACGCCACGACTTCCTCCACGGGCAACTCGGCATAGCCCAGTTCGCGTCGTGTTGCATTTACGGCTGCGGCCAGATCCGCACGCGAATCGACAAGCGTGCCATCAACATCAAAGAAAATCGCGTTCATTTCTCCCCTTGCCCTCTTTTCATTTACTCTCAAACCTGTTCACTATTCACTCTAACCTATTCACTACCATTGGCGGAGGGAGGGGGATTCGAACCCCCGATACGGAGATTAGTCCGTATGGCGATTTAGCAAACCGCTGCCTTCAGCCACTCGGCCATCCCTCCAATGGGAAAACGGCGAATATGATACGAAATTTTGACGGCAAAGGCAAGCCCGAAATGGCCTAACTCAAAAAATTTGCAAACCGGCCGAATCGGTCACTCGTCCGGTTCCACGTGCACCACCGCGTCGTTCACGTCCAGCCCAGCCGCGCACACCGCCTCCTTCACGGCGTGGCCGATGGCATGTCCCTCCGCCACAGAAAGCGATGGATCTACCTGCACGTGGAGATCGACCTGAAACAATCCGCCGTAACGGCGCGCGCGAGCCTTGTGTACTCCGCGCACGCCCGGCACCTTCTCCGCCACTGAGACGACGGCTGCGGCCTTGGCGTCGATGTCGGCGTCCACAAGCTCCTGCAGGGCCGGCTTCGCCAACTGCCACGAAACGCGCAGGATGAACGCCGCCACTAGAAGTGCCCCGGCGGAGTCGACCCACGCGAGCGACGGTACCAGCCATGCCATTCCAACCGCCAGCGCAACGGGCATTGAGCTGAACGCATCGGACCGATGGTGCCAGGCGTTTGCCTCCAACGCCGTTGACTTCACCCGATGTGCAACGCGGCGCGTCCACACGAAGAGGGATTCCTTGAGCACCACGGACGCCACCGCAATGGCGCACGCCGCGAGACCAGGACGCGCCGTAGCGTTCCCCGACACGAGACGCCCTACCGCCGCCGCGCCTAGCTCGTACGCGACGAGCGCCAGCGCGAGCGAGATGAAGAGCGTAACAAGCGCCTCTATCTTGCCATGTCCGTACGGATGCGCGTCGTCGGCGGGGGCTACCCAGAACTTGACCCCCAGTACCACCGCAGCGTCCGTAACGAGGTCTGAGAGCGAATGCACCGCGTCAGCCACAAGCGCATGTGACGAGCAAAGCCACCCCGCAACGGCCTTCGCCGCGGCAAGGCACACGTTGACGGCCATGCCAGCTACCGTGACTCGCCTTACCTGGCGTATCTTTTCGGAATCTTCCATGGCAGCGACCGTGCCTCACGCATCAGCGGCGTGATGATGTCGCTCGACTGGCGGATTTACGGGATCCAGGCGGATTGAATCGGTAGCCGATGCCACGCTGCGTCTCGATGTATGCGCCGTCTTCCCCGAGCTTGTGCCGCAGCGTGGACATCCGCGAGTCGAGCGTGCGCGTGGTGCCGTAGTAGGAAACGCCCCACAGCTCGTTGAGGAAGCGCTCGCGCACGATCACCTCGCCCGGATGCGCGGCGAGGAGACGCAGAATGCCAAGTTCAAGCGACGTGAGGGGCGTCTTCGTGCCATCCGCCGCCACGAGCATGAACTTGGCAGCATCCACCTTCCACGATACGAACTTGAATACGTCCTCCACGCGGCCTGCGGTTTCCCCCAGGCGTGCCCGGCGCAGGATCGCGCCGATGCGCACTTTCAGTTCGCCCATGCTGAACGGCTTAGTCATGTAGTCGTCAGCGCCAAGGCCGAAGGCGAGGATCTTGTCCGACTCCGCCTCCTTCGCCGTCAGGACGAGGATCGGCAGCGACACGTCCGTCTTGCGCAGCTCCTCGCACACGTCGAACCCGCTCTTGCGCGGCATCATGAGGTCCAGCACGAGCAAATCTGGACGCCGCTCCGCGTACGCGGAAAGCGTCGCCATGCCGTCCGCCGCCGTCCGCGTGGTGTGCCCCGCCTCCTTCAGCGCCGCCGCCACGTACAGGCGGATGCGCGCATCGTCCTCTGCAATCAGGATGTCAGCCATTTTTCTCCTCGACCTTCTTTAGTTTCACCGTGAATATTGTTCCACCACCCTCGCGCGGCGACACGGTGAGGTCGCCGCCCTGGGCGCGCGCCAGCAGACGCGCAATTGAAAGTCCTAGCCCGCAGCCGCCCGTCGAACGGGCAGTCGAGTTGTCCGCGCGCCAGAAGCGGTCGAACGCCTTGGCGCGCTCCTCCGCTGACATCCCCGGCCCACGGTCCATCACGTCGACGTAAGCCCACTCCCCCTCCGCGCGCACACGCCGTTCAGGCGGAGAGCCGGGCGCGTATTTGGCGGCGTTTTCCTCAAGGTTCTCTATGATGTGCCTGAGCGCGGCGTGGTTCACCTCGGCGATTATGCCGTCTCCCACGTCCTCTGGTTCGGTGGGAAGCGGCTTGCCGTCCATGAGGCGTCCGTAGTCCAGCACGTCCGAGACGAGGTGCCGCAGGCGGTCCGTGCCCTCAAGCACGTCGTTCAGAGCCTGACGCGTCAGTTCGTCGGTGGCGTGCTCCTGCGCGAATTCGGCCGCAAGGCGGATGCCGGTAAGCGGCGTCTTGAACTCATGCGACACGTTCGCCGTGAAGTCAGTCTCGCGCCGCGCCTCGCGTCGCGCCCTCCGCGCGGCCCGCACTAGCAGGATGCCGCCCGCCAACAGAGTTCCTAGCAGAAGCACCAGCACCGTTGAGCCGATGAACCAGATTCGGAAGCGCGCCTGCGCCGCCAGTTCGCGTCCGTCGCGCCAGGCCACGCCCACGCGGACGTCCGGCAATTCGGGCGCAAGCGACGCATAGACGAAATATCCGCCACGTTGCCTCGCGGTTGATGGAATGAGTAGCTGTCCATCCGCCGCACGCACTTCAATGGTCGTCGCGCGTTCCTGATCCTCCTCCGACTTAGATTCGGCGTCGTACGCCTCCAGCCAGCCCGGCACGCGCGCCAAAACGGCGATAGGCTCAAGCTGCACGTGTGCTCGACGGCGTCCTCCGGTTGTGCCCTTAGTGCGCAAGGACGGCGTAATTGCGCGCACGAGCGGTTCCGTTTGGACGATCTCCGCGTAATTCGTGGTTCCCTCCGGCAGCTGCTCCACGCGCGACAGCACTCCGTCCACGTATTCGCGTATGTTCCGACGCACGTCCAAGACGGCAAGCGTCGCCTTCGCCTGAAGCGCGTCGCGACCGAGCGTGTACGCGCGCGCCGATTCAACGCTGAGCAGACGTAGTCCGCCAAGCGCAAGCAGCAGCGCCGGGAGTCCGATGAAGAGGAAGTAGAATTTCAGGTCTCGGTTCATTCGATGCACCTAGCGTTGCCGCCCCTTCTTGCCGCTTTGACGACGTGGCTGGGTCGCGCGGCGTCCACCCTGTGCGTTGCCCTCCTGCGGCGAGAACAGTGTGATCTTCTCCTTGCTGAGAGACTTTGTCAACGTGCGGATCTCATCCGGCGTACCGGGTCCGATCAGCGGACCGGCCCCGTTTCCTGATAGCAGCATCACGCGCTTCACCTGCTCCTCTGACGCATATCGCCTCACTTCGTCAGCGCCCTTCGCTATGGCCGCGAACAGCGCCCTCTTCCCCTTTGGCTTCAGGCCCTTGATCTTTGCAAGGATCGGGGCCTTGTTCGTAACGGACGTAGCCGGGACCAGAAGCTCCACGGCGTCGTCGAACACCACGACCGACACTTTGTCCCTCGCCGTCATACGCTCTACGGCTCGCATCGCATGACGTATGGAACGATCAAACAAGCGCCTGCTCTGCGCGGAGCAGTCTATGACGATTGCCAGGTGCTGGCCAGAACTCTGCGCGAACACGTTTCCCGAAAGGAGAACGGCACAGACGCACGCAAGCGCGGCTCTCATTTCTTCTTCTCCTTCTTTTTGCCGTTCGGCTGGTTACGCTTGCCCTTCGGCCTGTCCCAGGACCTCTCCTTCCAGGCGTTTGACCTCGGCCAGATGCGCACGTCGAAGGCATGCGTCGGCAGGAGATGGTCCCAGGCGAAGGCCTGGTTGTACTCGTCCGCCGGCTGGATGCGCACCATCTGCGTGCGGCCTCCTATCTGCGCGGAGGCCGTGAACTGCAGTTCCTGCACGGGCAGCGGGCCGCGCCACTTCGAAACAAGCGCCACCTTGACCATGTTCGTCCCGGCCGGAATGACAGACGGCTTGAAATAGAAGTCCAGCGTCTCGTCCAAGACCACGGAGCCATCGAATCCGCCGCTGCGCAGCACGAAAACCTTCATCGGCGTGGATTCGCCCTTGGCGCGGAAGGCAAAAGACGATTTCGCCGTCCACACCTCGAACGCGGGCGCGGGACGATGCACGCGCAGCACGTACGACCATTCAGGACCACCCTTCCCAGCCTCGTCCTCCACGCGCAGGCGATACGCGCCCGCCGCGAGGCGGCAGGTACCCACTGGGTCGCATTCGCCCTGAATGAGCGATCCGCGGAAGACGAGGTTCGTCGTATCCGTGAACACGGCCACGGGTTTGCCGCCCGCAGGGCCCAAAATGCTCAGGCGCGCGTCAAGCGGCGAGCCGACGCGGCGCGCAAGAAGATCGAACACGTACTCGCCCGACTCTTTCACTTCAAGCACATGCTCGCACACGGCGCCTGCGCGCGCCACGATGCCCGTGAAGGAATTGCACGGCACGCCCGGCGGCGTCTGCGGCACGGGGTTCGGCCACAGACTCACGCGGCGCGGGTCCACCGGATGCGCGCCCGCCTCCACGGTGATGGAGTAGACGAAATCGTCGCGTCCGCGGTAGAGCAGGTCGTGGATCTCCAACGTGTAGTCGCCGTCCTTCGGTGGCGTGAACACAAGCACGGGATCGGGGTGGTAGAAGTTGTCGTCCGCAAAGGCCACCTCGGAGCCTTTGGCATTGAGAAGACGAAGCGCGGGATTGAAGAACCCCGGCACGGCGTCGCCGATGTACGGCTGGAGCTCGCGCGCCACGGTCCGCAGCGTAATCGTACGGCCCTTCTGAAGGCGGAGAGTCCACTTGTCCGTCTGCCCCGGCATGATCTGTCCGTCCAAGACGCACGGCAGGTTCGTGACGGCGGGGGCAGGCGGACGCGGACGGTGCGGCGGCGCGTAGAGCGCCTCCTCGATGTGCGGGGCGGCGGTGACGAAGAACGGACGCGGCGCGGACATCCCGTTCGGGGCGAACACGCGGAATTCGCGCGGACCGGGCTTGGCGTCCGGATCGGCCGCCACCGTCACGAGCAGACGCTGACCGAGCGACGGCGACGACTGCAGCGGGTTGCGGCGGATGTAGAGCGCCCGCTCGACGATGGAGAGCTTCTGCTCGTCCAGTTCGCCGAGAATCTGCCACCACCGGTTGGTGCGCCATTCCTCCACGCGGGCCCTCGGGCTCGTCGGGAGAGGCGGCGCGGTGCGGTTGCCCATCGCAATGCCGTCGAGCCATTTTGCGAGGTAGCGGAACTGGGGACCTGGAAGCGTCGAAAATCTCGGCACGGCCTCGATGGACAACACCTTCACGCCCTCGCCTGATATGATCGCGTTTCTCACGCCACCCTTGCCGAGCCCCTGCCCTCCAACGATGAGGCGGTTCGTCGTCCCCGCCTGAATGCCGCACGGGTAGATGTAACCGACATATGGATCGGCGCCCTGCGCCCACACGGCCGCAACAGACCAGAGGAAGAGAAGAACCTTTTTCATGCGCGCCCCCTTCACTTCTTATCGACGGGTTTCGCCTTCGGCACTTCTTTCGCCTTGGGCAGTTCCTTCGCCTTCGCGGGTTCTTTCGCCTTGGGCTTGGACGGCGGAACTGGCTTGGCAGGCTTCTTCACATTCTTCCACGCATTCGGATTCGGCCAGGTGCGCACGACGAATGCATGCGTCGGCAGGAGGTGGTCCCAGGCGAAGGCCTGGTTGTACTCGTCCGCCGGCTGGATGCGCACGACCTGCGTTTTTCCGTTGACCTGTGCCGAGGCTTTGAACTGGTATTCCCTCACGTCCTGCTGCATACGCTGCTTTGAGATAAGCGCCACCTTGAGCATGTTCGTACCGGCGGGGATGACCGACGGCGAGAAGCGGAATTCCGGCGTCTCCAACAACTTCACGGGACCGTCAAAACCGCCGTTGCGCAGCACAAACACCTTCATGCTGGGCGACCAGCCAAACGCACGGAACGCGAAGGAGGACTTTGCCGTCCACACCTCGAACGAAGGCGCGGGACGATGCACGCGCAACACGTACGACCACGCAGGTCCGCCCTTCCCAGCCTCGTCTTCCACGCGCAGACGATACGTGCCCGCCGCGAGGCGACACGTTCCGACCGGGTCGCACTCGCCCTGAATGAGCGAGCCGCGGAACACGAGATTCGTCGTATCCGTGAACACGGCCACGGGCTTGCCACCCGCAGGGCCCCAAATACTCAGGCGCGCGTCGAGCGGCGATCCGACACGTCGCGCAAGAAGATCAAATACATACTCGCCCGGCTCCTTCACCTCGAACACATGCTCGCATGAAGCGCCCGCGCGGGCCACGACGCCCGTGAAGGAGTTGCACGGCACGCCCGCAGGCGTCTTGGGCACGGGGTTCGGCCACAGGCTCACGCTGCGCGGGCCGACAGGACGCGCTCCCGGCCACACGGTGATCGAGTAGACGAAGTCGGCACGGCCACGGTAGAGCACGTCGTGGATTTCAAGCTTGTAGTCGCCGTCGGCCGGTGGCGTGAACACCAGCAAGGGGTCGGGGTGGAAGTAGTTGTCGTCAGCAAACGCGACTTCCTTCCCCCAGGAATTGAAGATGCGGAGCGAGGGGTTGAAGAATCCGGGAACGGCGTCGCCGATGTACGGCTGGAGCTCGCGCGCGACGGCGCGGAGCGTGATCGTGCGCCCCTTCTTCAGGTGCAGGGTCCACGTGTCGGTCTGGCCGGGCATGATCTGTCCGTCAAGGACGCACGGCAGGTTCGTGATCGCGGGGGCGGGCGGAAGCGGACGGTGCGGCGGCGCGTACAGGGGCTCTTCCTTGTGCGGAGCCGTCGTGATGAGCAGCGGACGCGGCGCGGACATCCCGTTCGGACCGAACACGCGGAAGTCGCGCATGCCGGGCTTCGCGTCCGGCGCGGCGGCTACGGTCACGAGCAAGCGTTGGCCGAGCGACGGCGTCGCCTGCAGCGGGTTGCGGCGGACGTACATCGTGCGCTCCACGATCGATATCTTCTGCGGGTCGAGCGTGCCGAGAACCTGCCACCAGCTGTTGGAACGCCACTCTTCCACGCGGGCATTCGGATCCGTTGGAATCGGCGGCGCGGTGCGGTCGCCCTTCGCAATACCGTCGAGCCACTTCGCCAGATAGCGAAACTGCGGGGCGGACAACGTCGGAAAGTAGGGCACCATCTCAATGGACAGCACCTCCACGCCTTTCCCGGAAACGACGGCGCCGCCACCTTTTCGTGGGAAGGCCTGCCCGCCCACGATGAGGCGGTTGGTCGTGCCGACCTGGATGCCGCACGGGTAGATGTAGCCCACGTAGGGGTCGGCACCGTGCGCCCATGTGGCCGCCGCGGCCAGGAGGATGAGAAGGACCTTTTTCATGCGGATGCCCTTAAGCGTAGATTTCCCTGAGGCGGCCTTCCGTCGACGCGGGCGGCAGCACGGTGAGCTTCTTGCCGGCGTTGTTCGGCATTTGCCCGTCGGGATCGATACCGCACAACTCGTAGATGGAGCCGAGGAAATCCACCGGCGTCACGGGACGCTTCCCAACCTTCGAGGCCGTATCGTCGCTCTCGCCCACCACGCAGCCGCCGCGGAAGCCGCCGCCCGCCACGAGGGCGGAGAAGCAGCGCGGGTAGTGGTTGCGTCCGCCGTTCCACGGCGGGTTGCGGTCGAACTTCGTGGTGCGTCCGAACTCGCCGCTGACCCAGAGGATCGTCGAGTCGAGCAGCTTGCGCTCGTGGAGATCGCTCAGGAGCGCGGCCACGGCCTTGTCGGTGTCCGCCGTGCGCTGCTTCATCGTCTCGAAGTGGCGCTTGTGCGAATCCCAGCCGCTCATGTTCACGGTGATGTACGGCACGCCGTATTCAACAAGGCGGCGCGCGGCGAGAAGCGACTGTCCGATCCACGTGCGGCCGTAGCGGTCGCGCATGGCGTCCGTCTCCTGCGAAAGGTCGAACGTGGCGGCGGCGCTGCCCTCGATCACGCGGCGCGCTTCCTTGCCGGCCGCGATGAAGTCGGTGAACGCCTCGGGACGGCCGAACGTGTCCATTCGTGAAAGAAGGTCGAAGCGGGTGCCGATCTCCTCCTTGGTGAGGCCGCCGGGCGGCACGATACCGTCCACGACGAACTTCGGCTGGTTCGGGTTGCCGCCCGTCACGAGCGGGGCGTACTTGTCGCCGAGGAAGCCCACTTCGCTGAAGCGTCCCTTCGCGCCGGTGAGGATCACGTACGGCGGGAGGTCGCCTGAGTAGGTCTTCGCGCGCATCATCGCCATCACCGCGCCGATCGCGGGATACACGATGCCGCCGCCGGGATTGCGGCCGGTCTGCATGAGGTACGTGGCCGTCTCGTGTCCGAAGTGCGGGTGGGTCATCGTGCGGATGAACGAGCAGAGGTTCGCGCACTTGGCGAGGTTCGGCCACCACTCGTGTACCTTCATGCCGGGCACGACCGTGTCGATCGCCTTCAGTCCGTTGTTGTAGTCGGGCGAGGCGTCCGGCTTGGGGTCGAACGTCTCCAGCTGGGAAGGACCTCCCCAGAGCCACAGTTCAATTACGCTTTTCGCAGACATCTTCAGGCCTCCTCAGTGCTGGTACAGGAACTCGCGCGTGTTCATGAGCGACCAGGCGACGTCCCGGGGGAAGCGCCACCGCGCGCCGCCCTTCAACCCGCTGTGGTGCGCAACGAGCATGTCCACCTCGGCGGGCAGGGCGGGACGCGAGAGGAACCGCCAGTAGAGGTCCTGCACGATCGCGCGCATCGGGCGAGAGCGGAATGCCTTGTCGTCCGTGATGCGCCCGAGAATGCGGAACAGCTTGCCGGAGTTGAACAGGTAGAGTCGCTGCTTCGCCGTGATCTCGTTGTGCCGCTCCGAAAGAAGCCCCGTGTCGCGCGCGGGACGTCCGAAGAGGAGCAGGAACGCATTGGAGATCGAGCCGTCCTCGATCAGGATGCTCCGCCGGTCCTTCGGCAGGAACGTGAACGGTTCCGGGGCGATGGACTGGTAGTCGCGTTTCGTGTTCGTGAGGTCGCAGATCATGTCGTCCAGCACCTCCGCGTCAAGGCGGCGGCAGGGGAACCCGCCGGTGATGGAACCGCGTCCGTAGGCCCTGGACATCGCGATCGCGCGCACAAGCGGCTTGAGGCGGAAGCCGTTCTTCCTGAAGATCGCCACGTGCGCGGGATCGGGCTTCTCGAGGCCGAGCATCCACCAGTCGACGCGCTGCACGAACGCCCGCGCGAATTTATCGCGCGCCGGACCGAGCAGGTAGTCCGCGAAGGCCGCCGGCGTGGGGCCGTCCTGGGACGGGTCGAGGTAGACGATCTCCTCCTTCCACTCGCGCGTGTTCTTGATGCGCACGCGGCGGAAGTACTTCGCGTACTCGGCGCGCGTCTTCTCCGGCAGGTCGGCGTAGTTCTCGCCGAGGAACGTGGCCGTGGCCGCCTCGGCGAGGCCCTCCGGCGTGCGGAGCGCCGACGCGCGGAAGAAGTTCGCCTCCGCGTCGCGGAAGTCGCTGCCGGTCGCGGAGAGGAGCGCGCGCGTGAACGCGGTCCACGGCTCGTCTTTCTTCACGAACTCGCGGATGCGCCGGTGATAGACGTACACCGCATTCGGCCAGAGGTTGATCGGGAACTCGCTCTTCACGCGCAGGATGTCGCAGAAGCGCATGCTCCAGTAGTCGGCAAACGAATCCGACGCGAGCAGCTTGTCCACGAGGCCCTTGCGGTTCCGCGAGCGGACGAACGCCTTCGCCTCCTCGACGGTCGGGATGCGTCCCGCCAAGTCGAGATAGAGACGCCGCACGAGCACAGCGGGCGTGGCGTCGCCGAACACGGTCTCCCACGCGGCATTGGGCGGACACGTCGTACCCGCCTCGCCATTTTGCGGTGCCGCTCCGAGGAGCGGCAGGCCCGCAAAGGCCGCCGTGCCGCCGATGAACGCGCGGCGCGACACGTCGTAATTAGTTCCAGATTTTGTCATGGCATTATTAAAGCACTAAACAGAGATTTTCTTGTCACCTGTATGTCACAAATCGCTTTATAAAATCGCCTCGGCATTGTAGCACGGGTGGGGCGAGCCGTCCCGGCGAGCCGCAAGATGTGGCAAGGCCGCCTCGGCCTTGCTCGCTATTGCTCGCCATAAATCGTCTTCCAGTCATCGCGCATCGAAATCGGAACCCATCCCGACTTCTCGCACGACTGCTTCATCGCCGCGGCCTTTTTTGGATTACCGTTCTCCCGCTTCATGTCGTCGCAAAGCACCATGAACGCCGCCGAACGGTACTTGTTCCCGCCAATGACGTAGTTCGCCATGCTGGCGTCCGTATGACTGTTCCCGAACGAGAGGACCGGCTTCACGCCGATCTCGCGGATAAGCGCCGACACCTTGTTCATCTGGAGGTTCTTCACGATCTGCACCCCGCCCAGAATCGGCACGTCGTCCTTCCCGAACACGTAGGAAATCCCGTCCTCGCCGTTCTGCGTCTTCGAGACAATCGTATAGTCCGACCCTATCACTCGCCACGGCGGGACCGGCAGCCTGTCGCACACCAGCGCGCGCACGACAAACCTTTCAGAGCCGCTGACCACATAGACGGCGAAGCCTTTCTCGATCAGGTATTCGACGAGCTGCACCATCGGAAGGTAGAACATCCCACCTCGCTTCATTCCGGTGTAATTGGGCTCCTGCTCCTCCATGAACTTGCGGACCATCGCTTTGAGTTCTTCGATCGACACGCCCTTGTACGCCTCGGCGGTCATGCGCTCGCGGTCGATGCCGAGCGGCGGGAACACCCCCTTCTCGCGAGACGTGCGTGCTGCGGCCTTCAGCTTTTCAGGTGCTTGATAGGACGGATCGTCAAGGACTCGGCGCTCGAAGAGCTGCCAGTCGAAATACGTCGGGTTCGTCTCGCAGAAAAGCGTCCCGTCAAGGTCGAACACCGCGATGCGCCGCTCAGGCGGAATGAAGTCCGGCGATGATTCGTCCGTCACGGCATTCACGTAGTCTACGATTGCCGCCTTCGACGCGGCCCCGTCGTTCCAAAGCGACAATGCGTCCTTCGTGCAGCATCCGCACAATGCGCACACTGCGACGACTACGAAAACTCTGAACATTTTTTCTATCGACATTTTCTATCTCTCCTTGTGAGGAACGGAATTATACCACAATTTCCACGGTCAAAGGCATGCCGGAGGTGCCGAGACAGGAACGCGGCGTGACGGTAAACGTCAACGTTGCACCGGATGGCAATTCGTCCTTATTGAACTCAACCGTCGTGACGCCGCCGTGGGGCGCGTGCGCCGCGTTCACGTTGCAGCCAGTGGCGAAAACGCACTTCACGGGCTTGGACGGCTTCGATGACTTCTCCGCCGACACTGCGACATCGTACGCGAACACGCGACACTTAGGATTGCCGTCCGCCGGCGGAATCGACAGTTTCACCGTCTGCGTCGCGCCGCTCTCCACCTTGAGTTCCGCACCCTCTTGGAACTGCGGCTTGTCAATCACCTTCAGGAGCTCCGTTCGGGCGAATGGATGCGGATCGTATTTGCCGAGCGGCATGATCCAGTCCGCGCCGATCTTGCCGCCCTTCCCGAACTCGTGACGCTCGAACACGACCATGTCGTCATAGACGCGCACAATGTAGCCCTGCCGGCTGCGACCGAGGTCATCCTGCGTACATTCCACAAACGGTGCCTTTGCCCATTTGCACGTGTTGGGCGTCAGGCTGTTCGATCCCATCGGCGCGCATGACGGACACTGAATCGTAGGGGATGAACTAAACATGTGTATGATGCTCCAGTTGGATGCGCTGGCGTGCCAGTGTCCGAAGAACCCCACGGCGTTGCGATATGGGGCCATCGCCTTGTTGAAGGCGGCGTGCGTCCGGATATGCGAGAAATGGAAGAACGGCTTCTTGTCCTTGGCAAGGCCGCACTTCGCGTCAATCTCCTTCACGAGCGCAAGGGTTTTCGCCTCACATGCTTTGGCGCCACATCCCGTGTAGTGGCGTCCGAAGAAGTGATATCCCTTCACCACCTTGTGCCACGCCTCAGCGTAGGGTTCGCCCCAGATGCGCTGCCAGTTGCCGGCGATGTCGGTGCGGAGGACGTGCTTCTTGAACTCCTCCGGATCGGGGTAGAGTTTCTTCACGAGCTCGCCGATGCCGTAGGTGGTTCCGTCGAGGTCGTGGTTGCCGGCCACAAACAGGCGCTCCACTTTGTGTCCGTCCGGTGCGAGGTCCTTCGGGAACACCTTGCGCCACGCGGCGGCGTGGAACTCCATCTCGGCGATCTGTCCCGTGTGCGCCATGTCGCCGAGGTGCATGACGGCGTCCACGTTGTTGTCGCGGAAGCACCGGAACGCGGCGACGAGCCACTTGTCCGACCAGTACTTCTTGCTGTACTTTCCGTCGGCCGTGGTGCGCAGGTGCGTATCGCTCACCACGCCGAATACCAGGTTCGCCTTTCCTGGCGGCGTCCATCCCGGCGGCGCGGCAAAGAGCCTTGCGCCAAATGCGGCGGCAAGGCCCTTCAGGAATCCCGCGCGTGTTACAAGGAACTCTTTCTCCAAAAGCCTCTTTTTCATGCGGGGATTATACCATAACCGCACGGCTTATGGAAGCGGTATGCCATCGCGCAGACGGCCCATGATGTTTTTAGAATCATTCAGTTTCTGCTGCGGATTCGCCTGCGATTCGGCCAAAGACCAGGACTTCCGTCCCGGCGTTGCCGCCGATGCGGTTCGCGCCATGGACGCCGCCCGTCACCTCGCCGGCGGCGAAGAGTCCGGGAATCGGCGAGCCGTCCGCGCGCAGCACGCGGCAGCGCGCGTCGATCACGAGGCCGCCAAGTGACGTGTGCGGCGCCGGTGCGACGAGCATCGGCTCGCGCGTGATGTCCACGCCCGCCGACGCATAGCGACGCACGGTATCGATGTAGGTGGTTTCAAGAATCTCTCGCGGAACGCCCGTGGCATCAAACCACACGCCGCCGTCTACGCCGCGGCCAGCCTTGATTTCTGCGAGGATGGCACGGGAGATTTCATCCTTGTTGGCGTGCTTATCGGCGAGGAACTCGTCGCCAAGGCGGTTGCGGAATGTCGCGCCTTCGTAGAGCATCGTCGTGATGACGGGAATGCAGCGCAGCTTCGCCGGTGCCAACGCGACGGTCGGCTCGTACTGAACGAGATTCATGTCGCGCGTGGCCGCGCCGAGATTCACGGCCAGGTCGATTCCGTCCCCGCGCAGTTCAGGCGGGTTGTCGCTAAAGGCGTATTTGCCGCACCACCCACCTGTGGCGATGACGACGGAACGTGCTGAGCACGTTCCGTCGTCATCGCCAAGTGAATAGTGGATAGTGAATAGTGAATAGTTGTGGAAGAGTTGGGTGGCGCGGCCGTGGATGACTTCGACCTTGTCGGAGAGGTCGCGCTTGATCTTGGCGAGGATCCACGCGCCGATCTTGTGGTCGATGGAGACGCAGCGCGGCACGCTGCATCCGAGCGGCTGGAGGAGCTTGTACGATCCGTCGGCGTTGCGGTCGAACGGAAACTCGTCCGCGAGCTTCACCGATTCGCGGCACAGCACCTCGACCAGCTTCGGATCGCACGCGCCCTTCCCGCTCGTGAGCGTATCGTCGATGAACCGCTCGACGGAATCGTCGGCCCGCACCGGCACGTTCAGCGCGTGGATGTCGGGCGAGTTGCCGACGCCGTTTGCGACGAGCGCAACGGAGGCGCCGCGTTTCACCGCCGCCTCCGCCGCCCGCCACCCGGCCAACCCTCCACCGATAACTAGCACATCGTAAGTCACGCCTTGATCTTCCTTAATGTTCACAAATCTCAATTGTTCACAATTGCCATCAATGCCACAAATAAAAATAATTGCTATTTGCCATTTGTGAACAATTATGACAATTGCGATTTGTGAACAATTCCCTTACTCCCAGATTCCGCCGTGGGCCATTGAGCCGACGTTCTTCACGAACAGGTTGAGATACCGCGGGTACTTCGACTCATCGAACTTCCAGTCGAACGCGGCCTTGCGCTTCGCCATCTCGGCGTCGTCGATCTTGAGGTCGATGCGGCGTCCGGGAAGGTCGATCTCAATCGTGTCGCCCTCCTTGACGAGACCCAGCGGACCGCACAGCGCGGCTTCCGGCGAGACGTAGCCGACCGAAAGACCGGAGGTTCCGCCGGAGAAGCGTCCGTCGGTGATGACGGCGCAGGAATCGTACAGTTCGGGGCGTCCCTTCAGTTCTTCCTGGAACATAAAGGCCGTGGTGCCGAAGCGGGCCTTGAGGCCAAGGAAGCGGAGAACGCACGCGTCGCCGGGCTTGATCTTGCCGGCGCGCAGCGCGGCGAGTCCGTCGTCGAGCGAATCGAACACGCGGGCGGGTCCGCTGAACGTGCCCATGAGCTTCTCAGGGACGGCGGCGATCTTGATGATCGCGCCTTCCGGCGCGAGCGAGCCGTAGAGGACGCCGATGCCGGGTTTCTTCATGACGGGGTCTTCCAACGTATGGATGCAGTCGCGGTTGTACACCTTCGCGTCCTTCACGTTCTCCGCCATCGTCTTGCCGGTGACGGTGAGCGCGTCGCCGTCGATCTTGGGGAGGAGTTCCCTCATCACGGCGGGGAGGCCGCCCGCGAGGTCGAGGTCGTGCAGGTTGTACGGACCCGACGGCGCGAGGTGCGAGAGGAGCGGGATGTCGTTCGACGCCTCGTCGAAGTACTTCCACCACGGCTCGTCGTAACCGGCCTCGTGCGCGATCGCGGGGATGTGGAGGATGAGGTTCGAGGACGCGGCGACAGCCATGTCCATCTTGATCGCGTTGCGGATCGCGGCGGGCGTGATGATCTTGCGCGCCGTGATGCCCTTGCGGAGAAGGTCCATCACGCGCTCGCCGGCGCGGTAGGCGATGAGCGCGAGCTCGCTCGAGACGGCGCTCACAGTGGAGTTGTACGGGAGCGACATGCCAAGCGCCTCGGCGACCATGCACATGGAGTTGGCGGTCGTCATCGACGTGCAGCCGCCGCACGTGCCCCACGAATGCTCGATGAGGCCGTTGTATTCGTCGGGGTCGATCTTGCCGTCCTGCATCGTGCCGACCTTGTCCTGCGCGTGGATGTGCAGCACCTCCTTGCCGCGGAACGTGCCGAGCGGCATGTAGCCGCCGGTGACGATCACGGTCGGGATGTCGAGGCGCGCCGCCGCCATGAGGTGTCCGGGCACGATGGAGTCGCACGTGGAGAGCATCACCATGCCGTCGAAGAAGTTGCCGTCCACCGTGATCTCCACCTGGTCGGCGATGGAGTTGCGCGACGGGATCTCGATGTACTTCGGGTCCTTCAGCACCATGCCGTCGCAGATGCCGGTCGTCATCACCTCCACGGGATAGCCGCCCGCGTCGCGGATGCCCTGCTTCACGCGCTCGGCGAGCCCCTTGAGGTGGATGTGCCCCGGGTTGTACTCGTTCCAGGAGTTGACGACGCCGATCAGCGGACGCGCCTGCTCCTCGGGCGAAATGCCCATGCCGCAGAGGAGTCCGCGCCGGCACTCGCTCGCCTCGCCGAACTCCCACTTGCTTCTCAGATTCAACTTGCAATCGCCATTACAGCTCATTTTTGTTTTTCCTTTCAGTTTTCAAGATTGAAATTCATGCTCTCGATCGAGCCGTCGCACGACTGACCGCCGTCCACGCCGATCACCTGTCCGACGATGAAGCGCGTCTTCTCGATGTCCGCAAGGAACTGGATCGTCGGGACGATCTCCTCGACCTTGCCGCCGCGCCCGACGGGGATCTTGTGGTTGAAGCCGCGGATGTCGGCCTCGGAGTAGCGCGACATGATCTTCGTGTAGATGAGCCCCGGCGCGACGGCGTTCACGCGGATGCCGTACTTCGCCACCTCCACGCCGAGCGCCTTCGTGAACATGTTGAGCCCGGCCTTCGCGGCGGAATAGGGGAGCATCCGGCGGTGGACCCACGTCACCTGTCCGTGTACCGACGAGACGTTCACGATGCGCCCTTCCGTCTTCTTCTCGACCATGTCGGCCACGGCGTAGCGCGAAAGGTACGCGGCGGCGTTGAGGTTGAGCGCCATCTGGCTGTCCCAGTAGTCCATCGGCATGTCCTTGAACTCGCCCTTGGGTCCGTCCGGGATCTTCAGCGCGCCGCCCGCGTTGTTGACGAGCACGTCGATCTTGCCGAACGTGGCGATGAAGTCCTCCATCGTCGCCTTGCAGAAGTCGTGCGACCCGACGTCGCCGAGATAGACCTTCGTCTTCACGCCGAACTTCTCGCATTCCTTCGCGACCGCCTCGGCGCCCGCCGCGTCCTTGTTGCCGCACACGCCGATGTTCGCGCCCTCGTCGCGCGCGAACGCGATGGCGCACCCGGCGCCGATGCCGTGCGACGAACCCGTTATCAGGATGTTTCTCATTTTAGTCGTTAGTGGTTAGTCGTTAGTGGTTAGTGGTTAGTGGTTTGCAGGGGCGGAGCGCGTGACGAGCTGGCGGGCGACCTCTTCGATCTTGTCCCATTCGCCTGCGGCGATCCACTCCTTGTTCGTAAGGTTACCGCCCACGCCTGCGCCGACGCAACCGACCTTCATGAAATCGGCAACGGTGTCCGGTCCGATGCCGCCTACGGCGAGGAACGGGATGTGCGAAAGCGGCGCGCGGATCGCCTTGACGTATCCGGGGCCCAGCGATCCCGCCGGAAAGATCTTCACGAAGCCCGCACCCGCCTCCCAGGCGTCGACGGCCTCGCTGGGCGTCAGCGCGCCCGGCATCGCGACGAGTCCGCGCCGCACGCATTCGCGGATAAGCGCCGGCTTCACGTTCGGCGTGATCATGTATTCGCCGCCCGCCTGCTCGCACATCGACAGCTGCTCCTCCGTGAGGACCGTGCCGGCGCCGACGCGGACGCTTCCCGCGAAACGTTCCTTGATCGCGCGGATCGCGGCGGCCGTATCCTTCCACGTCTCCGGCGCGTTCTGCGCGAACGTCACCTCGACAAGGCGGATTCCGCCCTTTGCATACGCCTCGGCGAGACGCAGGCAAACATCCGGCGCAAAGCCGCGAATGATGGCGATAATGCGACTCTCGCGAACGAGTGTTTCAATCTCATTGTTCATTTTTCAAACGCCTCACTTCGTGGACATCGGGTCGCCCACGCGCTCGAGCGCGTAGAGGCGGAACGTGACGATAAACGCCGTACACTGGTTGTTGAAGTTGCCGCGCGCGGCGATCGGATCGCTGCGGTACTTGGCCCAGCGCGTCTGCGCATGTGCCTCACACTGCGCGCCGGGCGTGCGCAGCACGCCGTTGATGGAGCCGCCGTTGGGACCGGTCACGTCCTGGATGGCGTTCACCCAGATGAGCCGCCCCGCATCACGCCACGTTTCGCAGCCCGTCGCGTCCGCGAGGTCGAAGAGGTCGGGGATCGCCACGGTCGCGTAAGGGTCGATGCACTGGTGCTCGGCCGAGACGAGCGTGCCGCCGCTCGTGCGGTAGCCGAAGCGTCCGAACTCGCTCGTCGGCGGATAGAGCACGTCGTACGTCATCATCCACGAGCAGAAGTACGCCGCCACGCGCTCCGCGCAGTCGAGATACCGCTTGTCGCCCGTCTGGCGCCACAGCTCCAGCGCCGAGTAGATGTAGGGGAAGGACGATTCCTTGTCCACGCAGTTGCAGTCGTCCGCGCCGGCCACGCAGCGGAACTTCGCGAGGTCCATCTCGAAGTAGCGGTCGAACGCCTTGCGGGCGCAGTCCAGATATTTCTTCTCGCCGCAGACGGCATGGAGCTCCAGCAGACCCTTCACCATGAAGCCGCCGCCGTCGCCGCCGCCCTCGAGCTTCTCGCCCGTCTTGAGCGACCAGATGCGCCCGAACGGATCGACGGCATCGTAGTGCGCCACGAAGAAATCGGCAAGCCGCTTGGCGAACTCCAGGTACTCCGGCTTTTCGACGCCGCTCTCCTTGAGGTGCTTCCAGAACTTGGCAATCTCGCCCAGCCCCCAGCCGAGCTCCGTGACGCTCAGGCGCGTGACCTTGCGGCGCCGTCCGGTCGTGCAGAGTCCCGCCGCCGGCCCTTCGGTGACCTGACGCTTCACCCAGTCGTCCATGTCGTCCAGACACCACTTGGCGAAGTCCTTGTCGCCGCGCTTCATCGCGTCCATGTACGACAGGCGGTGCGCAAGGAAGTTCTGCGACGCGAAACCCATGCCTTCCATCCAGAACGTGCGCAGACGCGTCCTGTTGAGGGACGGGTCCCGTTCGAGGTCCGCCAGCGTGAGCTTCTTCTCCTCCGGCGTCATCCACGCGGGGAAGTGCCGCTTGTTGGTGCGGGCGGTGTAGCCGAGCTGGAACGAGATGTCCATGCCCATCGCGCCCTTCGACTTCCCCTGATCGACGAAATACTCGCAGCAGTCGCGCAGCCACTGGTGAGAGACGTCGTACACCGTCTGCGCGTCGAGCGCGGGGATCGGATGGTCGTTCTTCAGCACGGCCATCGCCGCGATGAGCGCCTCGCGGTAGCCGCAGTTCTCGTAGCGGGGACGCCCCTCGAGGAAATAGGACTCCGCCTCGAAAGTCGCGCCGGGCGGAAGCGTGATCCACGTGTCGTACCGGCCGGTGTAGCTGTACTTGAACGTGTAGCTCACGGGGCTTTCGCGGACGGGATAGATGATGCGGTGTTCGAACGTGCCGTCCGGAAGGCGACGCAGCGAGCAGGAGCTTTCGAGCGACGGCGCGTCGCGGTCGGACGCGAACAGGGCGAAGAGGGCGTCCTTGGACTCGGACAGCGTGCAGGACGGGATCGCCACGCGGTCGTAGCCGAACACCCACGGCTCGCCGTCGCGTTCGAGTCCGCTCGGCGACACCTGGTTGCCGAAGGAGTTGTCGCCGTAGATCACGCCGGGGATCACCCAGTTCGTGGGCTTGAACGCGGTCGCGGCACGGACGGCGACCTGCACGGTGCGCGTCTCGGTGGACGCGTTCGTCACCTTCACGAGGCGCGCGAAGAGTTTGCCGTCGCATTTGACACCCGGAACCTCGCGCACGCGCTCGCGTATCAGGTAGCGGGACGAGCAGTCCATGTCGCCGCCGCCCTTCTCGTAAACTTCCACGGGAAGCAGCTTCGCATTTGCGGCAAAGGCGAAAGCCAGTGCCGCCAAGGAGACGATCCGCGACCAGCACGCCGAGTCGGTCACCATATTCTTTTTCATGTCTTTCCTTCCAAAGGGTGAAACACGAGTATTATAGCACAGAATGGCAGCTGACTGCATAACAATCGCGAGATATAAAAAGGAACTAAAACGAAATATACTCGTATATCATAAATCGTCGCGGACTATCCCTTTGTTGCGCCCGTTCGTCAATGGCGCGTCGGTGAAGCCCATGCACGAGAAGTCGAGCGCGTTACCGGCCTCGATCTCCTTGCGGTAAGCGAGCGGAATCCACTCCGCGCCGCCAACACGGCGGCGACAAAGATGGGCCACCTGACGTTCATATTCTTTTTCATGTCACAAGGAAGTTATGGACAAGCGAACTGCAGCTGGACGGGGCCGAGCAGGCCGGATGGCAAGGGAGCCTCGTCCTTCGCCCAGTGTCGCCACGTCGTGAACGTGTGGCGCCCCGTGGGCGATCGCTTGCCGTCTTTCACCCACTGCGGAATCTCCTTGACGCCAATTTCCTTCAGACCGTTGCGGATCGTTCCCTTCCACTCGCAGTCCTCGGGCAGGGCGTCGTCGCCAATCAGCCGGTTCGGCCAGAGGTTCGTCACCTTGATCTCGAGGTCGAACGACAACGGCGGTCGCGGGGCGACCGCCCTACCTTGTTGTTGTACGCTTGCTGCCTTCACCGCGTCTGTGATGTCGAGGCGGAAAGGCGGACGCCAAAGCGGCGGATACGACTTGCCGTTGACCGTCACTTCAGCAAAGTTCTTCACTTCGCCAAGGTCAAGAAACACGCGGCGGTCGCGGGGCGACTGCCCTACCGGGGGCGGAGGAAGCGCAAACCTCTTGCTGTACGTTACCGTACCCGAGAAATACTTCACGTCGGGGTCGTCATCGGAAGTCCAGTCTTTGAGCGACGGCCACGTGAACGTTTTCACCGCGTTTCCGCCGGTGTACCAATCGACTGGAAATGTCACCTGCCACGGGCCGGATATTCCGGATTTTCCGGATATTCCGGATTCTCCGGATTTCCCGGATTTTCCGGATTTTCCGGCCGCCCTCCTAAACACCACAAACGCGCTGCCGCTCGGCTTGAACTCCATTGCCACCACCGTGCGACCTCCCTCGACGCGCCAATTCGCCGCGTCGCAAATCTCGCCCGTCTCCGCATCCCATATTTCCGGCGCTTTGCCGGTAATGCGGAATGACGCCTCGAAGGTCACGTTCGTCTCGTTGTTGAGCGCAACGAAATACCAGTCCGCAGCGGCACTCCGCCGGTGGATGTACGCGGCACCGGACTTGGGATCCGTCTCCGTGGAAGCGAAATCCGGCGCGATGCCGAGTCGCTTCAGCGCCACAGCCGGACGACAGGCGAGCACGCCCTTCTTCCACGTTTCGTCCACGGAGGCGCGGATGCGCGAGTCGGATTCCGGGAATCCTCTCAGACCGAATGCACGCGTCGGCTTTACGGGCGCGCACACCTTCGCGCCTGCGTCCAGCAGACGGTTCACGGACTTTAAAACGCGCTCGGACACGGCCTCTTCCAGCGGTAGGACCAGAAGCGCATAGCTCACGCCGCCAGGCACAACGATGCGGCCGTCAACCACTTTCAGTTCTTCAAGAGCATCTGCGGAGCAGATGTCCCAGTCGTATCCGGCGGGCAGACGCAACTTGCCGGTCGTATCGGAAAACACGGTCGCTCCGGCGTTGGGAACGTTCTCGCCGCAGAAGTAAAGCACGTCCGCCACGAACGTCCCCTCCTGCAACAGCCACTGGCAGCGGCTCTGGTAGCGGAACCATTCCGGCGCGATGTGCCACCACGTCTGCGTCCGGTCGATGTGCGATCCCCACCGCCCCATCGTCATACCAGGCAAGTACTGGTTGCCGGGCCAGGGCTGGTGCGTGAAGCGGTGGTACACGATGCGGTTGATGCCCTGCGCGAATGCGCGGTCCGTCTGCGCCTTCATGCCAAACGGCGTCGCGCGCCACCGTCCGCCCAAACTGGGATCGGCGGTGAACGACTCGGCACCGGCGTAGCGCTTGCCCCATACGTGCGCGACGTGCGCGGCAATCCTGATGTAGCGCTTCTCGTCCACGACGTGTTCGCCCACCCCTGAGCGCGACCAGAACTCGGACATCGGAATGTCCGCATGCCGTCCATACTGGAGATTGTCGGCGGGCACGCTCTTTCCGTATGGTTCGAGGAGAAACTTGACGCCGTGCCTGTGGCAGAATGCGGCAAGGGCGCCGGAGAAGTTCTCGGCCAGGAGATCCGACACGACGCGGCGGAAATCCTCGAGGAAACGCTCGCTTTCGTCAACGCTCCCGACGATCCGTCCGGAAAATACCGGTAGATAGGGCAGGAGCGAATAACCCATACGCTCCTCAAACTTTTTCTCGAACCCCTGCGTCCAGTTCTGCGAACCGGCTTCGTAGCTGTCCACTTCAATGCCGGTGAGCCCCGTTCCCCGTTCCCCATTCCCCGTTCCCCGTTCCACGCCAAACTCCTTGCAGAGTCGCGCCGCGTATTGCTCCGCGTGGAACTCAAGGGCGGAGGCGGAAAGCTTGTCCACCTCGAGCCCCTTGCCGCCGCGGGCCGCCGGACGATTGCACACCCCATTGCAGACGTATCCCACGCGCAGGATCGTCCAGCCGCCGGACGGCACCTCCCACTCGAGCTGGCCGTCGCCCGACATGCGCGCAGTCAGGTCAAGTATCCTGCCCTTAGACACAACCTGGTCCGCCTCGGCGCGCAACCCCTCATCCCGGTTCACGGGCCCCCGTTTCACGTACGTCTTGTTTTCAAGGCGGGAGAGGCGCAGGTTCCCGGACGGCGTCGGGAACGCGAGAACCGCGATGTCGTCGTAGAAGCCGTTGTCCTCCTGCGTGCGGGGCAGCTTTCCCCTGAAGGTCGCAGGTCCCTTCAGCCGCGTCTCGGTGTACACCACTTTCTTCATCGCGTTTGACGGCACGTTCCACGGGCCGCCGGCCGTCGCCCAGCCGGAACAGGTCGTCATGGACATTTCAAGGCCCAGCCGCTTCGCCTCGTTGTGCGCGTGGCGCATGAGCGCGAACCATTCCGGCGTGTTGAACTGGACCTCCCCGTAGGGCATGTGCGCCGACGCGATGTCCATCATGAGTATGCCGCCAAGCCCGGCCTTGGCGATTGCCTCGAAGTCGCAGGTGATGC
>CADCOC010000030.1 GCA_902802945.1 uncultured bacterium | reverse complement strand
CGGCAAAGGAAGCCGAGGATAAGAAAGAAGGGGTGCACCTGACGCATAACGCCGTCCGGCAGCTTCTGCGCCTGCAGATGTTTGACACCCTGTGTCAGCAGAAGGACCGCCATGGCCGGAACTTCAAATGCGTAATGAGCAAATCCAGGGGCGGCCACCGAAATGTAATGTCCATCAAGGCTTATGACCATGACCAGAGCTTTGCGCCCAATTCCATTGCCAACAGCTTCGGTGAGAAACGCGGCAAAAAAGGAACCCTTGTGGAGTCCTCCAAGAACCGCTTCCTGCCGTCCACCTTAAAGGTGGTAAAGAAGAACTCTGCCATGTATAAATACATAGCGTATCAGTACTTCGATGTGCGCCAGGCCGAGACGCATTGGATGCAGGATGTGAAGGAGCCGAAGATCCTTAACGGGACCTATAAGAATCCGAAGGCGGTGGAGATGACGCCCTTCATGAAGTCCCTGATCCTCCCCCTGATGTACGGAGACAAGACATTTCAGGCGAAGGAGGACGGCAAAAGCTACAGGAAGGGCGAGAAGCCCCGCGAAGTTTCCAAGCGGCGTAACCGCGCCGAGTTCGGATGGATCGACGTACTTGGGGACGAGCCACAGGCCGACGAAGGCGTTGAGGAGGTCCGCCGCGCGGCACGCACAGAAGAGCATGAGCGAATACCACCAGAAGTCGCCCATGCGCGCGTGAAGTTTGTCAAGGAGGGCTTTCATCGGGTCACGCCAGAGGACTGTCGAGTTCGGCGAGGACGTCGAGAAGCGTGTCCATGTCGGCGTCGGTGCCAACGGAGATGCGCAGGCGGTCTCCCGTGCGCGGGCCAGGGAAGTAGCGCACGAAGATGTTGCGTCGGCGCAGCGCCTCGAAGATTTCGGCGGCGGGGCGGTGCGCGGGTTTCGCGAAGAGGAAGTTCGCCTGCGAGGGCGGCACGTCCCAGCCGCGCGCGCGGAGTACTGCGGCTGTGGCGTCACGCGTCTTCTGCACCTTGGCGGCGTTACGCCTCATCCACGGGAGGTCGGCGAGCGCGGCAAGTGCCACGGCCTGTGCGATGGCATCCACGTTGTAGGAGTCCTTGACCTTGTATAGCGCCTCGATGAGGTCCTCGGGACCAACGCAGTAGCCGAGGCGGAGGCCGGCGAGCGAGAACGATTTCGAAAGCGTGCGCATCACGACGACGTTCGCGTTGTCCGCGGCGGCCGCTAGCGGCATGCACGTGTCGTCCGCGAAGTCGGCGTAGGCTTCGTCTATGAGCACAACTCCTAGGAAGCTCTTCGCGAAGGCGGACACCTGCTCGCGCGGGTAGCGGACAGATGTGGGGGCGTTGGGGTTTGTGAGGAGGAAGAGCGCCACGGGCGCGTCGCCGGCGCGCGTGACGGGCGGTGCCCATGTGAAGTCGGGCGCGAGGGGCGAGGGCGCGAAGGGAACGTTGCGGATTGCTGCAAGCGTCTTGTAGAGGGAGTAGCTCGGATCGAACGAGCCGATCGCCTCGTCGTCGTCCACGAACGCGCGGGCTGCGAGGGTGAGCACCTCGTCCGAGCCGTTGCCCACGAACACGCGCGCGGGCACGGCGCCGTCGCGTTCCGCGATCTTCTCGCGGAGTTCCGTGAACACGGGATCGGGGTAGCGACGCAGGCGGTCGAGGTCGAAGGACGCAAGGACCTTCCCCACGAGCGGCGAGGGCGGGTAGGGGTTTTCGTTGGTGTTGAGCTTGATGACGCTGCGGTCTTTCGGCTGTTCACCGGGGGTGTAGGGCGTAAGCGCCCGGACGGACTTTGCGATTCTCATTTTTTTGCGGGATCTTTTTCTTTCGCGCCGGACTGGATCAGCACGGCGCTCGTGTGGCAGGCTCGGCGCGCGAGCAGGAAGAAGAGGTATTTCTCGTCTGCGTAGTGGCTAGTGAGGTTGACGACCTCGCTGACGCCTTCGCTCGCCATTTCGGCGCGGAGAACCTCCATGTTGTTAGGGAGGTTCACGGTGTTGCGGAACAGCTTGCATCTGTAGCTGTTGGGGTGGTCGGGGTTGCCGCTCGCTACGGGGATGAAGTTGAACAGCAGCCACACGGAGTTTTCGATCTCGACGGCGGCGACGGGAGTGGTGCCGTCGTCCACCTTGACGCTCCCGAACTCCTTCGACTTCAGAACAGTCGTGCATCCGCTCGCGAGAAGGGCTACGGCGGCGGCGAGAGGTATTAACCGTTTCATTTTTTTGAACCTCCGTCAGGAATACGGTCTAACAACTCGCGCATTTCCTCCTTGAGCGCGTCCATGTCCTCGCGTCCGGCCGCACGGGCGTCCGTAGGCGGACGCTTCCTGCGCACGAGCGAACAGGAGTACTGCAGCTCGCGGTAGGACACCACGTAGGGGAGTGGCAATGACACGCCTCCTACGCCGATGGACATGAGCACCTCCGCGTTGTTGAAGATCTGGAGGTCACGCACGTCGCATCCGCGAGCGTCCGCGTAGTCCATGAGGCGGCGCTGGATGACGTTCTCGTCCACGTCGTTGCGGAAGAACCGCCATGGCAGGCTCCTGTCCACGTGCGCGTTGCCGCATACGATCGGCCAGCGGTTGAAGAAGTACCAGCCGAAGTTGGACACGACAACGTGCTCTGAGGCCTGTCCGCTGTCGCCATGCAGTCTAATCGCCTGGCTGGATTCGTTGCCCAGCGGCGTAGTTTCAAGGCTGAAGCAGCCAGCCGTCAGGAGTAGGCTACCAGCCGCCAAAAACTGGAAAAGATTTTTCACGGCGGAAATTATACCAAAACGGCTTGACTTAGGTGACTGAAAAATAATAAAATGTACGCACTTCAATGAGCAAACTAGTTGACAAACTTTCACGTTTCGTGTTCATCGTGCTGTTCATCGGCATAGTCGCCGCCGGTGTAGTCGCGTCATACCCGCGCTACACTCGGATGAAGGGACTTGCACGGGAGAAGGCGCGCTTCCTCCAGCTGGTCGAGGACAAGAAGGCCGAAATCGCCGAGCTGAAGGAGCAGCAGCGTCGTTTTTCCGTCGACAGGGGATTCGTCGAGAAGCTGGCGCGCCGCAACCGCCGCGTCTACCCCGGCGAACTGGTGTTCATCTTCGACGACTAGTTGGTGTACAAGCCCATGCGCCGATTTCTGTGCTTTCTCTGCGGACTCGCCGCGATGCCTTTCGCCTGGGCACTCGCGCGCGTGTTCGTCGATGCGTTTCGCCTCATGCCCATGTCTGGCGACGCGCTCTTCCCGCCGGGCGCGCTTGCCATGGCGGCCGGATTCCTGCTGTTCTTCGTCCTGTGGATATTTAGGATTGCCCCCATGCGGCTCTACGTGCTGGGACACGAACTCACGCATGCGCTCTTCGGACTCTGCTTCGGCGCAGTCCCCAAGAACCTTAAGGTCGGGCTGAAGGGCGGGTCGGTTGAACTTACGAAGACCAACGTGCTGATCACGCTCTCGCCCTATTTCTTCCCGTTCTGGACGGCCGTGGTGGGACTCGTGGCTCTCATCGTACGCGCATTTGTAACGCCATTTCCGCTTCCGGCCGCCTGGCTTTTTGTCGTGGGCTTCACCTTGGCCCTGCATGTGTGCTTCACCCTCCGCGCGATTCTGCAGGAGCAGCCGGACCTTCAGGAGTACGGCTACGTGTTCTCCTACGTGTTCATCTGGATTTTCAACGTCGCCGGAGTGATCGCCTGGATTGTCTGCACGAGCGAGGTGACCTGGTCCGCCGTATGGCAGCGGCTGCTCCTCCGTTCCGCCAACGCCTACCAAGCCGTCGCCCATTGTGGCGTATGGGTTTATGAACAATCTTTACGTGCATTTCCCGTTCTGCAGGGCTAAGTGTGCCTATTGCGCACTGTACTCCCGCGCAGGCTCCACGCCAGAGGCACGCCGTGCGTACTGCGAGCGAATGGCCGAGCAAATCGCGGCGCTGGATGCGACTTCCAGCCTCACGACCATCTACTTCGGTGGCGGGTCGCCCGCGCTCTGCGACCTCTCGTCCCTCTTTGATGCGCTTCGGGTGCGGGGAAATGACTGCGAGTTCACGGTCGAACTGCATCCGCTCGACGCACAGCCTCAGATACTTGAAAAGCTCATGATAGGTGGCGTAAATCGAATCTCGCTGGGCGTGCAGAGTATGGATGATGATGTACTGAAGGTGATGGGGCGGCTGCATACCGCCGCAGAGGCCGAGGCCGCGTTCCGCGCCGTGCGCGCGGCGGGGTTTGCGAACGCGGGCATCGACCTCATCGCGGGCTGGCCAGGCACCACGACGGAATCCTGGCGCACTACCCTCGCGCGCGCGGTGGAACTCGGGCTCGACCACTGCAGCGTGTACACGCTTATTCGCGAACCGAAGACGCGCCTTGACCTTGCCGTGCGGCGCGGGGAGCTGGCGTTGCCGTCCGACGACGCTGCTCTTGCACAGATCGACGCCGCCCGTGCCGCGCTTGCCGAGGCGGGGCTTGTGCGCTACGAAATCTCAAACTACGCTCGTCCCGGTTATGAGTGCCGACACAACCTCGCCGTCTGGCGTGGGGAAGATTACGTTGGACTTGGTGACGGCGCGCACGGGCGCATTGGACTCGTGCGGACTGCGAGTGGAGTTGAGACCTCTGTGACATCCGAGGAAGATGCCGTCGAGCGCGCGCTCTTCTCCTTGCGTACGCGCGAGGGGGTGTCGCTCGAGCGCGTTGCCCGCCTCTGGCCGATTCTCGCGCCGCGTCTGCCAGCATGGCACGAGACGCTTGAGTTCTTCAAGCGGCAAGGGCTCCTTCAGGATGCCTATCGCCTAACCCAGCGAGGCGCGGAGGTATGCGACTCAATCCTCGCCGAGCTGATTTGACGCTTCAAGACAGACATAAAGGCTGATCAACAGCATAGCAGTATGACCACCTTGCAAATATTATTCACACCCAACTTTCGCACAGCGCTTATTTTCGGCTTGCGAAACGGGCCAAAAAACGATATAATACCACCCAATTTTCAACCGGGCGTGTGCCCGGCAACTTCAAGGAGTAAATGAAACATGGCTAAGACGCCCAAATTCGCCAACGCGAAGGTTTTCGCGTGGGTTGACAAGTGGAACAAAATCTGCACGCCCGACAAGATCGTGGTCGTGACGGGCACGAAGAAGGAGCACCTCGCGATCTGCGAGATGATGGTCAAGAAGGGCCAGTTCATCAAGCTGAACGCGAAGACGCGTCCGGACTGCTACCTCGCCCGTTCGCATGAGAGCGACGTGGCGCGCGTCGAGGGCCGCACGTTCATCTGCTCGAAGAAGGAGATCGACGCGGGTCCCACGAACCACTGGATGGACCCCGACCAGATGAAGAAGCTCATGACCAAGAGCTACAAGGGCTGCATGAAGGGCCGCACGATGTACGTGATCCCGTTCGCGATGGGCCCGATCGGCAACCCGATCACCCAGTACGGCATCGAGATCACGGACTCGCCGTACGTCGTGGTGAACATGAACATCATGACGCGCACGGGCGACGCCGTGATGAAGCACCTCGGCAAGGACGGCAGCTTCATCCCCTGCATCCACTCCGTGGGCGCGCCGCTCAAGAAGGGCCAGAAGGACGTCGCGTGGCCCTGCGCGAAGAAGATCGAGGACAAGTTCATCACGCAGTTCCCGGAAGACGGCGAAATCTGGTCGTTCGGCTCGGGCTACGGCGGGAACGCCCTCCTCGGCAAGAAGTGCTTCGCGCTCCGCATCGCGTCGAAGCTCGCGAAGGACCAGGGCTGGATGGCCGAGCACATGCTCATCCTCACGCTCACCTCGCCCGAGAAGAAGCAGTACCACGTCACGGCGGCGTTCCCGTCCGCCTGCGGCAAGACGAACCTCGCGATGATGCTTCCCAAGCTCCCGGGCTGGAAGCTCCAGACGATTGGCGACGACATCGCATGGCTCAAGCCGGGCGACGACGGCCGCCTCTACGCGATCAACCCCGAGAACGGCTTCTTCGGCGTTGCGCCGGGCACCTCGATGGACTCGAACCCGAACGCGCTCAAGAGCTGCAAGAAGGGCACGATCTTCACGAACGTGGTGCTCACGCCGGATAACGACATCTGGTGGGAGGACATGGGCATCAAGGCCCCGAAGGAAGGCACGGACTGGAAGGGCAACAAGTGCTACGTCTGCGCGGACGATCCGTACCGCATGGGTCCGAAGCCGGGCATGACGAAGGCCGAGATCAAGGCCGCCGGCTACGTCGCCGCCCACAAGAACAGCCGCTTCACGGCCCCGGCGGAGAACTGCCCCGTGCTCGACAAGGCCGGCTTCAACGGTCTCTTCAACAAGAAGCCCACGGGCGTGCCGATCGACGCGATTCTCTTCGGCGGCCGCCGTCCCTCCACGATCCCGCTGGTGAACGAGGCGAAGAGCTGGACGCACGGCGTGTTCATGGGTTCCGCCGCGGGCTCCGAGGTCACTGCCGCCGTCATCTCCGACCAGATCGGCCAGGTCCGCCGCGACCCGATGGCGATGCTGCCGTTCTTCGGCTACAACGTGGCCGACTACTTCCAGCACTGGCTGGAGATGGAGCGCACCTCCGCCGACGCCACGAAGCTCCCGAAGATCTACTTCGTGAACTGGTTCCGCAAGGGCGAGGACGGCCGCTTCATGTGGCCGGGCTTCGGCGACAACAGCCGCGTCCTCAAGTGGATCTGCCAGCGCATCGAGGGCCAGGTCGAGGCCAACGAGACCGCGATCGGCAACATCCCGTTCGCCAAGGACATCGACCTCGCCAACAACGACGAGAAGGCGAAGTTCCACGTCGTCAAGGAAGACCTCGAGGAGATCCTCAAGGTCGACGTCGAGGGCTGGAAGAAGGAGATCGCCACGGTCGGCGCCTCGTACGACGAGTACGACGCGAAGCCGTCCAAGGACTCCACGGTGAAGTCCACGACCGCGCACCGCGTGCCGAAGGCACTCCGCCAGGTTCTCGCCGACGTGTCCGCAGCGTTGGCGAAGTAAGGCCGCATGAGCATTACGATCAACAGACGTGGATTCGTATGCGGCATTGCCGCCGCAGCGGCGTCAGCTGCTGCGGCGGCAGATAAAAAGAAATCTGCTGCTGGGACGAAGGCCCGCTCCAAGGAGCAGCCCGCCAAAAAGGCAAAGTCCGGCAAACTGATAGTGTCCGCGCCCGTCCTCCAGAACGCGGCCGAGACGTCTATGGGCGTGTCGTTCGCCGTGTCGGCGGATGCAAGCGGCTGGGTGGACGTGTCACGGTCGCCGGACATGAGCGGCGCAGTGCGCGTGTTCTCCGGCGGCACGGGCCTGATGGACGTGAACGACAAGATCGCGCTCATCCGCATTCGCGGTCTGAAGCCGGCAACGCGCTACTGGTACCGCATCGGCGCGGACCGCATAGTCTTCAAGGGCGGATACGACATGGCGAACCTCGGTCCGGAGGTGGACGAGAAGGTGCATTCCTTCAAGACTTTGGGCGCGAGTGTGCAGGACGGTTCCTTCTGCGTAATCAACGATACGCACGACCGCAAGCCTGTCCTCGACCAGGTGTTGACGAAGATCGAGGAGCTGAAGCCGTCCGTGGTGATCTGGAACGGCGACGCCTCCAACACATCGGAGACGATTGAGACGGCGATGGGGATCTTCATCCACACGCACGAGAGGCATCCCGAATACGCCGCCGACACGCCGTACATGTTCATCAACGGCAACCATGATTTTCGCGGACGTTTCAACCGGCGCCTCTGCGACCTGATGATGTTCCGCGAGCCGACCGAGCGCGCCCCCGAGTACGCGGAGTTGGGGCGCAACTTCGTGCAGTGTCTTGGCGACATCGCGCTCATCGGTCTGGATACGGGAGAGGACAAACTCGACTCCAACAAGAAGTTCGCCGGCATCTTCCGCATGGCGGAGTACCGCAAGTTGCAGACGCGCTGGCTCGCGGAGGCCATCGAGACGCCTGCCGTTAAGGAGGCGAAGTTCAAGGTGGCGTTCTGCCACATACCGCTCTTCGACCCGCGTCCCGATCAGAATCCTGGCGACATCGCGCCGGACGACGAGTCGCCACTTTACAAGAACAACTGGGCGTCGTGGCAGCGCACCTGCGCGAATCTCTGGAGACCGCTCCTCGCTAAGGCGGGCGTGCAGCTCGTCGTGTGCGCGCACCAGCACTGCTTCCGCTACAATGCGCCGGAGCTGGGGCGTCCGTGGGCGCACCTCGTTGGCGGCGGCTGCAACGGCGAGTGCGAGAACAAGTCCCTCTTCCCCACGGTGATTGAGGGCAAGGTGGTTGACGGCAAGTTCGCCATCACGGTGCATGACGTCCTCTACGGGCGCATCGCGTTTCACGAGACCTTTGGCTGAGGCGGCACGAAGTTCCTAATGCCGCCGCCTACAACGGGCGGGACGCCCGTTGTCCCAGTGATGCAATCCCCCGCAACGGGCGAGATGCCCGTTGTCCCGGTGTTGGCTATGCGCGGCACGTGGAAAGTGAAAAATGAAAAGTGTAATGTGTAAAGTTGCAGATTGACACTGGCGTGAGGGAATGATAATATTTTTTCTTTCAGTTTCGTCCATATTTGGATCGTCATGGCTACATTCATGCAAAAGTTTTATGTTTGGCCGGTGCAGTTTCTGCGCCGGCAGGCGTTTGGCATTGCCGTACTTGCGTGCGCGGCGGTGGCGTTCATGTTTCCGTCCGCGTTTAAGGAGTGGGGTGGCGTGAAACTGATGTCGCTCGTTGTGCCCGCAATACAGATCATTATGTTCGGCATGGGCACCACGCTTTCAGTCGCTGACTTCGTGCGTGTGGGAAAGCGTCCGTGGGCGGTGGCTGTTGGCGTGTTCCTACAGTTCCTCGTCATGCCGTTCATGGGTTTTCTGCTCGCGAAGAGCTTTGGTTTCTCCGGCGAGCTGGCGGCCGGATGCGTGCTGGTCGGTTCCGTGGCGGGCGGCACGGCGTCGAACGTGGTCGCGTTCCTCGCGAAGGCGGACGTGGCGCTGTCCGTGACGATGACATGCTGTTCCACGCTCCTCTCGCCGTTCGTCACGCCGCTTGCAATGAAAGTGCTGGCGGGATGTTTCGTCGATATCGACGCGATGGCGATGATGGTGGACATCCTGAAAATCGTCATTGTGCCCATCGTGGCGGGCGGAATCGTCCATGCGCTACTCAAACGCCAGTTCGACGCGCACAAGGTCGTTTTCGATCGCATCCTCTCGATCCTCTCCATGACGGGCATCTGCTTTACGATCCTTGTGCTGACCGCGCCGAGCCGCGATACCTTTGCCAGCGCCGGCGTGGCGATCGTCGCGGCTGCGGTCATCCACAACATCGTGGGCTATCTGAGTGGCTATTGGCTGACGCGCCTCGTGGGACGCTTCACGCACCTCGGCGAGGCAGAGGCTCGCACGGTGGCGATCGAGGTGGGGATGCAGAACAGCGGAATGGCCGGGGCACTTTCGGTGAAAGTGCTGAACAGCGCCGTGGCGGCTCTCCCTGCGACAATATTCTCGATCTGGATGAACTTCTCCGGTTCCGTCTTGGCCAGCTGGTGGGGGGCGCAAACGGATAGATGCCGCTTGAAGAGTCGGCTTGCACGTCGCATCGTTTGCCTGATGGGCGTGGCTGCGCTCGCCTGCGTGGGGGCCGAAGGGTCGGCGGATGAAATGGAGGCCGTCTGGATTGCGCAAGACGGTCCGATTCCGACCAACATGACGCATGCCGCCTGGCGGGCCGAAAAGCTCACACGCCGCGCGGAACGCCTGAAGCCGGTGGCGGCGATGTCGAAGTCGTGGGTGTATTGCCGACACTACGTGCTGGGACTCCGCAGCACGTTCCTGCATCTCTCCGAACTTTCCGACGCCTTCGAGCAGCGTTCGTACCGCGCGATCGGATCGTCGCTCTGTCTTGCCGAATACCAGCCGGACGGACTCTGGAAGGAGACGACGCTCCTCTCCTCGAAGACGGGCTGCTATCGCGACGTGGACGTCTCGCCCGACGGGAAGCGCCTGCTGTTTTCGTTCAAGGCGAGCGACAGGGGGGACGACTTCCACCTCTACGCGATGGACCTCGCGACGCGCGAGGTCAAGCAGCTCACGTTCGGCCTCGGCGCGGCCGACATCGAGGGCTGTTTCCTGCCGGACGGACGCATCCTCTTCAACTCCACGCGCTGCGGGCAGATCGTGGACTGCTGGTGGAACGAAGTGTTCAACCTCTACCGCTGCGAGGCGGACGGCTCCAAGATCACGCGCATCACCTACGACCAGGTGAACAACTACTTTCCCACGCTCGCGGACGACGGGCGCGTGCTCTACATGCGCTGGGAGTACAACGACCGCGGCCAGATCTACACGCAGCCGGTTTTCTCGATGAACCCAGACGGCACCTACCAGCGCGCGCTCTACGGCGGCAACTCCTATTTCCCAAACTGCATTCTGCAGGCGCGCATGGTGCCGGGCAGTCCGCTCTTCTTCGCGCTCGGCACGGGTCATCACTCGTGGGAACCGGGCGAGCTCATGCGGTTCGATCCGCGCGAGGGACGCGAGGAGACTGCTGGCTGCTGGGAGCTGGCGCCGCTCCGGCGCGCCCAGTTCGTGAAGCGCGACGGCAACTTCGGACAGCAGGGCGCGATCTACTGCTTCCCGTACCCGGTCAACGAGGAGGGCGTAGTGGTCACGCACCTGCGGCGCACGAAGGGCGTATCGCCCGACCGTGACTTCGGTCTCGTGTGGACCGACGTGAACGGAGCGCGCGAAGTGCTGGTGGCGCAGAACGGAAAAATCTCATGCGGACGTCCCGTCCCCGTGCGTGCGCGCAAACTTCCGGCCCGCAGCTCGGTGCGTCCAGACGAATCTCTCAAGACCGGCACGATCACCATCGCCGACGTCTATCGTGGCGAGTCGATGAAGGGCGTTGCGCGCGGCACGGTGAAGTCGATGCGCGTGGTGTCGTTCGCGTACCGTCCCGCCGGCGTCGGCCGCAGCGTGGTGCGCGGTCCGGGCGGATTCGCGATGAACGCCACGCCGCCCGGACTCGGCAACAGCACATGGCTCGTGAAGAAGGTGCTCGGCGAAGTGCCCGTGGCGGAGGGCGGATCGGTGGCGGTGAACCTGCCCGCGCGCACGCTGTTCTATTTGCAGCTGCTGGACGAGAAGGGGCGCATGGTGCAGACGATGCGCAGCTGGACCGTGTTGCAGCCCGGCGAGGTGGCAAGCTGCGTGGGCTGCCACGAATCGCTCAACGACGCGCCCGACTACCGCATGGAGCATCACGCGCTCGCCCGCGCCACGCTGCCGCCCGCAAAGGACGGTTTCAGCTTCCCGCGCGAGGTGCAGCCGATCCTCGACCGCCGCTGCGTGCGCTGCCACAACCCGATGAACGACAAGATCCCTGACCTCACGTCCGTCTGCGTGCGCGATGCGCAGGCGAAGCGCTGGTGGACGCGGTCCTACCTTAGCCTCACGCATGCGCGTCTGGACGACAAGGCACTCGCGAAGAAGTACGGCGGAAACGCCAGGTGGTGGGAAAACGCCTGGGTGGGCGACTGCGTGCATCCGATGCTCAACTGGATCGACAATGGGAGCACGGCCTCGCTCGTGCCGCCGAACTGGCGCGGTTCGCGTAAGAGCCGCCTCTTCACGGACAAGCTCGACAAAGGGCATGCTCCTGGTCTTACGGATTCCGAGCTGCGCACGCTGGCGTGCTGGGTGGACCTCGGCGTGCCGTTCTGCGGCGCGTATGACGAGCGGGCGGACTGGACGCCGGACGACTACGCCCTGTGGAACCGTGGCTTGCTGCGGCGCGCGCGGTTCCGCACGGACGGCGAACCGGACGGCGACGCGGCCTACGCCTGGAGCACGAACGCGTCCGTGCGGGTGGGCAATGCCGAACTTCGTACGAACCACTCGCCTCCCATGCTGCGCAACTGTCTTCTGCTGGACGGCCACGCGGGACGTCCGGAGGTGTTTGAGATCGCGGGCGGCGTCCTGGACCTCACGACGAACCGGAGCATGATGCAGATTGGCTGCTATCCGAAATTGGAGAACGCTCCGCACGAGAGCTGTCAGGGCATCGTCAACCAGACGGGCGGCGAGGTGCGGATGAACAATTTTGCCGTGCTGGGACGCTATCCGGGCGACGTCGGCTGGTACAACCAGACGGGAGGCTCGTTCCACATGCTCAACCCGCAGACGTGCGTGTATGTGGGCGAAGAGGGCGTTGGACATCTGCGCGTGGGGGGAACGGGTTATTTTTCGACGCCGCATCTCTCAATGGGACGTGCCGCGTCCTGCCGGAACTGCAGCGTGACGCTCGAGGGCGACGGACGCCTTGTGCTCGGCGACATCACGGTCAAGGGCGCGGTGGGCGCGACCGTCAATTTCAACGGCGGCACGTTGGCGACGTACGAGGGGATGCGGCGGTGCGTTCCATTCATCGCGCCGACGATTGCGATGCGGATTCAGTCCGGGGGCGCGCGCATCGAGGTTGGTCTTGACGCGTGGGCCGAGCTACCGGGCGTGCTCGCGGAGGATTCGTCGTCGCGGGGCGGCGGTCTCACGAAGGCGGGATACGGTACGCTCGTTCTTCTGGGGACGAATAAGTACACGGGCGCGACGCGCGTCGAAGGGGGCTGCCTGCTGGTGAAGGATGCGGCTGCGGTGGGCCGGAGCGCGTCCATCCACGTGGCGGGCGAGGCGAAGCTGGGCTTCTTCGGCGAGAACCTGTCGGCGGCGCATGCGGCGCTCGCGGGGAAGGTCACGTGGGCGCCCGGCAGTGCGCTTCTCATCGACACGCGGAATGGTCCTGTGCGGATTTCGGGTCGTGATTTGCTGGGGGCGTCGGTTGTCGAGAAGACGGGGGCGAACGATCTCGTCCTCACGTCGCCGCCCGTGGACGTGGGTGAGATTCGCGTGCGAGAAGGAAAACTGCGCACATCTGAGCCGGGTCTCATCCCGCCAGCAGTCAAGGTTCTCTCTCTGGGCGGACAGTTCTCAAAAGCTCCAACTACGGAGGAATTAAGAAAATGAAGAAACATGTTGTGGCTTTTGCGGCCGCTACTGTCATTGCGGCAAAGTTCGGAATTGCGGCGATGTTGCCGGTCGAAACGGGTTTCGGCTGGAAGGACGGCTGGGTTGCCGAATGGAAAAGCGATGTGCCTGGGCTTGAGATACGTGATTCCTCGACGGAGGTGCGCGACGGCCTCGTGAAGGTCGTCCGCCGCTGGACGTGGAACGGCAAGGAGCCGCTTGAGAAGGTGACGCTGTCCGTCAAGTACCGCGTCAAGGGCGATTCGAAGCAACTCAAGCCTTTCATGCCGGGAATCCTGATGTACGGGAATCCGTCCAACAAGGGCCGCACCGACGGACGCGTTCCCGTGTTCGCGGGCGACAAGGGCGAGTTCGCGATCTTTGAGGAGCATCGGCTGCCGATGCAGTTCGTGCTGCTGGAGAATGCAAACGGTGGCGAGTTCGTTGCGATACATACGTTGCCGTCGCCCATACGCGGTGCGGTGCGCGAAGACCTGTGGTGGAGCATTGGCGTGGAGGTGGCGGATGGCGGCACGGACATCGTGATGCTCTCCGGCCCGATTGGCTATAACCGCCGCCGTTCCGTCGCGAAGGCGAGGCAGGGTGCAGCGATGAAGTACGACGAGACGTACGTCACGCTGCGTCCGGGACAAGTTGTCGAGAAGACGTTCTGGATCCAGACGGGCAAGGCGACGCAGGACGCCTTCGGGTTCGAGCAGGCGATGGACGTGTCGCTCGACCTCTTCAAGCCGTACCGCACGGACTGCTACGAGCCGTTCGAGCGCATCTTCCGCGTGAAGCGCGACTATGCGATGACGCGCTGGATGGAGGAGCGGGGGGCGTCCGGCTTCAACATGTACGACTGCGGAAACGGCATGACCGACGTTTACGAGCGCGCGCACAGGCGGCGTGAGATCGTCCTTGGTTGGTGCGGATGCGCGGCAACGTGCGGCTACGCGCTGCCGGTGCTGGACATCGACAAGGGCGACTGGGTTAAGGCGCAGAAGTCGCTCGACTTCATCAGCGAGACTTTCGGCGCGACGATACGTCCGTCGGACGGACTCTTCTGCGTGCGCTACAACATGGACACCGGCAAGACGTTGGGCGGCGATCCAGTCTCGTGCGGACAGACCCTCAACTGCATCGTCAAGGCGATTCGTTTCGCGGAGAAATCCGACGGGCGGCTCAATTCTGCGAAGTGGCGCGCGTTCGCTGAGAAGGCGCTCGACGCGATTGCGGCGAGCATCCTCAAGCCAAACTGGCAGGAGCCGAAATCGACGAACGCCGGATTCCTCGTTGCGCCGCTTGTCGCGGGATCGGAGATATTCGGGAAGAAGGAACATCTTGCGGCGGCGAAGAAGCTGGCCGCCGTGTTCGAGCGGCGGTACTTCGGCTATGATGGCGTCTATTGGGGCGGCACGCTCGACGCGCGGTGCGAGGACAAGGAGGGCGCGTTCGCGGCGTTCCAGGGCTACGCCGCGCTCCTGCGCAATGCGATCAACGATAGGGCGAGGCGTCCCCGCCGAGCCGACAACGGGCAAGACATCCAATCTCCCAGCGCAGAGGAAAAGAAATACGCCCGACTTGCGCAGCACGCGATGAACATGATGCTCACCTACACGATGGTGTGGGACGCGACGTATCCGCCCGGTCGCCTCAGCGACCATGCGTTCAAATCGACGGGGTGGACGGTCGTCTCCGCGCAGAACCAGCACCTTGACGCGTTCGGCGTGTTGGCTACGCCGGAAATCTGGCGGATGGGTGAATACCTAAAAGACGACAGGCTGAAGAAGCTCGCCGCAGTGATGTACCGCTCTTGCTTCCAACTGACCGATGACTCCGGCTCGCTTGGCGAGCAGATTCAGCACACGAACTTCGGTCAGCGCGGCGACATGAGCGACGTGTACAGACTGCGTGGCGGGTACGCCGAGCGCTGGACGGTTTTCTGGCTCACGGCGCACTTCCTGAACGCTGCTGCGGAATTCAAGGAAATGGGCGTCAATCCCTAAACAAAGAAAAGGAACATGAAATAATGAACAAGGAACATGCAATGAGAAAAGCAACGACAACTTGCGCGGGCTGCGCCCGCCGTGACTTCATCCACAGTCTCTTCGCCGCCGCCGCAATGGGCGGTTTTGCCGCGAAGGCCGAGTTCAAGGACTTCCTGGCCGCGCTTCCCGCGCCCACGCCCGCCGGGGCGATCCCCGACAAGACGGGCGCCGTGAAGGTGCGCCTCGTGTTCGCCGCGTTCGACGCCGTGCAGAAGCGCAAGACGTGGCCCCACATCGGCTTCGACTTCCGTCCCGTCATGAAGAACGTGACGGACGCCCTCAACGCCGCCGTGAAGGGCGTCGCGTTCGTCCCGGGCATGGCGAGCGACATCCCCACTGCGAAGAAGATCGTCGCCGAGGACAACGCTGCTGGCGACGTGAAGGGCTACCTCGTGATCCAGCTGAACAACTGGGTGCGCTGCATCTCGCCGATCGCGCGGACGTTCAAGCCGCTCATCTTCTGCAGCTTCCCGTACTCCGGCATCGGCGGGTGGGACGTGGACAACTCGACGCTGATCGAGCGCAAGTGGCCGAAGTACGCCTTCATGAGCTCGCTCGACTTCAACGACACGATCGGCGCGGCGCGCGCGTTCGAGAAGCTGAAGGACGGCACGGCGGACGACTTCGTCAAGGCCGCGACGGACTACCGTCTCTCCCACACGCCGCCGGAGAGCGGCGTCAAGCCCGAGGAGGGGCCGCTCGACTGCCTTACGCCGGAAGAGACGCTCGCCGCCGTGAAGGGCAAGAAGATCCTTTCCGTGGAAGGCTTCCCGGCCGCGCAGAAGGCGAAGATCCTCAAGGACTTCGGTATCGTCGTGGAGGATCTGAAGTTCGCCGAACTGAACGCCGCGTGGGAGAAGATTCCGGACGCCGTCGCACAGCCGAAGGTCGACGAGTGGAAGCGCACGGCGCGCAAGATCGGCGGCATTACGGACGCGACGCTCCTCGGCTGCGCGAAGATGTTCTTCGCGATGAAGCAGGTGCTCAAGGACCGCGGGGCGGTGTCCATCACGATCAACTGCCTAGGCGGCTGCTACACGGGCAAGCTCAAGGCGTATCCCTGCCTCGGCTTCATGGAGCTGCAGGACATTGGCCTCTTCGGCACGTGCGAGAACGACGTGCGCTCGACCGTCGCGATGATCGTGTTCAACGCGATGACGAAGGGGCGCATGGGCTACATCTCCGATCCCGCCATCGACAGCTCCCGGCGCGCGATGCTGTTCGCGCACTGCGTCTCCACGCGCAAGCTGTTGGGCGTGGAGAGCGAGGCGTCGCCGTTCGAGATAGAGACGCACTGCGCGGACCGCGAAGGGGCGTCCGTGCGCGCCCTCGCGCCCCGGAACTATCCCGTCACGTCCGTGCAGTTCGACATCGGCAAGCGCCTTGTGGCGCTGCAGACCGGACGCTCGTTCTCGAACGACCCCGATGACCGCGGCTGCCGCACGAAGATGGTGGTGGAGGTGACGGGCGACTTCGAGAAGGCGTACCGCTACTGGAACAAGTTCGGCTGGCACCGCGTCACGTTCCTCGGCGACTTCAAGAAGGGCGTCGAGGCGTTCGCGAAGAAGATCGGCTACAAGGTCGTCTACGAGTCGTAATGCCATACATGAGGAAAAAGATGAAAACGATAACCCTGATTGTTTCTGCTGGACTTGCGGCGGTGACGGCGCTCGCGCAGGCCGCGTCCGAGACGCCCGCCAAGGAGGCCTACATCTTCTCGTACTTCTGCGGACAGAGCGACGGGCTGCACCTCGCCGTGAGCGACGACGGCCTGAACTGGACCGCGCTCAACGGCAACAAGAGCGTCCTGAAGCCCACGGTGGGCAAGGACCGCCTCATGCGCGACCCATCCATCTGTCGCGGCCCGGACGGCGTGTACCGCATGGTCTGGACCACAAGCTGGCATGACCGCATCATCGGCTACGCCGAGACGCGCGATTTCGTCAACTGGAGCGAACAGCGCGCGATTCCGGTGATGGAGCACGAGAAGGGATGCCGGAACTGCTGGGCACCGGAGCTCACCTACGACCCCGACACCGGCACGTACCACATCTACTGGGCGTCGACGATTGCCGGACGCGGGGACGGACACCGCATCTACCGCACGACGACCCGCGACTTCAAGACGTTCACGCCGACGGAGAAGTGGTTCGATCCGGGCTTCAGCGTGATTGACGCCGCGATCGTGCGCGACCCGCTCACGCACGATTGGGTGATGACGATCAAGGACGAGCGGGAGAAGCCCGTCGCGAAGAAGCACATCCTCACCACGCGCACGAAGTCGCTGGACAAGGGTTTCCCGACAAAGCTTGACGGGCCGATAAACTTCGGACCCGACTGGGTCGAGGGACCGTCGCCTTTCCTCGTCGGCAAGGAGATGTTCGTCTGCTTCGACAACTACCGTCGCGGACGCTACAATATGATTTCCAGCTCCGACGGCGGCAAGACCTGGAAAGACCGCACGGCGGAGCTCCATCTGCCGAAGGGCATCCGCCACGGCACAGTCATCGCGGTGCCCAAGCAGGAGAAGGATGCACTGGTTGAGAGATTCCGCGCTGGTGCGTTTGGCGCTCCGTGCGGGCTGACGGTGGAAAGGCTGGAGAATCCGTGCGGCGTGGACGCGCCGTCTCCACGTTTCGGCTGGAAGATGTCGTCGAAGAAAGACGCAAAGGGCGTTGTGCAGAGTGCGTACCGCATCATGGTGGCAAGCTCGAAGGGGAATCTCGCGGCGGACAAGGGCGACTTATGGGACTCAGGCAAAGTTTCGAGCGCGGATACGATCGACATGGTGTATGGCGGAAAGCCGCTTGCCTCATCGCGTCGCTACTGGTGGAAGGTGCGCACGTGGGACGGTTCGGGCGCGGAAAGCGACTGGGGCGCTCCTGCGACGTGGGTGACAGGCATCATGCCTGGCGATGGTTGGAAGGCGAAGTGGATCGGCCCTGCGCCCGAGACGCGTCCCGACGCGGACCTGTCCGGTGCACGCTGGATAACCGCCAAGCCCAACGCCCGCGGCGACGTGGTGATTTCCCTCGACTTCGACTTCTCCGGCGCGAAGCCCGGCGAGTACGTGGAGCTGCTGCACGCGGCATCTACGCGGCATGAGATCGACGTGAATGGAAAGGAGTTCCACCGCCATTCGGGACAGGTGGACCGCTGGAACCATCTGCGCTTCCGCGACATGACGCTGTGGCTCAAACCCGGCAAGAACACGATGACCGTCCGCGTGAAGAAAGGCGGAAGGGGAACCCCGCAGGCGTTCATCTGCGCGCTGCGTTTCCCCGATGGCCGTCGCATCGTGACGAACGGAACGCTCGGCAACGATCTCGGCGCCCTGCGCGATACGCCGTACGGCAAGGCGCTTGTCACGCGCGAGGAGATCGCGTCGCCCGCCTTCGAGAAGAAGATCGCCATCACCAAGCCCGTCGCCTCCGCGTTCCTCCACGTGACGGGCGTCGGCTTCTACGAGGCGTCGCTGAACGGACGCAAGATCGGCGACAAGGTGCTTGACCCGTCGCCCACGGCTTACGACAAGCACGTCCTCTACTCCACCTACGATCTCGGCGGCGCGCTGAAGGCGGGCGAGAACACGTTGAAGGTGCTGGTGGGACACGGCTGGTACGACGTGCGTTCCATCGCGGTGTGGAACTTCGACGTCGCGCCGTGGCGCGATTTCCCGCGCATGATCGCGCAACTTGAAATCACGTATGCGGACGGTACGCGCGAAACGGTCGTCTCGGACGGCTCGTGGCGTCAGGTGGAAAGTCCCGTCGGCTACGACTGCATCCGCGAGGGCGAGGTGATCGGCGCGCACCATCCCGCGCAGCCCGACTTTGCGAAGCGCGAGATACGCGCAGCCGAGGTGTCCGCGCCGAAGGGCGCGCTCGTCGCGGAGAACTGTCCGGGCGCGAAGGTGGTGCGCACGATTGCGCCGAAGGCAATCCATGCATTCCCCGACGGCACGTATGTGGTGGAGTTCCCGGAGAATTTCGCGGGGTGGATCCGGATGGATGTGCGCGGACAGAAACAGGGCGACGTGCTCGTGGTGCGCTACGACGAGCGTGCGAACAAGGACTTTTCGCCGGCCCGGACGTCCGCGCCCGACGGCATCCACAACTTCAAGGGCAGCCTTCGCGGTCCGGATGCCGGGAGCGCGACGCGGCGCATCGACTGCCATTTCCGCTACACGGCCTCGCAGGCCGTCTGCGCCACGGGCGCGGAGTTCCAGACCGACCGCTTCGTCTCGTCCGGCGCGGAAGTAGAAAGGTACGAGCCGCGTTTCACGTACAACGGTTTCCAGTATGTCACCCTCAAGGGATTGCGCACGGCGCCGCGTGCGGCGGACATCACGGGCTGCGTGGTCCACACCGACTTCCCCGCGATCGGCTCGTTCTCCTGCTCGGACGAGACATTCAACACGCTCATGTTGATGGGCGACCGCGCGTACCGCTCCAACTTCGCGGATGGCTATCCGACGGACTGCCCGCACCGCGAGAAGAACGGCTGGACGGGCGATGCCTCAATCGCCTCCGAGCTTGCGCAGTACTGCTTCGAGAACACGGCTGCCTACGAGAAGTGGCTGCGCGACATCATGGACTCGCAGCTCGCGAACGGCGACATCTGCGGCATCGTCCCCACGAGCGGCTGGGGCTACCGCTGGGGCAACGGCCCCGCATGGGACAGTGCAATGCCCGTGGTCGCGTGGAACCTCTGGTGCTATCGCGGCGACCGCCGCATCCTGGACATTGTGTATCCCGCGCTTAAGCGCTACGTCGATTTCACCTCGACGAAGGCGCGGGGGAACCTCGTGCGGCATGGTATCGGCGACTGGAACCACGTGAACCGCAAGCACGTGCCGTCAACGGAACTCACCTCCAGCTGCTACTACCGACAGGCGGCGGCGATTCTCTCGCGCATCGCCGCGATCAAGGGTCTTGCCGACGACGCGGCGCGCTACGCGAAGCTCGCCGATGCCATCAAGACGGCGATCCACGCGAAGTTCTACAAGGGCAACGGCGTCTACGACAACGCCCGCCAGACGGCGCAGGCGTTTCCGCTCGCGTTCGGCGTGGTGCCGGAGAGCGAACGTGCGGCCGTTGCGGCGAAACTCGTAGAATCCGTGGAGAAGGAGGGAGACCATGTGGATATCGGCCTCCTCGGCTCCAAACACGTCTTCCGTGCATTGAGCCGTATCGGTCGCACCGACCTCGCGTTCAAGATGCTCACGAATCCGACGAAACCTTCGCCCGTCGAGTGGATACAGAAGGGCGGCACCACACTCTGGGAGGACTGGGGCGACGGCGCGAGCCGCAACCACATCATGTTCGGCGACTTCATGGCGTGGGCGTACCAGTACCTCGGCGGCATTCAGCTGCCGGAGAAAGATGACAGCTGCGCGGCGATTCCGGATGTGTCGGCGACGGCGCTTCGGGAAGTCGTGATCGCGCCGCAGTTCATTGACGCGCTCACGTGGGCGAAAGCGTCCGTGAACGGACCCAACGGACCGATCACCACCGCGTGGCGGCGCGACGGGAAGAAGGTGACGCTTGACGTAACGGTGCCGCCTAACACAACGGCCATCGTGCGCCTCCCCGGTCAGCCCGATCGCAGAATCGGTTCGGGAGTTTATTCTTTCACCGCCATCAGGTAGGCAAAGGACGGGGGACGAAATGGAAAAACCGGTACTTAAAATGATTGCCGCCACTGCGTTTGCGTGCGTGGTGTTTTTCGCATCGGGCTCCGGGACGCCCCCGAAGATCGACCTGCCACGCAAGCCGAAGGACGGCATGGGGGACGTCAGCCACGCGAGCAGGCTTGGCGCGGAGGGGAAATGGAAAGAGGGACGCGCGTTCATCGCGGAGCTGCGGGCGCGTCCGGCGAACGGACGCAATCTCGAAGAGCGGCAGTCTGTCGACATGGCGGAGTTCGCGCTGCTGCGCCACGATCTCAAGACGAACAAGGCGCGCGCGGTGGAGTGTCTTAAGGCCGTTTACGACGCCGGATGCACGTCGTTCTGGGGCTGGGCGGCGTACAGCTACATGAAGGAACTCGGTGAAGACGTGCCGCAGCCGCCGAAGGATCCTCTGCGCGGACTCGGCGCGTTCGGCGACGGCGTGGTGAATCTGGAGCCGAAACGGCTTGACCCCACTGTCGGAAGTCGGGCGTCGAATGTCGATTGGGCGAAGAACGTTCGACAACTGGCATTCGGTGGCCGGAAATTGAAAGCAGAAGACCTCAAGCCGGGCTCGCCTGTCCGGCGTGCGATCTTGAGAAAGCGGCTTGTCGATATCTGCGGCGAGAAGAAGATCGAAGAGATCCTCGCGGCGAAGAGCGGGCGCGAATTGTTCGTGCGGCTGTGGAACGACGACGCCGTGCTGGAGGACTTCCTGCTATCTGGCCCCGTCTTCGACGCACCGCGCGCGCTGGAGACCTTGATGACGCTCTTCCTCAACGACGAGGACGAGAAGTGGAGTCGTACGGAGATGGGCCGCAGGGCGACGGTGGCCGTGGCGATCAACGCACAGAAGGGCGACGACATGACGGCGACCGTACGCCACTGGGCGGCGTTCAGGCGGATCGGGCAGGTCGGCGGCTTCGTCACGGAGGCCGGAAAGCGCGACTGCCGCGAATGGCGGTTCATCGTGAAGCGTCCGTCGGATGCGGCGGAGACGCTTTACCTCAACGCCCAGCGCCGCTTCCCGACGCGCTATCTCGGAAATGTGAGCATCAGGAACGTCCCATATCGCAAGAAAAACTGCTTCGGCGTGAGCAAGTGGGCGAAGCACGACGAATACATGCGCCCGTGGATGGCGTCCGGCTGGCCGCGCCTCTACCTGCGCGCGCGCGTCGGCGGCGTGTGCGTGGAGCTTTCCGAGTGGGCGTCGCGCGCCGCCAACGCGCAGGGGATCATGGCCGTGACGAACTTCCAGCCCGGACGCAGGGCCACGAAGTTCCGGAAGGGTGCGCCGGCGCACCGGTGCTGGACGATGCGCAAGGAGGACGGCAACTGGCGGCTCATCAACGGAATCAGACCTTACTCCGGCGCATCGTTCACGCTCTGGGGAAAGGGCTTCCAGTATCTGCAGGCGACAGAGCGCGTGTTCGCGGACCGCGCGGCGTACGATGAGTCAGAACTGCTGCGTTACGCGGGATGCGTCAAGGAGGCCGCGATGCGCTGTCCGTACAACCTGTCGGCGTGGCGCGCCTACACGGACGGCCTGAAGAAGTCCGGTGCCTCCGTTGAAGACTGGCAGCGCTATCTCGCCGAACTGGTCCGGCTCGCCCCAAACGGACGGCTTGTCTCCTGGGACTTCGCGCACGAGGCACTGGACGAGCTGGCGAAGAGGAAAGACATCGACAAAAAGCTGCTCGCAAAGGAGACGGCGCGCGTGTTTCTCGGACTCCCGCAGCCGAAGGCCTACATCGCCGAGGAGATGAACTTCGAGAAGGAGGCGCTGGCGCGTTCGTTGAAACGGTTCAGTGGAATCCCGAATCTCGAGGACGGCGTGCTTGCGGCGGCGCTCTCCGCGAACATGGACAGCGGCAGCTACCTGCCCCAGACCTTCAGCTACGCGATCAGGCGTTTCGGAGATGACAAGGAACGCCTCGGTCGGTTCTTCGGGAAGGTGGCGCGGTTCATGGGCGGCGCGCACTCGGACGCATCGTCCGCAGGCAAAATCGACTGGCGGCGTCTCTGCTCGGTCAAGGGCTGCATGGAGGACAGGACGGCGTTCCGCATGATGGCCGACTTCAGGAACGAGGAAGACCCGCCGAAGGGAGTGGCGAAGGTCGCAGAGACGGACTACGGTACGCCGCTCGCGTCGAGCGACGCACTCGTGGTGACCTCAAGTGCCGGAAAGGGTGACACGCCAGAGGACTACGCGAGGGTGTCCGATGCCACGCCGTACGACCCGTCGCGAAAGGGGCTTTTCGAGACGCGGGCGGAGGAGGCGCCGTTTGCTGTCGTGGAATTGGCTGGAGATGTGGTTGTGAAGGGCGTGACGGCAATTGGCGCGGAAATGCCGCTAGTGGTCTGGGTGAAGGGCGAGGAGGGTGACTGGAAGGAGGTCGGCGGCGGTGCGACAAAGGATGGCGTTCTGCGCGTCGACCTCACCGGGAATCCGCAGACCGTGAAGTCCGTCAAGGTCGGCTGCAAGTCCGGCGGAAACAAGAAGACGCTCCGCCTCAAGAAAATCCTCGTCTACGGTGACCGTCTGTTCTGATACCACAAATCGGGTACGTCTCCTAGCATTAATTCTCTTAATCGTAATTTTTTTAGATTTCCCTGCGTGACTGCCGTGTGGCCGCAGAACAGGGGAAAATGTGGTATACTGTTGCCGTCGCGAGATTGGCGAATAGAACCGCAGGAGGCACTGCCGACGGCGGAGGATCTTTTATGAAAATGCTAAGTCAGAACAAAATGGCAAGGCGCCGGTTCATCGGCGTGACGGCAGGCGCCGTCGCGTCGGGGATCGCCATTGCCGCAAAAGGAGAAAAGAAGATGAAGGAAATCACGCTCGAAGCGCTTCCCTACGCCGAGGACGCCCTTGCGCCGACAATTTCGGCGAGGACGGTGTCGTTCCACTACGGGAAGCACCATGCTGGATATGTGAAGACGTTGAACGGACTCATCGCCGGAACGCAGTACGAGGGACGTACGCTAGAGGAAATCATCCGCACTGCGGCCGAACGCGGAGACACGGCCATCTTCAACAACGCGGCGCAGACATGGAACCACACGTTCTACTGGAATTCGCTCGTGCCTGCGGGGAAGGGCGGCGCACCGTCCGCGAAGCTGCAGGCGGCGATTGACGCGGCGTTCGGTTCGTTTGACGCTTGCAAGGACGCGCTTGCGGATGTTGCGATCAAGCGCTTCGGCAGCGGCTGGGGGTGGCTTGTCGCCGAGAACGGCAAGGTGTCCGTGGAAAGCACGCCCAACGCCGAGACGCCGATCACGCGACCGGGCGTAAAGCCGCTCCTGGTGGTGGACGTGTGGGAGCACGCCTACTACCTCGACTGGCAGAACGTCCGCGCCGATTACGTCAAGGCGGTCGTTGGCGGACATCTCAACTGGAACGCCGCCTCCCGTCGTTTCGCATAGCCTTGTCGCGGGCAGAAAGGTATTTCATCGACATCTGGGGAGTTTGGGACAAATGGATCCAAACGGCGACATTACAGACGGTAGCGGTCACGCGGGACGCGTGACCATGCCGGTACGTAAGCGTTTGAACCATCGTGGGCCAATGTCAATCGACATGCCATCGGCGTGGTATTTCATCACGATATGCGCCGCGGATCGTTGCGATTACGGTAGGGCGGTTTCGACGAAACCGCCGGATGCGGCGGCATCATCGATGCCGCCCTACCACGGGACGCCAATGGATCGCCAATGCGTGACGGACGCCGGTAGGGCGGTTTCGACGAAACCGCCGTCAACGCCGTTCATGACGTTTGCAATGGAAATATTGGATGCTGCACGTTTTCGCCATGTTCGTGGTAAATGGCGCTTGGCGTTGTTTTTGATTATGCCCGACCATATCCATTTCATCGCCCGTTTCCCGAATGGTATATCGGACGCGGCGGTTTCGTCGAAACCGCCCTACCGGGGAATGGAATACGTCATTGCTGATTTTAAGAGATGGCTTTCGACCAAACACGGCATCCGCTTCCAACGCGATTTCTTTGACACGCGTCTTCGCGACGACGCGCACTTCGCCGAGGAATACGACTACATCCTAGGCAACCCCGTCCGCAAGAGCCTGTGCGTTGCCCCCGCCGACTGGCCGTATTCAATCGCTTTTAGTCGCGCGGACGGCGGCGTCATCGACGCCGCCCTACCATCTGACACTGGCAGAACCGGACGGCTCCGTCGCGTGGGACCGGACAAGGGCGGACATTGGGAGGTGATTGAGGAATGGAAATGAATGGACAAATCGCAAATGCGTCGGACGTGGCTTTTACGGTGCGGTCGTACGAGGCTGGCATTACGAACCACGTTACGTTGCCGACGCTGTGCAACTACATGCAGGAGGCGGCGGGAATCAGCGCGGCGCGTCTCGGCTGGGGCATCCAGGCCCTTCAGAGTGAAGGGCTCACATGGATGCTCTCGCGTCTGCGGGTGAGCGTGCAGCGCTACGTGCCGTGGGGCGAGACGATCACGGTGCGGACTTGGCCGAGCGGCGTGAAGGGACGACTCATCGCCAAGCGCTGTTTTCTGGGGTTAGACGAGAAGGGTGCGGAACTTTTTCGCGCGTCATCCGAATGGCTGTACGTCGATATGGCTGCGCAGAAGATCGCGAAGCTGCCTGAAACGTTTGCGGACCTCGTGCCGACGGGAACGCCCGATTTCGAATTACCTGACATCGGCGGCAAGTTCGTGCGCCTACCGTCCGTAGATGGAAGCGTTGAGATACTCACGCGCCACAGCGACCTCGACTTCAACGACCATGTGAACAACGTGCATTACGTGGAGTGGATGTTGGAATGTGGAAAGTGTAAAGTGGAAAGTGTAAAATGCGGCGGTCGCGGGGCGACCGCCCTACCAATGGAAATGGATATCGTATTCCGGCAGGCGGCGAAGGCGGGTGAAAGCCTTGCGTCGGAGTTTTGCGTTGCCGAAGACAAGACCCTCCACGCTATCCGTCGCCAGTCAGACGGCGTCGTCCTCGCCACGGCGGCGCTTGTATAAGGGCAGGGCAAACCTCATTTATTAGCCTGAGGGAGGACGGAGATGCGGCCTGTCTTCTTGTCGGTGTGTATGACCTTCTGGCATGTCAGCGTGCTGATGATAGGCGAGATTTCTGCTTGCGGTACATGGTATGACACTTTCATGACCATCTGAAGCGATTTGGTGTCGAGGACCTTGAGATGCCCGCTCCGCAGATCTGCGGCAAGCGTCAGCACCATCTCGCGACGGTATGCCTTGCCGGACGTGACTTTCGGAACGATGAGGCCGTCGCTGGGGACGAGAGTTTCAAATTCGTTTTTGTCGTACCATACCGCGCTGCAATTTCCGCAGACGTCGATTTCAACCTGTGTTTTGCCGGATGACACTTTCAGCAGACTCATGGAAGACCCGCAGTCCGGACAAATGCAGCCACGTTGCTTGTGCTGCTTCGCTGTCTCAAGAAGAGTCTTCAGCCCGTCGGCGGCGAATACCTTGTCGAGAACGGAAACCTTGCACGTCACTCCACCGCACGACGGGCAGATCCTGCAAGGGTGGTTTGACTTCGTCTTTGAAGCCGTCAACTTTGCTCCGCACCGTGGGCATGCAACAAAAAGCGCATTCTGTTTCTTCGGAGAGGAGGAATTTTGGACGGGCGGAATCTCAAAAAACCTTGAACAGGCTGTCCTAAAGCTTTGTGGCGTTTTCCCGCTGCCCATTCCGTAAACGAGCTTTCCTCCTTCACGTATCTTGGTGGCCAATGCCGTGAAGTCACTGTCGCTTGAAACAATGAAGATTCCCTCGCAAGGGCTTTTGTAGAGGAACTCCATCGCGTCAATCACCAGCGCGATGTCGGAAACGTTTTTGTGCGCGACATTGCTGGTTTGCGGTCGCGCAACGATACCGAATTCCCGCTGGGCCTGCACCCAGCCGCCGGAGGAAGAGAAACACTTGACCATCCCGTATGCGCGCCGTGCAATCGGTTCTCCGATTGAACAGGCCTTGCGGAAAATCGCTCCTGCGGAGACGGGGCTGATGTTGTCCGCGTCAATTAGGACAGCGAGCGACATGCGCTTCGTGGGATCTGTTGGTTTTGCTGAGGATGTCATGGCACTAGTATAGTAAAATGCCGTTGCATGTGCAAGCCCATCGCAAACGCCAAAAGGGGGGAATGCGAAAAGAAGAGCCGCCAAGATGGCGGCTCTCTATTAGGCCGCGACAAGCGCGGCCTCTCCCGTTTGTGGATTATTTCTTCGGCGCCGGAGCGGGTGCGGGCTTGGCCGCCGGAGCAGGGGCGGGTTTAGCCGCAGGTTTGGCCGTAGGCGCAGGGGCGGGTTTAGCCGCCGGAGCGGGTGCGGGCTTGGCCGCCGGAGCAGGTGCGGGTTTAGCCGCAGGAGCAGGTGCGGGTTTAGCCGCAGGTTTGGCCGTAGGCGCAGGAGCGGGTTTAGCAGCCGGAGCAGGGGCGGGCTTAGCAGCCGGAGCGGGTGCGGGCTTAGCCGCAGGTTTGGCCGCAGGTTTCGGTGCCGGAGCGGGTGCGGGCTTGGCTTCTTCCTTCTTCGGTTCTTCCTTGGCCTTTACAAGGTCCTTGCGGGTCTTGGACATCGACTCGGCGGAGTAGGACGAGATCGTATACGTCCACTTTCCGACGTTGTCGTTGAAGTCCTTGACCGTCTTCTCGCAGGCTGCGTTCTCGGTGGCGTTTGTACCGACTGCCTTGAAGGCGGCGGACACCTTGAACGCGTTGTCGGAACCGATCTTGTTGCCGATCTTAGCGGTGTAGGTGATGCCGTTCTTCAGGGTGGCCGTGTAGACCGATCCGGTGGCGAATCCGAGTTCCGCCTCTGTCTTCTTCGGATCGACGACGTCCGAGAAGTTCAGGTAGGAGAGCGCGGAGTCCAGCGAGTACGTCTTAGACGTATCGAGTTCCTCCTTCGGGCCGAGACCTTCGAGGTTCCACGTACCGTTCTTGCGGGTGAGCTTGACGGACTCCTTGCCTTTAGTGTAGGTGACAGCCGTGACGTCGCTCGCGGTGATTCCGCCGATCTTCGTGTCGACCCATTTCTTGGGGTCGCCGTCGAACTCGCTGAGCGCGTCGTTCACGACAACGGTCGTGCCTTCGAGCGTCACGTAGCGTCCATCGGGGTAGCCGCCTCCTCCGAACTGGGCCATCTCGCCACGCGGCGCGCTGCGGTGCTGCTCGCCCATGGTGAGCTTCGCAAGCTCCTTGCCACCGGCGTCCTTGAGGACGACGGTGGTGGGGGCGGCGTTCGAGATGCCGGAGGCTGGCTGTCCGGCCTTGAGCTCCTTCAACTTGAAGAGAGCCTCCTTGATCTTGTTGGCGTCGGCGGGATAGGCGTGGAGGGCGTCAACCGTCCATCCCGTCCCCTCGGCAGAGGAGAGCGTGATGGGTTTCGTGCCGCCAATCTCCATGCGGGCAACGTCAGAGACGTTGAAGGCTGGGAGGATCTTGCGTCCTACGAGGTTGGGCGTCTTTTGCGAACGGCCCTTGAGCAGGAATGCCGCTCCGACAAGCGCTGCGGCGACGATCACTAGAAAGAAAAGTTTTTTCATGTCTATTTCCTTTGCGATTGTTGAATCATCAGCGTGGCTCCGTTACCGTCTGCGACGGAAAAGGGCGCGGATGATGCCGAAGAGGATAACCAGCAACGGCATGAGGCAGATGTTGATCACCTTCAGCTTGAAGCCGAGGTTCTCGATGTCGGCGTTCAGCTCCTTGCGGACGTTCTTTAGCTCCTTCTGGGTCTTCGCCTTTTCGCGGCGGGCCTCGCCGATGGCGTTTTCGAGCTCGCGCGAGACGAGCTGGCGGTCCTTGCCGTGCTTGCCCTGGAGAAGGTCGTTGAGCTTCTTGTTCGTCTCGTTGAACTTCTTCTGGAGGTCCTCGGCCTTGGCGCGGAACTTCTTCTCCGCCTCGGCGCGGAGTTCGCGCACGACCTCGAACGGGCGGTCGGACGGACCGCGCGAGCGCAGGCCGATCAGCTCCTCGCGTCCGGCGAACTGCTCGACGATGTTCGCGAAGAGGGCGAGGTTGTCGCCGCGTAGGACGGCCTGCTGGCCGAAGAGCGTGTCTACCACCTGCACGCAGGCGTCGTCGGAGAGGAAGTCGGCGTCTGCGAACAGGAACACGGAGTTCTCCTTCTCGCTGGCGGCGACGACCTTGGGAACGGCGTTGGTGGAGCCTTCGGTCCAGTCCGGTCCCTTCGGGAACGCGGTCTTGAACTTGCCGGTGAGGCGGCCGGCGAGCGTGCGGCGCACGCCGTCTGGATTGATCTGGCCGCGGATCGCCTCGGGGCCCATCTGGAGGTATGTGGCGTCGACGAGGCAGGCGCTGTTGGTGGAGGTGCAGATGATCGGCGTGAAGGCAAGTCCGTCAGTGGGCTTGAACGAAAGCGCGCCTGCGTAGGGGAATATCATCTGGGAGATTCCCGCGGTGAGCACGTCCTTCTCGAAGTTCGCCTTGCCGAGGTCGAGCACGGTGGCGTCGGTCACGACGGAGCCGCCGCGTCCGCGCATCTGGACTGCGGCCTTGTCGTCGGCGACGCACTTCTTCGTGTCGAAGGAGATGCCCCACGTGTCGAAGAGCTTGCCGAGGGTGGAGGGACCGGCCTGTCCGCCCATCTGCTGCATCATCGGGTTCTGCTGCTGCGCGTTCGCCTGGAAGTCCTTGAAGCTGAACGGATCGACGCACGCGATGAGGCGTCCGCCCTTGATCACGAACTGGTCGATGGCGAAGAGCGTCTTTTCCGAGAGGTCCTTGGGGTGAAGGACGACGAGCGCCTTCACGTCGGGGTCGATGGACTCGGCGTCCTTCGCGATCTCGCGCACGTCGTAGTCCTTCTTCAGTTCGGAGAACGCCACCCAGCCGCGCGAGGGACGCTGACGCATCTGCATCATCATCGGGTTCATCTGCTCGCCCAGCACGCCGGGGATGGACGAGAGCACGCCCACGACGGGGCGCTCCGGCCATACGGCGCGGGTGATGTGGCGCGTGATCTCGTACTCAAGCGTCGACTCCATGCGCGGGTCGAAGCCGGGGATGGTCTGCTCCTGCGTGCCGCACGTGACGACGAGGCCGAAGTAGATCGGCGCGCCGAAGGGGTTCGCCTGCTGCGGCTCGATGCCGTACTTGACGGCCCATTCCTCCTCGTCGGAGTCCTGTTTCGGGTCGTAGGTCTCGATGACCACGTTGCCGTTGCCGGCGCGCTCGTACTCCCCGAGGAGGTCGCGCACCTGCTCTGCGTAGGTCTTGAGAGAGGGGGGCATGTCCTTGGCGCTTTCGCTGAAGAAGAACTTCAGCGTGACCTTCTGGTCGAGCTTGGCGAGGGCAGCCTTGGAACCGGGCGAGAGCGTGTAGAGCTGCTCGGCGGTGAGGTCCACGCGCGCGGAGAGCGCGGAGAGGATGTAGTTCGCGGCGCCCACGATCACGAGGATCATTGCGAGCACGGCGAGGCCGAAGACTTTCTTGTTCTTCATCTCAGTAAATCCTTTCTTACGAGGCCTTGCGGCAGTCTGTGACGTACTGCGCGGCGGCGAGCATGAACACGATCATGCCGACGTAGTAGCCGACGTCGGCGAAGTCCAGCACGCCGCGGCCGAGTGACATGTAGTGCTTGAGGAGTGAGCAGGACGACAGGGCGTCGGTCACGTAGGTCGGCACGCCCCATCCGGCTATAGCGCCCAGCACCGGGTCGAATCCGATGATCAGCAGCGTGAACAGGATCGCGAGTGCCACCACGAAGCCGATCACCTGGCTGCGCGAGAGCGACGAGGCGAACACGCCGATCGCCGTGGCGGCGCCGGCGAGGAAGAAGCTCCCCACGTAGCCGCAGATCACCGCGCCCCAGTCCGGGTTGCCGAGGTATGAGGTGGTGATCAGGATCGGGAACGTCAGCGCAAGTCCCACTCCGATGAACGTCCATGCGGCGAGGAACTTGCCCAGCAGCGCCTCGGTGAGCGTGATGGGCATCGTGAGCAGCAGCTCGATCGTCCCGTTGCGGCGTTCCTCCGCCCACAGGCCCATCGTCGCGGCCGGCACGAGCAGGAGGTACACCCACGGATGCCAGATGAAGAAGGGCGTGAGGACGGCCTGTCCGCGCTCATAGTAGCTTGAGAAGCCGAACGTGAGGAATCCCACGAGGACCAGGAAGGCCACGAGGAACACGTAGGCGACGGGCGAGTCGAAGTAGCTCTTGAACTCGCGCCGGAATACAGACAGCGTTTTGCAGGGGCACATGATCAGTTACCCTCCTTTCCCATCGTGAGGTTGTGGAAGACGACGTCGAGCTTTCCGCTCGGATCCTTCGCGCGGAGTTCGTCCGGCGTGCCGTCGGCCTTGATCTCGCCCTGGGCGATGATGAGCGCGCGCGTACACACCGCGTCCACTTCCTCTAGGATGTGGGTGGAGATGATGATCGCCTTTTCGGCGGCCATTTCCTTGATCATCTCGCGTACGACGAACTTCTGGTTGGGGTCGAGTCCGTCGGTGGGCTCGTCCATGATGAGCACCTGCGGGTCGTGCAGGATGGCCTGCGCGAAGCACGTGCGCTGGCGGTATCCCTTGGAGAGGGTGTCGATCGTCTGGCGCGCGACGTTCGTGAGGCGCGCCTTTTCGAGGGCCGCATCGACCTTCGCGCGCGCGGCCTTTCCATGGAAGCCGCGGATGCGCGCGACGAAGGTGAGGAACTCCGTCACCGTCATCGCGCGGTAGCTGGGCGCGTTCTCGGGCAGGTAACCGAGACACGCCTTCGCGGCGATCGGGTCCTTGATGATGTCATGGCCACAGATCGAGGCCGTGCCGGACGTGGGCGGGATAAAGCCCGTGATCATCCGCATCGTTGTTGATTTTCCCGCGCCGTTCGGGCCCAGGAAGCCTAGCACCTCGCCTTTCTCGACGGCAAAGGAAATTCCCTTCACCGCCTCGAAATCGCCGAAGCGCTTCTTCAGGTTGTCAACCTTGAGCATGTTTTTCCTCTTGTTTGTCCTTACAGAAATGTCTCTTCCCCGGTGTCGGGGCACACCCGTCCCGGAAAAGTGGCGCATATTTTACAAAAACGCGGTGCGGTTTGTCCAGTACGTGACCAAATTGTAATGTCGGCGAGAAAAGGACGGCAACCCAGCCGTAAATATGGTAAAATAGTGGCGTTTCGGCTAACGAGATAGAAAACATGCACGCCATATCCACAGATTGGGCATCCAATGCGCCCGCTGACACGGAGGAGATCGTCCCCTCGTGAACAGCCGCCGCACAGCCGCCTTCATCGTCGCCCGCTGGCTCGCGACGCATGAGTTCCCGAACGAGCTGCTGCCGAAGGGCGGCTCAGACCGCGCGTTCGTGCAGGACGTCGTCTACACCACGGTGCGCCGGTTCCGTCCGCTCCGCGCCGTGTTGGGCGAACTGATGAAGACGTGGCCGAAGGGCGAGCTCGAGGCGCTCGTGCTCGTGGGCGCGGCGCAGATCCTCTACATGCCGGACGTGCCGGACTTCGCCGCCGTGAACGAGACCGTCGCCGCCGCGAAGATGGGCGACCGCTCCAAGCGTCTCGACCGCGTGGTGAACGGAGTGTTGCGCAACCTCCTCCGCCGGCGCGCCGAGTTCGAGGCGAAGCTCGCCGCCGCGCCGCTCGCAGAACGCGAGTCGTATCCTAACGCGCTTGTCGCGCGCTGGACGGCGCGCTACGGCGCGGAGGGTGCGGAGAAGCTCGCGCGCTGGCACAACACGCCGGCCGAGACGTGGATCGCGCGTCCGGGTTCGTTCGAGAAGCTGCCGCGCGGCGAACGGGTGGCAGACCAGCCTGGTTTTGAGGAGGGCGCGTTCATCGTGCAGGACCCCGCCACGGCGGGCGCCGTGGAGCTCCTCGATGTTTCAACGGGCAAGATGCCCGTTGTCCCAGTAGAGGGGTTGTCCGTGCTTGATTTTTGCGCGGCACCGGGCGGCAAGACCGTGCAAATCGCGTGGCGCATGGGGGAGGGTCGCGCTTGTCGCGACCTAATCGTGGCCCAGGAGGTAAACCCGAAACGCCTCGCACGCCTCAAGGAAAACCTAGCTCGGATGAAGCTCGACAACGTCACGGCCGTGCAGAAGGTGGAGGACGGCGCGCTCTTCGACCGCGTGCTCGTGGACGCCCCTTGTTCGAATACGGGCGTGATCCGTCGGCGTCCCGACGCCCGTTGGCGCTGGAACGCGGACCACCTCGCGCAGCTCGTTGCGCTCCAGAAGGAAATCCTTGAGGCGGCTGCGGCGCACGTGAAGCCGGGCGGACGCCTCGTATACTCCACCTGTTCAAACGAGCCCGAGGAAAACGCGGAACAAATCGCGGCATTCCTCGCCGCCCATCCCGATTTCAAAGAAGTTGGTCGCTATGAATCCGTGCCGTTCGAGACGGACCACGACGGCGCCTTCGCCTGTGCCCTCGTGCGGGAGGGGTGCGCGTGTCGCGACCGCACCGGCTCGTGCTCCGCGAATACTGCCGCACAGGGGCGGGAAAATTTGGTATAATTCGCGCCATGGAAAAGATGAAGTTATTGTTTTTGGTAATGTCGTGTGCAGTCATCGCGTACGCGGATGACATGGCGGATTACTGCCGCGACGTTGTGGAGCCGGCGCTTGCGGGCGTGTTCGAGGCCACATGGACGCCGCGCGGGCCGACTGCCGAGTCTATTGCCGCCGTATGCACGAACGTGGACTGGCGCATCGTGCGCAGACGGCGTTCGCGCGTACACGACGTGTGGATCGGCGGGACGGTGCCGACGAACGGCACTCCGTGGCGTCTCGGCATAAGCCGCGAGCGGGGTGGTTCCTTCGCGCTGGATGGACGTCTGTGGCCGTTTGAATCGAGTCCGTGCGCAGTTACGAACATGTGCGCCACGAACGCGCGAGTGCGAGTGGTCGCACGGGCTGCGGATGCGGCGGCGGCGGCTGTGCCCCTTGCAGAGGCGAAGAGGCTTGTGGCGCAGGCGTACGCGCTGCGGCAGGAGAAGAAATTCCCGGCGGCCTCAAAGACTCTGCGCGCGGCGCAGGCGAGCGATCCGCTCGATGTCTGGAGCGCGGTGGAACGCACGTTCCTCGAGGAGGACGGCGAAGACGCCGTGGAGGTCGCGCGGGAAGGGCGGGCGTTTCCCGACTTGTCAGTTTCGGCGTGTCGTGCCGCCTATCTGAAGATAGGTGCAACCAACGAGGTGCGCCTCATCGACCGTCAAATCAAGCAAACAGGAGTAAAATGACATGAAGAAGATTCAAGTGATGTTTGCGTGCGCGTGCGCGCTCGCGATGTGCGGGTGCTTCACCTGGCACGAGACAGAACCAGTGCAGGTGCAGATGTCGGCCGTGCCCAAAGGTAAGAACATCACGATCACGCTGAGCGGCTTTGCCGCCACCATCACGGAATACATCCCGATCTACGGACACCAGACCTACTACGTCGAGGGCGGCCCGGTATGGGGGAGGCGCGGACGCCGTGGCTGGTATCCCGGCCACTACGAGACGGCCACCACCGAGACGCTTATCCCGAAGATCGAAAAAACGGAAGTCTTCCACACGCGGGCGCGCAACCTGTTCGAGGACAGCGGCTTCCTGCTTCGCACGGGGCCGACGGACTACAACGTGGACGTGACGTTCGGTGGACCGTTCATCACGGACGACGAGCGGAGTCTGGAGTGGGTGTGGATGCTCTGTTCCGTGCTCTCTGCCGAGTACTCCGTCCAGACGTGGACGGCCAAGCTGCGCATCTATGACAACAAGACCGGCCGTGTGGCGTTCACGCGCGACTACGCGCAGAAGTACGATAACGTCGTGTGGAGTCCGCTCTTCTTCATCGGACTCGCAGGCTACACGCGCAACACCTACAACTACATGCAGAGCTGGTGCCTGACGGCGCTCACGGACCGCGCGGTGGCCGATGCCACGGCATTCCTCACTTCGGGGAAGTAAATACCGCTTGCCGTCGGACGGCCGTCGGGACGGGCCGCATCGGGCAACAAACGGCAGAAGGACAGACACGACATGATACGTAAACTGATGGTGATGCTGGCGGCGGCTGTTGCCGCGACGTGTAGCGCGCGGGCCGAAACGGAAACTGTCGGCGGCTACACATGGCCGTATCAGATCGACGGCGACACGGCGGTGATTTATTGCGGATATGATATTTATGAAGAGGTGCATTTTGAGATTTCTTCTACTTTTATCTCGCCATCGCCCAGAGGTGCCGTGACGATTCCTGCCACGCTCGGCGGCAAGCCTGTGACGGGCATCGGGTATCGTCGAACATCGGCAGTTATGCGTTCTCCGGTTGCAGCGGGCTAGCGAGCGTGACGATCCCGGACAGCGTGACGAACATTGGCAGTTATGCGTTCTCTGGTTGCAGCGGGCTTACGAGCGTGACGATCCCGGATGGCGTTACGAGCATCGGCAGTTATGCGTTCTCTGGTTGCAGCGGGCTTACGAGCGTGACGATCCCGGATGGCGTTACGAGCATCGGGGAATCTGCGTTCTCCCGTTGCAGCGGGCTGGCGAGCGTGACGATCCCGGACAGTGTTACGAACATCGGGTCTTCTGCGTTCTCCGGTTGCAGCGATTCGCTTTTCGATATGACGACGATCCCCGGCATAAAGCTGGTGGATGGCTGGGCGGTTGGAAATACGGGTTCGCTTTCGGGCGACTTGAACCTGACGGGTATACGCGGCATCGGGCCTTCTGCATTCTCCGGTTGCAGCGGCCTGAAGAGCGTGACTATCCCGGACGGCGTGACGAGCATCGGGCCTTCTGCGTTCTCCGGTTGCAGCGGTTTGACGAGCGTGACGCTCCCAGACTCGGTGACGAATATCGGCAGTTATGCGTTCTCCGGTTGCAGCGGGCTGACGAGCGTGACGATACCGGGCTCGGTGACGAACATCGGCAGTTATGCGTTCTCCGGTTGCAGCGGTCTGAAGAGCGTGACTATCCCGGACGGCGTGACGAGCATCGGGGATGAAGCGTTCTACCGTTGTAGCGGTCTGGAGAGCGTGACGATCCCAGGCAGCGTGACTAGCATCGGCAGGTATGCGTTCTCTGGTTGCAGTGGTCTGGCGAGCATGACGATCCCAGACAGCGTGACGAGCATCGGCGATTATGCGTTCTCTGGTTGCAGCGGTCTGGCGAGCATGACGATCCCCCAGGTCGTTTGCTCATCTCGTTTGTCAAGTGTTTTCTCGGATTCCTATACGACAATAACAAATGTTGTCGTGGTTGATGGCGTGACGAGCATCGGGGTTTCTGCGTTCCACGGTTGCAGCGGGTTGGCGAGCGTGACGATACCGGACAGCGTGACGAGTGTCGGGGATTGGGCGTTCTTCGGTTGCAAGGGGCTGACGAGCGTGACGATTCCCCAGATCGTTTGCTCATCTCGTTTATCAAGTGTTTTCTCGGGTTCCTATGCTACAATAACAAATGTTGTCGTGGTTGACGGCGTGACGAGCATCGGGCCTTCTGCGTTCTCCGGTTGCAGCGGTCTTAGGAGCGTGACTATCCCGGACGGCGTGACGAGCATCGGGTCTTCTGCGTTCTACGGTTGCAGCGGGCTAGCGAACGTGACGATACCGGACAGCGTGACGAACATCGGCAGTTATGCGTTCTCCGGTTGCATCGGGTTGACAACCATATCAGTTGGGGCTGGAAATGCCAACTACAAGTCGGTCAATGGGCTACTACTCTCGAAAGATGGCAAGAATCTTATACGAGGGGTGAACGGTAACGTGACAATTCCTGATTCGGTGACGAGCATCTGGTCTTATGCGTTCTCCGGTTGCAGCGGCTTGGCGAGCGTGACGATTCCTGATTCGGTGACGAGCATCGGATCTTATGCGTTCTCCGGTTGCAGCGGCTTGGCGAGCGTGACGATCCCCGACGCGGTGACGAGCATCGGGGATTCAGCATTCTCCGGTTGCAGCGCTTCCCTTTTTGATACGACGACTGTCAGGGGACTCAGGCTCGTCGACGGTTGGGCGGCAGGCTATGCGAAAGGCTCCATTTATATCAACTTGGATTTGTCCGGCATCCGCGGTATCGTGGACCGTGCGCTTGAAGGGCTTGACGTCAAGAACCTGACGGTCGGGGCCGACATCAGGCATGTCGGCGCTTCTGCGTTTTCCGGTTGCCTGAAACTCGAGAGCGTGACGATATCCGATGGCGTGACGAGCATCGGGGCGGGTGCGTTCGCCGGCTGCAGGTCGCTCAGGACGGCTACCTTGCCTCGGCGTTTCGAAGGCAAGCTTGCGGGGAACGTGTTCGAGGGATGTCCGCTGGACCTGGCGATCACGTATGTCGACGCTGAGACTGCGAGACTTTTTACCGTTACCTTCGACGCGCAGGGCGGCTCGTTGGGGACGACTCGCCCCACCGTTGTGACGAACGGCTGCGCGGTGGGCGAGCTGCCCGTGCCGACGCGGGACGGGTTCTCGTTTGATGGCTGGTTCACCGCGGCGAGCGGCGGGACGGAGGTTTCCTCCGCGACCGTCGTCACGGATACAGTCACGTTCTATGCGCACTGGACGGAGCAACCCCTCTATCCGACGCCCGTGTGGTACGACGAGGACGGCGAGGAGATCGACTGGACGCGTTACTACGACGGCGACGAGGAGCCGTTCGCGGCGGAGGTCGCCGCGACCTTCGATGGATACGTGCTCGACGGCGAGGAGGTCTGCGGCATCGTGCGGGTGAAGGTCGGCAAGGCCAACAAGAAGACCGAGACGGCCAAGGTGACGGCGGCGCTGACGCTTCTCGGCGATCCGAAGAAACGGTCGTACAAGGGCACGATGTCAAAGCGCGGCATCGCGGAGTTGACGTGCAACGGCAAGGGGAACCTTTCACTCTGCTTCGGCACGAACGCGATGTGGGGCGAGGTCGACGGGTTGTCCGTCAGCGGCTCGCGCAACGTGTTCGCGAAGGCGGGCGACCCGAAGGCGGCGGCGCTCAAGGCGTGGCAGGGCACGTACACCCTCGTGTTGGAGACAGTGGACGCGGAGGGCGCCGGGAGTGCGTTTGCGTGGGGCTACAGCGGGCTGACGTTGACCGTCGGCGCGAAGGGCAAGGTGAAGGTGACGGGAACGATGGCGGACGGCGCGAAGGTGAATGTGGCCTCCCAGCTGCTGGTGGGCGAGAAGCGCTGTTGCATCCCCGTCGTGGTGCCGCTCTACTCGAAGAAGGGCGGCTTCGGGTTCAATCTGTGGTTGCAAGACGATGGCGAGATCGAGGTCGGAGAGCTGGGCGAATGGGACGCGGCGGCCTCGAAGACGCCGTTCCGGGCATGGTTCGGTGAGAACGTGCCGGTGGCGCGCGCGGGCGGCGCACTGCCGTCCTCGCTCTCGTTCCTCTTCATGGGCGAGCCGGAAATCGCCGACGCGGAGGTGTTGTACGATTTCGTACCGTGGGAGGTGGCTGTCACGGTCGGTGCACGGTGGGGACTGCCAGTAGCCGGGAGCGTGAAGCTCGACCGCGAGAGCGGTGAGTACGTGGACGCGAAGGATTCGTCGAACGCGGCGGGGTTGAAATTGACGTATGTCGCGAAGACGGGTGCGTTCAAGGGTAGCTTCAAGCTGTACGCGCTTGGCGGCTCCGGACGCCTGAAGAAGCTTACGGCGAAGGTGAGTGGCGTGATGGTGGGTCGGCAGGGGTATGGTAAGGCCACCGTCAAGGGTGTCGGCAGTTGGCCTGTGGCAATCCAGTAGTCGGCTCTCTCGTGCGGTCGCAGTTCATGTGTTTTCCATCTTGCGCCTGGGGCGCGGATTTGGCATACTAATACCAACTTCAAAATAGAGGAGATATTTACATGGCTGGAGAGTACCAGTTTTCATTGATCGACGTGACGAAGCAGGTCGGTACCAAGACGATCCTGAAGGACGTGTGCCTGAGCTTTTTCTACGGTGCGCACATCGGCGTGATCGGCGGCAATGGTGCCGGCAAGTCGTCGTTGCTGAAGATCCTTGCTGGCATAGACACTGACATCCTCGGCACCTGCCAAGTGGCGAAGGGCACGAAGGTGGGGTATCTCCCGCAGGAGCCAGAGCTAGATGATTCCAAGACCGTGGGCGAAGTCGTGGAGGAGGGCGTCGCGGAGGCGAAGGCGATGGTGGAACGCTACGAGGACCTCTGCTGCAACCTCGACGACCCGAAGGCCGCTGCCGAGATGGAGCGTCTCCAGGCGATCATTGACGCGAAGGACCTCTGGAACGTAGAACACAAGGTGGAGATGGCGATGGTGGACATGGGGTGTCCGCCGGCGGAACAGAAGGTGTCCGTGCTCTCCGGCGGCGAACGCCGCCGCGTGGCGATTGCGCGCTTGCTCCTGCAGGAGCCGGACGTGCTGCTCCTCGACGAGCCAACGAACCACCTCGATGCCGAGACGACATTCCGTCTTGAGGCGTACCTGAAGGAGTTCAAGGGCACGCTCATCGTCGTCACGCACGACCGCTACTTCTTGAGTGACGTGACCGATTGGATTCTCGAACTTGACCACGGCATCTGCTATCCCTACAAGGGCAACTACGAGGAGTGGCTGAAGCAGAAGGAGGCGATGCTCGCCCGGGAGGCGAAGGCGGAGAAGAGCCGCCAGAAGCTCATCGAGAACGAGTTGAAATGGATCCAGACGAATCCGTCCGGACGCCACGCGAAGGCGCAGGCACGTGTGAAGCGTTACGAGGAGTTGCAGAAGCAGGAAATCTCTACGCGCGAGGACGACCTCGTGATCCGCATCCCGGCGGGGCCGCGTCTCGGCGACCTCGTGGTGCGTGCGGAGCACGTGGCGATGGGCTTCGACGGACGCATGCTCTACAACGACCTCAGCTTCAACCTGCCGCGCGGCGGCATCGTGGGCGTGATCGGCGCGAACGGTGCCGGCAAGACCACGCTCTTCAAACTCATCACGGGCGAATTGAAGCCGCTCTCGGGCACGCTCACTGTGGGCGAGACCGTGAAGCTCAGCTACGTGGACCAGACGCGCGCCGAGCTGCAGCCGGACCAGACCGTGTACGAGGCGATTACGGGCGGCGGCGAGTTCGTGCGGCTCGCTGGCACCACGATGATGAACGGCCGAGCCTATTGCAGCCGCTTCAACTTCCGCGGGTCTGAGCAGCAGAAGAAGGTGGGCGTGCTATCCGGCGGCGAGCGCAACCGCGTACATCTCGCGAAGCTACTCACCGCAGGCGGCAACCTCTTGCTCCTCGACGAACCGACGAACGACCTCGACGTGGCGACGCTGCGCTCGCTTGAAGAGGGATTGCAGGACTTTGGCGGCTGCGTGATGGTGGTGAGCCACGACCGCTGGTTCCTCGACCGTATCGCCACACACATCCTTGCGTTTGAGCCCAACGGCAAGACCACTTGGTTCGAGGGCGGCTATTCCGACTACCACGAAATGCTCGCAAAGCGCAAATAACGGGAAATGAAGATTACCTACACAATGAAAAGAGCGATATCCATCGCGTTGGCGTTATGCTTTTGGGCGGCGTTCGCCGCCGATGAGTTCGCGTTGCCGCGTGCGGAGTTCGCGAAGTACTACCGGCAGATCACCGGTAAGGAGGTTCCAGAGGGGATCGTAAAATTCGCCATAGACCCCAAGATTTCCAAAAGCGGCCGGGATGCCTATACCCTCATATCGGGTGTCCCACCATCGGGGTGGCGGGTGTCTCAGCCCGCTCCATCGGGGTGGCGGGTGTCTCAGCCCGCTCCATCGGGGTGGCGGGCCTCCGTGCCCGCAAATTCGGGGCGGGCGTCCTCGCCCGCCCCCCTCACCATCACCGGCGCCAACCTGCGCAGCGTCTGGTACGGCCTCTATGACCTCCTCGAACGGCGCGGCGGCTGCCACTGGTTCTGGGACGGCGACGTGGTGCCGAAGCGCGACTCGATTGATCTCTCCAACCTCGACGTCCACGAGGAGGCGCACTTCGAGTACCGCGCCATCCGCTACTTCGCGCACCGCGGCCTCACGCGCTTCCAGGCGGAGCACTGGGGACTCGACGACTGGAAGAAGGAGATCGACTGGCTCCTCAAGCGCCGCCTCAATACGTTCATGCTCCGCATCGGACAGGACGACCTCTTCCAGCGGACGTTCCCCGATGTCTGCGCCTATCCCGATCCCGCCAAGCCGCTCCCCGGTGTTGGGCACAGCCATGACGACCGCACGCTCTTCTGGAGTCTCCAGTACCGCGGCAAGCTCCGCGACAACCTCCAGAAGTACGCCTTTACGCGCGGGTTGATGGTGCCCGAGGACTTCGGCACGATGACGCACTGGTATTCGCGCACGCCGGAGGACTTCCTCGCGAAGAAGAAGCCGGAGTTCATCCCGCTCGCGAACAAGGGCGCGAACTACCACGTACCCAACTCGCAGGTGTGGAACATCCGCGACGACAAGTGGGTCGATGAGTACTGGAAGATGACGAAGACCGCCGTGGAGACCTACGGCCAGGGCGCGCCGAAGCCGCAGCTTCTCCACACGATCGGCCTTGGCGAGCGGATGTGCTACAAGGACAGGAAGCAGAACTTCGACATGAAGATCCTCGCGCTCGACAAGTTCCTCGCCAAGGCGCACACGGACTATCCCGACGCGAAGGTGCTGATCGCGGGCTGGGACTTCTACAGCACGTGGAGACCGAACGAGGTGAAGGCCCTCCTGCCGCGCCTCGACCCGACGCGCGACATCATCTGGGACTACGAGGGTGACGTGACGCCGCTTGGGCACAAGAACAACTTCACGAACTGGGGACTCGTCGGAAAGTTCCCGTACACCTACTCCATGTTCCTCGCCTACGAGAACGCCCTCGACGCCCGCGCCAACTATCCGCTCATTGAGGCTCGGCAGAAGGTGGTGCAGAACGACCCGTTCTGCAAGGGCTACATCCTGTGGCCAGAGTCGAGCCACACGGACGCACTCGCCCTCCGCTACTTCACCGCGAACGCCTGGTCCGACAAGCCGATCCCGCACGGCGACGTGCTGGACGAGTTCTGCACGAGTCGTTACGGCGCGAACGCCGAGTTGATGAAGAAGGCGTGGAAGGCCGCGCTTCCCGCGTCGTGGCTGCGTGGCTGGGGTAGCAACTATGCACGGTACATGGTAGGCCTCGGGTTTGATGCGGGTGCGGCGCCTGGCACCATCAAGAAATGGTCGGGGCCGGTGAAGGAAGCCGAAGCCGTGTTCGGTCTGCTCGTTCACGCGCCGTGGGATGACGAGTTCGTCCGCCGCGACGCCATCGACATCGCGCGCATGGTCCTCGACCGCGTGATTGCGCTTCGCACGATGGAGCTCTGCCGCGATATCGCCGCGTGGCGCACTGGGAAGTGTAAAGTTGAAAGTGTAAAGTGTAAAAATGGGGATGGAAATCTCGTTGCCCAGGCAAAGAAAATCTTGGCGCTGAACGAAAAAATGGCCGATCTTCTCGCGCTTCACTCCGACTACTCCCTCTGGGAGACGTATCAGCGCATAGATGCCATCGAGAAGATTCGCAATCCAGAGTTCTCCAAGACGCTCTTCGAGAACGCTTCGTGCCCCTACTGCCGCAGCCACCAGTACGAGCTGGCGCGCCACTGGTACGCGCCGCACGTGCGGAAAATGACCGAGCGCCTCGCGAAGGCCGTGGCGGCGGGAGACCGGATGGCGGCGTTCTCCGAAGGAGCCGAAAAGGAGCGCCTAGCGCTCAAGGCGAAGCCGCTGGAATCGCTCAAGCCCACGCTTCCGCGCACGGCGGAGAACTTCCGCAAGGTCCTGCGGGAGGTGGAGGCGCTAAAAGACTAGAGGAGCTAGAAGATCTAGAATACCTAGAAAAAGTTGTTAAAGTTGTTAACGAGAAAGGAAACCATGAACCTCAAGAAAATGAACAAAGGGCTCGACTTCCTGCGCGAGAAGTACGGCGCGAAGGCGGGCGAGATCACGATCAAGGACGGCCACTGCTACGTGGGCGCCACGCCGCTCCTGCCGGGACGCATGGAGCGCAAGATCGTCGAACTCAAGAAGATGACCGAAAACGGCACGCTGGAGGACGTTTCGACGCTCCGCTTCGCGTCGTTCGCGCAGAAGGGCGCGGACGCCGAGGCGCTGCTCGCAAAGGAGCTTGACCTCGCCGCATACCTCGGAGCGTCCGACGTGACGCGCGTGATGGCCGTCGCGAGCGGGAATGCGATCAACGTGCTCGCCAAGCTCGCGAACGACGTGAACGTGTCCGTGGAAGTGGGCGCGGGCCTGCCTCGGAGCGAGGCCGCGTATGACCGCCACGAGATCATCGCGAAGCGCGGCGTCGCGTGCGACCAGACGGTTGATACGCACACGCCGCACGCGTCGATCCGCGTCTCGAACGCGAATGGCATGGAGGAGTTCACGGACGTCGATACCGAGCTCTTCGGCCTCACCTACGAGGAAGTCTGGAACGTGCGCGCGGCGTTCGCGCTTCTGCAGGGCCGCGCCTCCGCGAAGGTGTGGAAGGCCGCGTGGGCGAAGGCGACGAAGGCCGCCGCGCTCGCGTTCGCCGCCGACAAGGCGAAGGCCGCGAAGACCATCGCCGTCAAGAAGGGCCTCGACACGAACCAGTCGATCAAGGTGTCAGAGGTGAGATAGGACAAAAGACAGAAGACGAATGACAAAGGATCGTTTTTCAAACCTTTGTCTTCTGTCCTTTGTCCTCTGTCCTAAAACTTGAAAAATCTAAAACTGAGCAAAACCATGAAACCAGTTAAAATCGCGATGATGGGAATGACGCACGGTCATACCCGCAAGTACTACCAGACGCTCATCGAGAACAAGAAGCTCGACTGGGTGGCGTCCTGTGCGCAGGACGAAGAGGCCAAGAAGGTCTACGAGCTCTACAAGACGGGCGTGCCCTGCTACCTCGACCCCGAGGAGATGTACAAGAAGCACCCCGACATCGAGGCCGTCGTGATCGCGTCCGCGAACGATCGCCACTTCGAGCAGATGAAGTGGTGTGCCGAGAAGGGCATCCACATCCTCTCCATGAAGATCCCGTCGTTCGACATGAAGGAGTACGATGAGATGATCGCCCTCTGCGACAAGGCGGGGATCGTCTGCCAGATCGAGCTCGAGATGCACTACAACTCCGTCGTGCGCCGTCTTGAGAAGCTCGTGAAGGAAGGAGCCGTCGGCAAGATCAAGGCCGTGCAGATGACGAACATCACGCTCTCACCGGTGTGGGCGTTCCCGTGGCAGGGCGACCCGAAGGCGAGCTTCGGGAGCGTCGTGCCGCTCAAGAAGGGCGATCCGCGCTTCCGCGGCGGCGCGCTCTGCGACCACCCGCACATCTTCGACCTCATCCGCCACCTCACCGGCTCTGACTTCGACTACATCTACGCCGAGGTCGCACCGAACCTGCGCGACGGGCTGAAGGTCGAGGACATGCTGATGGCCGTGGGCAAGATGAAGGACGGCACGGCGTTCCTCTTCGATCCGTCGTGGAGCCGCCTCGAGGAGAAGCTGAAGGTGCCGGGTCCGGGCTGGGAGCGTTTCCCGAAGCGCATGGAAGTGAACGTGACGATCACGGGCGAAAAGGGCATGATCAGCTGCGACTGCTTCGGCCCGAACGTATACCACAACGGCGCGCCGAACGACCGCTACACCGTGCAGTACACGTACTTCGATGAGTGGGTGGGCCTCATTGACGAGTTCGTCGACTGCATCCGCAACCACAAGACGCCGCTCATCAACCTCAAGTGGCATAAGCAGACCATCCAGGCGATGCTCGGCTGCTACGAGTCGATTCAGTCCGGCAAAATCGCGTACGTGGGCAAGGCGAAATAATGAAGACTTCCCTGTACGCTGTTTTCGCGTCTTTCCTGTGCGTCGCCGCCGTCGCTGGCGGCGACGACGGGAGGGACTGGTCCAATATATACCTCGCTTCCTGTCCCAGCGTCAACGCCGACGGCTCGCGGTTCGTGTTCGAGTGGAACGACTCGATCTGGATTGCGCCCACGGCGGGCGGGACGGCCGAGCGCCTCACGCCCGAGGAGGCGCGCGAGGGCTGGCCGGCGTTTTCGCCGGACGGCACCCGCGTGGCCTATCTTTCCTCGCGCAACGGAGGAAACAAGATATTCGTGATGGATTTGGCGACGATGCGCGTGCGCCAGGTGTCGCACCACAACGAGCCGACCGCCCTCTCCGGTTGGGCGCCGGACGGCAAGCGTCTCGTCGGCGGCGCGTTGCGCGACCACGCCGGCAGGCCGTCCACGGCCTGGCGCATCGCCTTCTTCTCGCCGGACGGCGGCGAGACGTATCCTTTTGAACACGTTCGTTCGCGCGACGCGGCGCTTTCGCCCGACGGCCGGCTGCTTGCGTTCTCGCGTCGCGGCGGCGACATCTACCGCAAGTACCGTTCCGGAAAGACGCCCTGTGATGCAGAGATCTGGCTGTATGACATGCAGACGAAGGAATTCCGTCGTGCGGCGACGAAGTCGGACAACGCCTTCTTCCCGCGGTGGCGTCCGGACGGCAAGGCCTTCTACTACCTTGGCCGTCGGCCGGGTTCGACCGTGGCGGGCGTGCGCGAGTACGTGCTGGCGGACGGCGCCGACCGCGAAGTGATCTCCTTCGGCAACGACGCGGCACTCCACCCGTCGGTTTCGGGAGACGGCCGCACGATGGTGGTGCGGGCCGGCTTCGACTTCTGGCGGTTCGACCCGACGCAAGACCATCCCCAGCCCGTGCGCATCGCGCTTCGGCCGAGCGGTATCCAGTCGTCCTCGATTTTCGGTCGTCGTCGTTACTACACATCTGCCTGGAACGCGGAAGGCGGTGGCGACATGACGTTCTGCTCGGACGGCATGGAGGTGGCGTTCACATGCGGTGGCGGTCTCTACGCGATGGATACGGTCGTCAAGAAGCCGCGCCTCGTGGCGGATCGGCGTCTTGCGCGCGTGACGCGGTGTGCGTTCGCGCCTGACGGTTCCTGTCTCTACTACGTGGTGAATCGCGGTGATGGATCTGATCTCTGCTGTGCGCGCCGCGCGAACGAGAATCTGTCCTGGTGGGAGAATTCGTCGTTCAAGACGGAGACGCTCGTTTCGGATGACGCGGTCCGCATGGGTGTTTACGTTTCGCCGAATGGTACGCGCCTCGCCTGTCCGCGCCAGGACGACTGCCTTGAAGTGCTGACGCTGAAGGACAGGAAGCGGGAAATACGTGCCGAGGCATACGCCGTCCGCTCTGTCGCCTGGAGCCCCGACGCGCGCTACCTGGCGCTGGAACTTTCGGACGCGAACGATAACCGCGACGTGTGGATTGTCTCCGCAGAGGGCAACGAAAAGCCGTATAACGTGACGCGGAACTGGAAGTGGGACGGGACGCCGGCGTGGAGTCCGGACGGCAAGTTGCTCGCGTGGTCGGGAAACCGTCCGGGAACCGGCACCGGCGGCGACCAGATTTACTACGTCTACCTCGATCCCAAGGACGAGGCTGCGGAAAAGGCCGGAGACGTCAAGCGCTCCCGCCGTACCATCGGCCTGCCCAAGAAGAAAGACGACGGCGGGAAGAAGGAGCAAAAGAAAGAACCGCTGCGCGTGAACATCGTATTTGACGGGCTGTTTGACCGCATCCGGTGTACGGGCGTTTCGGGAACGGATCCGTTCTTCTCGCACGATTCGCGCACGCTCGCCTACGTCAGCGGGTCGTCCACGTACACGTTGCACGTCCCGGACCGCCTGACGGGCGAGAAGCTGTCGTCCAAGCACGGGCGCAACCCCCACTGGTACGCGAAGGAGAATCGCCTCGCCTGGGTCGTGGACAACAAGCCCGCGCACAAGGACACGGTCTTCAACTTGGAAGTCCGCCGCGAGGACGACATGTGCGATTACCGCGAACTCGCCTTCCGTACGGCCTGGGCGATGCTCCGCGACCGGTTCTACGACAGAAACATGCACGGCGTCAACTGGAAGGCGGTGCGGGACAAATACGTGGAGGCTGCGCGCCATGCCTCCAGCTATTCCGTCATCACGCGCGTCTTCGAACTCATGATGGGCGAGCTGGACGCCTCCCATCTCGGGTTCTGGGAGTCCGAGTCGGCGAACCGCGAATGGGTGCGTCCGCCGAAGCCGCATAACTGGACCGCCTACACGGGGCATCTCGGCGTGCGGTTCGTCTCCGGCACGTTCAAGGTGGCGGAAGTGATCCCCGGCTCGCCGGCCGAGGGGACACTGTCCGTCGGCGACGAAATCCTGTCCGTGAACGGCACGCGTCTCGAGAAGGGCACGCACCTCGCGGAAATCCTGGACCTGCCCGAGAAGGACATGGTCCAGCTCGTCCTCAAGGGACGCGAGGAGGATCCCGTGTACCTCAAGCTGGCGACCTATAGGCAGATACGCGAGCTGATCGCCGACGAGGAGGTGAAGGCCACGCGCGCCCGCGTGGAGGCGGCGACCGGGGGACGCGTCGGCTACCTGGCCATTGGGAAGATGAAGCAGAAGGAATACAAGGTGTTCGAGGAGGAGGTCTATTCGCGCTGCTGGGGCAAGGACGCGCTCATCATCGATGTGCGCGGCAACACGGGCGGCTTCACGGCCGACTTGCTGCTGTCCATTATCTGCGGTAGCGACCACTCGCGCGCCGTCGGGCCGAGCGGGCAGGTGGGCTATCTGTTCGGCTACTGGAACCGTCCCGTGTTCTCGAAACCCGTGGCAGTGCTGGTGAACGAGAACGTGTTCTCCAATGGCGAGATCTTCTCCCACGCGATCAAGACGCTGAAGCGCGGTCCGCTCGTGGGGCGGCGCACGGCCGGCGGCGTGATCGCCACGCGCGACGAGAACCTACTCGACTACGGCACGTTCCGCGTGCCCAGCCGCGGCTGGTTCCTCATGGACGGCAGCGACATGGAGAAGAACGGCGCGAAGCCGGACATCGAGGTGGACCTCACGCCGGCCGACGAGGAGGCCGGGCGCGACCCGCAGCTCGACGCGGCGATCAAGGCGATGCAGGACGCCTTGGCGACTCCGCAGCCTGTGTTTAAGCCCAAGTATGCACGGTAAAGAACGAGAAGGAGACAACATGAAAATCGCAATAGTCGGCGCCGCAGGGCGCATGGGACGAATGCTCGTAAAGCTTTCGGGCGAGGGCAAGGACTTCGAGGTCGTCGCGGAGATCGACGTGGCGGAAGGCTTCGTGCGCGAGTGGCCGGAAGGCACGGAGGCCGTGATTGACTTCTCGTTCCACTCCGCCGTGCCGCCGAGCATTGCGAAGGCCGCAGAGCAGGGCATACCATACGTGATCGGGACGACCGGTCTGACGCCGGAAGAACAGGCCGTCGTGGATGCAGCCGCTACGAAAATCCCGGTTGTCCAGAGCGGGAACTACTCGCTTGGCGTCAATCTGCTCCTGAACCTCGTCAAAACCGCTGCGAAGGTACTTGGCTCCGAGTACGACGTGGAGGTGGTGGAGATGCACCATCGGCACAAGAAGGACGCACCAAGCGGTACAGCCCTGATGCTGGCAAAGTCTGCCGCCGATGGACTCGGAATCGCATTTGACGATGTTGCCGTATACGGGCGCAAGGGCATGGTAGGGGAACGCCCAAAGGGCGAGATCGCCGTACATGCCTTGCGGGGTGGCAGCGTGGTGGGCGACCACACCGTGATGTTCGCGGGCGACGTCGAGCGCGTGGAGATCACGCACAAGGCTCAGAGCCGCGAGGCGTTCGCTGCGGGCGCCTTGCGCGCCGCGCAGTGGGCGGCGAACCGCGCGCCGGGTCTCTACACCATGAGGGACGTTCTTGGATTCAACAAGTAATGTCGGCAACTTCATCTGCAATTTTGCTATACTATTGACCGATGAAAGCAACAAACAAGAAGATTTCCGGGGCGATGCCGCCCGTGATGATCCTCTGCGGCGGCAAGGGGACGCGTCTGCGCGACGTGACGGAGCTGTTGCCAAAGCCAATGGTGCCGATTGGCGAGCAGCCGATTCTGTGGCATATCATGAAGAGTTACGCGGCGTTCGGCTGCAAGCGCTTCATTCTCTGTCTCGGCTACAAGCGCGAGGTGTTCGTGGACTACTTCATGAACTACCACTTGCGTACAAGCGATGCCACGATCACGCTCGGCCATTCGCCGAAGATCAAGTTCCACGAGAAGGTGCCGGAAGGGGACTGGGAGGTCACGTTGGCGGGAACCGGTCTTGAAACCGGCACGGGGGGCCGCGTCTTTCAGGCGGCGAAGTACCTGAAGCCGACCGACCGCGAGTTCTTCCTCACCTACGGCGACGGCGTGGCGGACGTCGATATCGCCGAACTCCTGAAAACGCATCGTGCCGCTGGGCGCGAAATCACGGTCTCGGCCGTGCATCCGGCGGCACGTTTCGGCGAGATGGTGACAGAGGGCGATCGGATCGTTCGGTTCGAGGAAAAGCCGGCCGTCGCACAGGGGTACATCAACGGCGGGTTCATGGTGGTGTCGCGCGGCTTCCTGAAGAAATTCCTCACGGACGATCCGCAGATGTTCTTCGAGCGCGACCCGATGCAGAAAGCGGCAGAGGCGGGCGAGATGACGATCTACCGCCACGAGGGCTTCTGGCAGTGCATGGACACAAGCCGCGAGTACCAGTTGCTGAATGAACTGTGGAAAAGCGGAAACGCCCCTTGGACGCGGTGCTGGAAATGAGCCGTGTAGAGCGTGTAGCGTAAGGGTGTAGAATGAATAGCCGTGTAGAACATGTAGAACGTGTAGAAGAGTTGTCGGATGTCGATTGTCGTCTGTCGAAATCAAACTGATCATGAAAAACGAGTATAGCAGCAATTCAATCTTCAAGTGTTACCAGGGTCGGCGTGTGCTCGTGACTGGCCATACGGGCTTCAAGGGCTCGTGGCTGTGCGAGTGGCTGCTCGCGCTCGGTGCGGAGGTACATGGATATGCCCTTGAGCCGCCCACGCGGCCGAGCCTCTTCAACCAGCTGAAGCTCGCGAAGCGGATTGCATCCCATACGATCGGCGACGTGCGCGATCTCGAGTTGCTCGTGCGCACGATGCGCCGCGTGAAGCCGGATTTCGTTTTCCACCTCGCGGCACAGCCGCTCGTGAGGCTCTCGTATGAGAAGCCGGCGGAGACCTTCGATACGAATGTGATGGGCACGGTCAACGTGCTGGAGGCGGCGAGGCGGATTGGCCATCAAATCTCTGTGGTGTGCATCACCACCGATAAGGTTTACGAGAATAACGAGAAGGGCCGTCCATTTCGGGAAACGGATCCCTTTGGCGGCCATGATCCCTACAGCGCGTCGAAGGGCGCGTGCGAGATCGTGATTTCCTCGTATCGCCGATCCTTCTTCGGCACGTCAGATTCGCCCGTGTGGGTGGCGAGCGCCCGGGCGGGCAACGTGATCGGCGGTGGTGACTGGGCGAAGGATCGCATCGTGCCCGATGCCATGCGTGCGCTTACGAAGGGCGAGGCGATTCCCGTGCGGAATAAAGTCTCGACGCGCCCGTGGCAGCATGTGCTCGAACCGCTTGGCGGGTATCTCACTCTCGGTGCGGCGCTTGCGAAGCGCGAGCGGTTCGATGAGGTTTGCGGCGGATTCAACTTCGGTCCGGATCCCAAGGCGAATCGCACGGTGAAGGAACTGGTGGAGGAAATGCTCAAGTGGCGCAAGGGCGCATGGGTGGATAAATCCGATCCTCATGCCGTCCATGAGGCAGGGCTCTTGAATCTCGACATCCGCAAGGCGCGGAAGGTGCTGGGCTGGAAGCCGAGGTGGGACTTCGAAGAGACCGTGAAGAACACCGTCCAGTGGTACGCCGCCGTTGCGAATGGTGCAAATCCGGTCGAGGCAACCAACGCACAGATTATGGGTTATGATTGTAATCTTAATGTCCATGTAGAACATGAAGAACATGGAGGGCATGTAGGTGGGGTGTGGAGATGAATGTCCATGTAGAACATGAAGAACATGTGGGGCATGTAGGTGAGGTGTGGAGATGAATGTCCATGTTGAACATGTAGAGGATGGGTTGAGGATGAATGCCCATGTGGAACAGGGCGAACGGGAACGAGAGATCGAGGAATTGAAGACTCTTGCTGCCGAAGTTGGGCAGGTTGCATACGATGTTCACCATTACTTTGGCAATGGGCTTTTGGAGAGGGTGTACGAGTCTGCGCTTACGCATAGGTTGGAGAAGATGGGGCATTTTGTCGAACGGCAAAAGCCTTTGAATGTGTTTGATGAAGACGGATATTGCGTTGGAGAGTATTTTGCCGACATGGTAGTTGACGGTAAACTCATCGTCGAATTGAAGGCTGTTGCCTCCTTGACGACGGAACATCTGTCGCAAGTCATGAACTACCTGAAAATAGCCAACTTTCCTCTTGGACTCCTCTTGAACTTTGGAGCTTTCAAATACGAGAGACGCACTGTTTATGCTCCTATTCGCCAGCCCTCTATCTTAAAACCTAATACGCTGTGACAGCCTCAATACGCCATGATGAAAAAGAACTCCATCATTCACTCATCTCCCAATGTTTTACATGTCCTTCATGTTCTACATGGACATCAAACCTCCTACAATTTTCCACTTGGAATTCTTGGTGAAAATGGACCCCATCACTCCCCCATCTCCCAATGTTTTACATGTCCTTCATGTTCTACATGGACATCAATCCTCCTACAATTTTCCACTTGGAATTCTTAATGAAAATGGACCCCATCACTCCCCCATCTCCCAATGTTTTACATGTCCTTCATGTTCTACATGGACATCAAACCATCCCCCACATGTCTTACATGGATAAAAACAAAGGATAGCCATGACAGCAGATGACTTAAAAAAGGAAATTCTTGAAAAGACGGCGGAGTACTTCCGCCTCGTGCATGGCGCGAAGGCCGCCGAGTCGTTCACGCCCGGCAAGTCGCGCGTGAACTACGCGGGGCGCGTCTTCGACGAGCGCGAAATGCAGAACCTCGTCAATGCCTCGCTCGAGTTCTGGCTCACCTACGGACACTGGTCGCGCGACTTCGAGAAGGGCCTCGCCGCCTACCTCGGCGTCCGCTTCGCCCTGCTCGTGAACTCCGGCTCGTCGGCAAACCTCCTTGCGTTCATGACGCTGACTTCGCCTTTGCTCGGCGAGCGCCAGGTGAAACGCGGCGACGAGGTGATCACCGTCGCGGCGGGCTTCCCCACCACCATCGCGCCGATCGTGCAGTACGGTGCCGTGCCGGTGTTCGTCGACGTGGAACTTGGCACAGCAAACATCGACGCCGCACAGCTGGAGGCTGCGTGGTCGCCGAAGACGAAGGCCGTGATGCTCGCGCACACGCTCGGCAATCCGTTCAACGTGAAGGCGGTCAAGGCGTTCTGCGAGAAGCACAACCTCTGGTTCATCGAGGACAACTGCGATGCTCTCGGCTCGAAATACGACGGCAGGTTCACCGGCACGTGGGGCGACATTGGCACGTCGAGCTTCTACCCTCCGCATCACATGACGATGGGCGAAGGCGGCGCGGTCTATACGGACAACCCGCTCCTCAAGAAGATTGCGCTCTCCATCCGCGACTGGGGACGCGACTGCTGGTGCGAATCGGGCGTGGACAACACCTGCGGCTGTCGCTTCACGAAGCAGTTTGGCACGCTGCCTGTCGGCTACGACCACAAATACGTCTATTCGCACTTCGGCTACAACCTGAAGGCGACCGACCTCCAGGCGGCGGTCGGATGCGCCCAGCTTGAGAAGTTTCCCTCGTTCGTGGAGAAGCGCAAGGCCAATTTCGCGCGGCTCTATGAAGGGTTGACGGATTTGCCGCAACTCCGCCTTTTCGAGAAGTACGAAGAGAGCGATCCGTCGTGGTTCGGATTCCTGATGACGGTGAAACCCGACGCCGGCTTCACGCGCAACGACCTTGCGAAGCACCTTGAGTCCGCGAACATCCAGACGCGTAACCTTTTTGCGGGCAACATCATCCGCCATCCCTGCTTCGAGACGATGCGCGAGGGTATTGACTACCGCGTGGCCGGCTCGCTCGCCAACACCGACACCATCATGAACTCCTCGCTCTGGATCGGCCTCTACCCCGGCATGGGCGACGCGAAGATTGACTACATGATCGACGTGATCAGGAAGTTTTGTGTAGCCGTGTAGAACGTGCTGAGGGCGTGTGATAAGAATAGCCGTGTAGAACATGTAGAACGTGTAGAGAGGTTGATGAAGTGAGAGTTGCTGACTACATCTGGAAGTTCTTGGCCGACAAAGGAGTGAGGCATGTTTTCCTCGTGACGGGCGGCGGTGCAATGCACCTCAACGACGCTCTTGGGCGAGAAACCCGCATCAAGTACGTGTGCAATCTGCACGAGCAGGCGTGCGCGATGGCGGCAGAAGGCTATGCAAGGATGTCGGGGATGCCGGGTGTGGTCAGCGTCACCACCGGGCCGGGGGGCACAAACGCCCTGACCGGCGTGATGGGCGCATGGCTCGACTCCGTGCCGATGATCGTGATATCCGGACAGATCAAGCGGGCAACGATGATAACCTCTTGTCCGCATCTGAAACTGCGGCAGCTCGGCGACCAGGAATACAACATCGTCGATGCCGCGCGGCCGATGACGAAGATGGCGAAGACGGTGATGAGCGTCGAAGAGGTGCCGGAGGTCATGGCAGAGGCGTGGGAGCTTTGCCAGAGCGGCCGGCCTGGGCCGGTGTGGATCGACGTGCCGCTTGATATTCAGGCGGCGGAGATTGACTGTGATAGACCGAACGCCGTTCGGTCATCAAGGCTTGCTGAGATCGTGGAACCGGCAGAGGGCCAGATTGATGAAATGGCTGCACTTCTGAGGAGGGCGAAGCGCCCGGCGATCATTGTCGGTTCCGGGGTGCGTAATGCGCGAGCCGAGAAGCTTTTTCTGGAAGTGGCGGAATCGCTGAACATTCCGGTGCTGACCTCGATTTCCGGAATCGACCTCATACCCTCGGATCATCCGCTCTTCTTTGGCCGCCCTGGCATTCTTGGCGAACGCCCCGCAAACTTCATCATGCAGAACAGCGATCTGTTCATCGTGCTGGGCACGAGGATGGGCATTCGCATCTGCGGCTATGCATACGATACCGTGGCCTGCAACGCGGTGAAGGTGATGATTGACGTTGACGAGGCGGAGCTAGAAAAGCCGACGTTCCGTCCTGACGTCAAGATACATTCAGATGCCGGCGCGTTTCTCGAAGCGCTGCACGCAGCTCTGCCGTCATTGCCGCCGCATGAGGAATGGCTTTCATACTGTCGCGGGGTGAAGGCTCGTTTCCCCGTGATCCTCCCAGAACATCGGGCGCGAACGGATTATGTTTCAAGCTATGTCCTGCCCGAGGCCGTGGTGCGCCATGCGCCCGATCCGCTGACGGTCGTGACGTCGAATGGAATCGCCTACACCTCGACTTTCCAGGCGATTCCGATCCGCAAGGGAATGCGCATGTTCTCCAACGAGGCCTGTGCCTCGATGGGATATGGCCTTCCTGCGGCGATTGGTGCGGCGTTTGCCGGTGGCGATCGGCACGTTGTCTGCTTTGAGGGCGACGGTTCTATCCAGATGAATCTCCAAGAGTTGCAGACGATGAAAAACTATCGCCTGCCCATCACGCTCCTCATCTACAACAACGGGGGCTACCTCTCAATCAAGACGACGCAGAAGGCATTCTTCGGGGGGTTCTTCGTAGGTTCCGAAGCCGGGTCGGGGGTCGTGCTTCCTTCCTTTGAGAAGCTGGCAACTGCATACGATCTGCCATATTTCAGGCTTTCAACCAATCAGGAGCTGGATGAAAAACTGCCTGAAATATTCGCGGTGAATGGGCCGGTCGTCGTTGAAGTCATGCTTGATCCGTTTGAGGTGCTTGGCCCCAAGGCGGCATCGCGGCGGTTGCCCGATGGCACGATGGTTTCGGAACCGCTTGATAACATGGCACCGTTCCTGCCGGAAGAGGATCGGGCGAAGTGGATGTTGGCCAAGCACAGTTTGACCATCAAATCTAAGGAAGCGAATGGCGAATAGCGGCGAGATTAAGCGCCTCTTCATCACCGGCGGTACCGGTTTCTTCGGTAAGTCGATGCTCGACTACCGCCTCCGCCATCCCGAATGGCCGTGGGCGAAAGCCGAATGGGTGATCCTTTCGCGGTCGCTCGAGCGCTTTGCCGCATCTTACCCCCGCCTTGCAAACCAATCAGGCGTTTCATTTGCTGCTGGCGATGTGCGCGACTTTGTTTTTCCCGAGGGCCATTTCGATGCGATTATCCATGCCGCCACAAGCGCCGTCACTACGATCTCGGATGCTGAAATGACGAGCGTGATCATGGACGGCGCACGGCATGTGACGGATTTCGCGAAGGCCGCTGGCTGCAGCAAGATTCTCTTCACGAGCTCGGGCGCGGTGTATGGTCCACGAATTACAACGGCGGGCGAGGATGATGCGTGTGAGCCGGTAACGGCCTACGGCAAGGGGAAGCTGGCGGTGGAGCGGTTGCTAATCGATGCCGGATTTGACGTCAAAATCGCCCGTTGTTTTGCCTTCACCGGCCCACATCTCAATCGCGGCATTCACTTCGCCATCGGAAACTTCATCCAGAACTGCCTTGACGGGAAGCCCATAGTCATAAACGGTGATGGCACGCCGCTCCGCAGCTACCTCTACGCCGACGACCTCGTCGAATGGCTTTTTGCAATCCTCGAGCGCGGCGAGAACGGACGCCCCTACAACGTTGGATCCAATCGCGCGGTATCGATACGCGAACTCGCCGAAACCGTGCGCGATGCCCTTGGCTCAAAAAGCGAGATCATCGTGAAGGGGATGCCGAAGGCCGGTGAAAAACCATCGGTTTACGTGCCGTCGATTGAACGCGCCAGAAATGAACTTGGGCTGGACGTCAAGGTCGCACTTGAAAACGCCATACGGTTTTCGGTTGGATGCACAGCCAGTGAGCGTAGTGTTGGCGGGCTTGACATCGTGCCCGATGAAGTGCTACGGGTCTGCAACCATGCCTATTTTGGTTCGGCGATGCATACAACGCAGAGCGTCGAGGAAGTTTTAGACTCTGCGCGTAGGGGGCGGTTTGATAATCTTTGAAATGGAAGCTTTCACGCATCGGATTCTTTTCCAGTTTCCAAGGTTGACTGAGCGGGGGAATTTGTGCTAGAATGTTCGCACAAATGAGGAAAATTGTATGAACGATGCGAGAATGACAATCAGATTGCCAGGTGATACGCTTCTCTTTGCGCAAAGGTACGCAAAAAAGAGGCAGATTTCGCTGTCCGAACTTGTTGTCCGCTATTTCAACCGGTTGAAGGAGACTTTCTCCAGAGAGGATGAGGTGTCGGCTTCAGTAAGTGAGGTTGCAGGGATCATACCTTCGGATATCGATGTTGAGCAGATGTATCGTGAACATGTCGCGGAGAAGTATTTGTGAAGATCATGATTGATCTGAACGTTCTCGTCGATGTTTTGCAGCGACGAGCGCCATTTTTCTTGCCATCGGCGAAAGTGTGCGATGCCGTCAGAACCGGACTGTGCGAGGGGCTTGTCACTGCACATGCCATTACAACGCTATTTTATATTATAAGAAAAGGGGCTGACAAGACGGGGGCGGAAAAGGCACTGGACTGGCTTTTGTCGACCTTTGACATTGCTCCAGCAGATAAGGCCGTCATTGTTGCCGCGCGCTTGCTGAATTTTGCCGACTTTGAGGATGCCGTCGTTTCTGCCTCGGCGGTCGCTCGTTCATGCGACTACATCGTGACCCGAAACCTTGGCGATTACAGAAACTCGCCTGTCAATGCTGTCGCACCAGAAGAATTCCTCCAAATACTGAAATGATCTTTGATGGAAGAACCGATTGACTTTACGCAGTGCGCCTGATTTTGCTATAATGGCAACCGTGCAGAAGGTATAAAAGCAATGAAAAAAGCGCTGATAACAGGAATAACTGGCCAGGACGGTTCGTATCTGGCTGAGCTGTTGCTTGAAAAGGGATATGAGGTACATGGCATCATCCGCCGCAGCTCCACGTTCAACACGCAGCGAATCGACCATCTCTACCAGGATCCGCACGTGAACGGCGTGCGGCTGTTCCTGCACTATGGGGACATGGCGGACAGTTCAAACCTCATGCGTATCGTCCACGAAATCGCCCCGGACGAGGTGTACAACCTCGCGGCGCAGAGTCATGTGCGCGTGTCGTTCGATTCGCCCGAGTTCACGGGCGATGTGGACGCGCTCGGCACGATGCGTCTCCTGGAGGCAATCCGCCTCACGGGCGTGAAGACGCGCTTTTACCAGGCCTCGACATCCGAACTCTACGGCAAGGTGCAGGAGATTCCCCAGCGGGAGACGACGCCGTTCTACCCGCGCTCACCGTACGGCGTGGCGAAGCTCTACTCGTTCTGGGCCGTGAAGAACTACCGCGAGGCATACGGCCTCCATGCCTCCAACGGCATTCTCTTCAACCACGAGTCGCCGCGGCGCGGCGAGACGTTCGTGACGCGCAAGATCACGCGCGCGGTCAGCCGCATCAAGATGGGGTTGCAGTCGGAGCTTTTCATGGGCAACGTGAACGCCCAGCGCGACTGGGGGTTTGCCGGCGACTACGTGGAGGGCATGTGGCGGATGCTCCAGCAGGACTCCCCCGACGACTATGTGCTCGCCACGGGCGAAATGCATTCGGTGAAGGAGTTCCTCGCCGAGGCATTCGGCTACGTGGGGCTTGACTGGGAGAAGTACGTGAAGCATGACAGCCGCTATGAGCGCCCCAGCGAGGTGGATCAGCTGCTCGGCGATCCCACGAAGGCCCGGACGGTGCTAGGATGGACGCCGAAGGTCACGTTCAAGGAACTCGTGAAGATGATGGTGGACGCCGACCTCAAGCTGGCGGAGCGCGAATTGAGAGTTAAGGGATAAGGTTCGTGAGAAAGGACAGAGGACAGATGACAAAAGACAAAGGATTGTGCTTCTATCCTTTGTCCTCTGTCTTATGTCTTTTGTCCTCCTACCAATGAAATCACTAATAGGAGTTTCCTATGGAATTGTCAAATAAAATCTACGTGGCTGGACACCGGGGCATGGTGGGGAGCGCCGTGTGCCGCGCGCTCGCCAAACAGGGCTATACGAACGTCGTGACGCGCACGCACAAGGAGCTGGACTTGCTCGATCCGGCGGCGGTGCGGGCCTTTTACGAAGCGGAAAAGCCTGATGTCGCCGTGATTGCGGCGGCGCGCGTGGGAGGCATCGGCGCGAACTCAGCTGCGAACGCGCTCTTCCTCTACGAAAACGAGATGATCGCGCTCAACACCGTCTGGGGCGCGTACAAGGCGGGCGTGAAGCGTCTGCTGTTCCTCGGTTCCACCTGCATCTACCCGCGCATGGCCCCGCAGCCGATCCCCGAAAATGCGCTTCTCACAGGCGCGCTGGAGAAGACCAACGAAGGGTATGCCCTCGCGAAGATATCCGGATTGAAGCTCTGCGAATTCCTGCGGCGCGATTGCGGTGTCACCTACCATTCGCTCATGCCGACAAACCTGTATGGCACGGGAGACAATTACGACGTTGTCGGCGGACACGTTCTGCCTACGATGATCCGTAAGTTCGAGACGGCGCGCGTAAACGGCGACGCCACGGTGCCGCTGTGGGGAACGGGCGCACCTCTTCGTGAGTTCCTGCACGTGGACGATCTGGCGGCAGCGTGTCTGTTCGTGCTGAACATGGAGAATCCTCCGGATCTGGTCAATGTAGGCTCTGGCCGCGAAATCTCCATCAGAGAGCTTGCGGAGCTTGTGAAGAGCACCTCTGGCTGCGAAGCCGCGATAACGTGGGATTCGTCCAAGCCGGACGGCACGCCGCGCAAGCTGTGCGACACTTCGCTTATCCGGTCGCTTGGCTGGGCGCCTGCGATCGACCTAGAGGACGGGCTTCAGCGCACGATTGCCGAGTACCGTGCTGCCGTGGCAGACGGCAGCGTGCGCCTGTGAGGGTTTCTGTGGGAAACGGCATCCTGACATTCAGATACGAATCGGTGTTCGCGCTGGCGTCGCTCCAGTTCTGCGGGCATATCGACGAATATCTCATTGCGAACACGCGGCGGTTGTGTCTGATGTACGTTCTGCCGCGCTTCGGTGAACAGAAGCAGATTATCAGGCGATACGAGGAAGGCAAGCTGGTGGAAGAGCGCGCCTTGCGGTCGTCGCAGAATATTTTCCTCTACTACTGGCTGTGGTTCTGGCACAACACCACCGAGATACTTAAGTTCGCGAAGGGATCTAAGAGCAAGACCCTTGTCGTTGGCGGACACCCCGTGTGCTTCTTCGGCATGGCCTTGATGAAGATGCTTCGCAGGTTGTCGTACTTGTACTGGATTGGCGACTATTTCCCGAATAAGAGTTTTGTGATCAGGGCGTTCGAATGGTTGAAGCGCTTCTACCACAATCGCATACCGTTCACCTACTACCTCTCGGACGCCATCAACCGCAAGATGAATCGTGGGAAGGTGCGCGATGAACCGGGACACAAGACGCTGATGTGGGGAATGCGCCGGTTCATGATGCCGGGCTGTGAGACGGCAATGGCGACTTCAAAGCAGCTTCTGTTCGTGGGACTTGTAAGGGACGGACAGGGAATCGAGAACGTGCTCGATTTTCTTGCGAGTCACCACGACTATTCACTCGCCCTCGTCGGCGTTGCGGCGAATGGGTATGAAAAGACGGTCGAGAAGATGATCGCCGAAAGAAAACTTTCCGAGCGGGTCTATTTCCCGAACCGGTTCCATTCGCAGGAGGAACTGCTTGAAATTGCCGGTAAGTCGCTCGCGGGGCTGGCGCTGTATTCGCTCGGAGAGGAGAACTTTACGCACTACGCGGACCCGGGGAAGGTGAAGGCGTATATCGAGATGAATCTTCCAGTCGTGATGACGCGCATCTCGGAGGTTGTGCCGTTTATCGAGAAGTTCCGTGCCGGTGAGGTCGTAGATGGCATGGAGGGCGTGGGCGAGGCCGTGCGAAAGATCGCGGAAGATTATCCGACCTACGGCAAAGGCGTTCGCCAATTCAACGAGCATTTTGAATACACACGTCTTTATGCCGAGGCGTTCAGGCCGGTGGAGGGCTTATGGCCGAACTGAAAGAGATACCGGTCACAATCATCGTCAGCGGAAGGAATTCCTCTTCGACGCTACGCAGTTGCCTCGAAAGCCTTGCGGGACAGGACTACCCGATCGGCGAGATCCTTTGTTTCGACAACCGTTCGACCGATGATTCGCGTGAAATCGCGGGCGAGGTGGCGGCTTCTTCAAAAGTGCCCATCCGCATAATCGACGGTGGAGAGGGCGGCACGCTTTCAAGCGCGTACAACAAAGGCGCGCAGATGGCAACGTGCGACATCATCGTGCTGTGTCATTCGGACTGCATGATACCTTCTTCAGGCGAGCTGCGGAAATTGATTACGCCGCTCGTTTCGGATCCGTCTGCGTCTGCGGCCTATCCGATCCAGCTTATGCCGCGGGAGGTTTGGCGCAAGTTCCCGTTCTGGCAGAAGTTTCTGTTCGCGAGCGCGGTGGAACGGGTGGGGCACATGCGGTGCGCGATGTTCGATGCCGTGTGGCGCGATCTCTATTTGAAAGCTGGCGGGTTCAATGAAAAACGTTTTACCTCCACGTGCGGCTATGGCGGAGAGGACAACGACGCCCAGGTGCGTTTCTCGAAGTTCGGGAAGCAGCTTTTTACGGAGGCGAGAGTCGTCCATCTCCATTCGTTTTCGCCGGGCTTCGGATTCCGCTCCTATCTTGGTACGCGCTCCCTGCTTGCGCGAACATACGGCAAGCAGCTGCGGTGGCAACGAGGATTGGTGGAATTCTCGAATCTGTACTTTTTTATACGGCCATTCCTTGCGGTGCTCCCGTTCGTGGCTTGTATTCCGTTTGCGTTTGGGCTTTGCCGTTGGGGCCTTGCCGCAGTAGGCGCAGCCGTTGGCCTTCAGCTGTTGTTTTCGCTTTTTGTCAGCCGCAAGATGTACCGCTATCGCGAGACGTTGCTTGACCCACGGATTCTGCTGGTGTTGCCCGCAACGTGGTTCATGATCTACTACGAGACATTCTGGTTCTTCCAGGGCATGTTCACACCGTATGCGGACGAAAAGAAATGACACTTTCCATCTGCATACCAACCTACAACAGGCTATCGTTTCTGAAGGAATTGCTGCCGGCGATTCTCGGGCAGGTTGACTCCGGTCGCGCCGAAGTGGAAGTGGTGGTGAGCGACAATGCTTCCACTGACGACACGGCGGACTATCTGCGATCGTTATCGAATCAACGTTTGAGGTGGTGGACGAATGAGACGAACATCGGGGGCGACAGGAACTTCCTGAAATGCGTTGCGGAGGCGAAAGGGGAGTACGTGTGGCTCTTTGGCGATGACGATATCATGCCAGCGGGGGCGGTTGGCAGAGTTCTCGATTTCCTGCGGCAGCACAATCCTGCGCTTCTTATCTCGGTTGATTGCGATGCCGATACGCGTCTGTATGACAGCTACGGTGTAATGCTCAAGGACATGGGAGATGAACTTGCACTGGCACATACGCTGATCAGCGCCAACATATTCAAGCGTGAGCTGTTTGACATGGATCTTGCCGTGGAGAAGTTGTGGGTGCAGTATGCGCACATGTTTGGAATCATGGCGAACATGGCGGGCCGCAAGATTGGTGTCATGCCGCGCTTCGTCGAGACGCGACCAGTACGCGCGGAGTTCGCGAAGTATCCGTCGTGCCTTTGCGTCAAACAGGCAATCTACATGTGGTTTCTCGCCAAGCGCTTCAATTTGCCGCGCTTCCGCCGCCGTGCGATATGGAACGCCTGCAATCTGCCCATCGAATACGCATCAAGGATTTGGCATTGGTGCAGGAGGCGAAAATGAGCACGCAGACAAAACCCATTCTTGCAATCAACTACTACTTCTCGCCGTGTGATTACAACGACGCCGCGTTTCGTGACGAGCGGCGTTCGGAGCCAGTGGCGTGCTTCGTCCAGAATTTCAAACGATGGATGGAGGAACGTTACGATGTTGAGGTCCACACGTACGATTGCGTCGATGTCGCCTCGGACGACGTAAAGGCCGTACTCTATTTCGACTACAACTGGAAGTATGCACGGAAAGACATCTTGCTGCAACGCATACCATTCGAGAAGCGTGCGCTGATGATCATCGAGCCGGCGAACATCAATCCCTCGCTCTACTACATTTCCAGATACAGAAACCGGTTTTCGACCATCTTCACCTGGGACAGAAGACTACTTTCAAAATATCCGCACTACAAGCCCGTGAACGTACCTGTCGGGGCAGAGCCGTCATCCTACAGGAACAACCGCTTTCAGGGAATCTCCTTCGACGAGAAGAAGCTGCTGATTGCCGTCAGCCGTAACAGGTGGGCTTATATGCCGCAGTCAACCTATCGGCTGCGTAAGGCGGCGTACAGGTATTTCGAAGCGAACTGCAAAGACGAATTCGACCTATATGGACAGGGATGGAACAAGCCGGTGACGTCGTTCGAGAAGTTGTTTGGATTCCATCGCTTCTCATGCTATCGCGGCGAGATCCCCGCGTCTTTTGAGGCGAAGGTCTCCCGCATGGCGCATTACAAGTTTGCGCTTTGCTACGAGAACAACGCAAACCAGCCGGGATACGTGAGCGAGAAAATCACCGATTGCTTCTGCGCGCGCTGCGTGCCGATTTACTATGGTTCGCCAGGCGTAGAGGAACTGATTCCGCAGGATTGCTGGATCAATGCGAGACGGTTCAAGGACTTCCGCGAGATGCAGGATTTCATTGTGAACATGACGCCCGAACGACATGCCGAGTACATGACGGCAATAGACGACTTCATGCACTCGCCGAAACTCGACTTCTTCTCAACCGACCACTATTTCACCACTCTTGCGGAAGGGTTGGGATTTAGGCGAACAACAATTTCAGAGGTTCGTTGATGCGCACGGGTGAGGTATGGATTTTGCCGTAAGGAGACATAAGAATGGCAGCAATCAAGAATAGGCCCGTCACGATGACGATTGAGGCGTATGAACGTCTATCTGATCCGCTGGAGCGTCTACTTGACGAGACGGATGAGTATTGCCGCAGCCATCCGGAACGCGAGGATGGCGAGGCCATGTTCAAGAGGATAAGGGACAGGCGACATTCACTCCGGAATGTTTCGACTTAAAACCATGTACTCCGGGATGGCGCTAGAACACCCCACCAACTATATCCAAACGCAAATGGCCTTAGGAAATAAATGGTCATGTTTATGGCATTATGTCTCTCTTGGCGTAGTCCCAGATCTTGATGTCGTCGATGAGGAATGGGGACTTCGTGTTGCTTTCGGGAGAAAGCGCCGGATCGCACGTAATTCCAAGAACATGCGGTTTCTTTGACGGTAGATTGTGAGCGGTGCCAAATCCAGCGCCTATAGTCAACTTACCGTCGACAAGCAAGGCGGTCTTTGGCGAACCAGGCAAGTCGGAGATTCCTTCTTTGTCCCAGAGTATCGCATAATGATGCCAATCTCTCCAATTCCCCGTCGGAAATAGTTCCTCATAACGAAGAGGTCGCATGCCACTTATACTAGCATTACCACCATACCACATGCGCAACGCAAAACCGGAATTCCCGCCCCCGTCATTTGACACTATGTCAACATTGAAAACTAAATCACGATTGTCGGCACGTGTTATTGCGAGAAGCCGAGGATCGCCTCCCCCTCCTACCATCGGCGACGGTTTGAGTATCTTTGCCCAGAACTCTATGCAGCCCGAATCTTTGAGAAATCCTTGCGGGAACTCAAATGCAGCATGGTTGGTGTAGGGTTTTGTCAGCAACGCCCTGCCGATCTTGCCATCTTCGAACGTGCCCGTCATGAATGTGCCTGCAGGGCCGACGGCGGGAGAGGTGATGGATGCTGCGTCATCGAACGTACAGTGGAATATCAGGCCGCCCGTCGCTCCGCCTTTGGCCGCCGCCGCGCGCGCGGAAAGCGACATTGCGCGTAAGCTCGCGCGAGGGATCTTGAGGTTGCCCAGAATCGAGCGCACGGCGAAGGCGTCGTTGGAGACGGTCATCGCGAATCGGTCACCGTTGGACAACTCGACCTTCGCTTCGCCGTTCGTGGATGCGAAGTTGACGGACTTAACAATGCCAGGGGCGAGCACGAGACTCTTCGCGAAGAGCGTTGAGCCCGCTATACCTTTCGTGAGAAAGTCACCTCTGACCGAGGAACCGTCCTTGAGTGATGCCGTCACGTTGACAGTTGCATCTGCACTTGCGGATACCGCCAAAGCACAGACGCAGGCGATGGTATTGATGATGCATTTTTTCATTTGGTGCTTCCTTTGTTAGCTCGGCGGCACTTAAAGTCGCGAATGTATTTTAGTGGAAAGTAGAGGGGTGAGTTCTGCACGAGGCGGACGAGCCACAAGGCGATGCGAAGGAAGAAACCACATTGGGACATCAGGTCTTCCAGTTGCATTCGGTTCTCACGTCCTCTGAAGGAGAACAGGCATTGGGACAGGAAGGCATAGTAGCCGGAACGAAACGAATGGTCGCCAGCTATTACCGTGTGGAAGCACCGTCGAGCTAATTTCCTGTCCGTAAGATTGGCGAGGATATTGGAATACCCGACCATCCACGTCATCGTGCGACTGCGATGAAAAATGATGTCGGGACGCGCCCCGCGCAGATACGAGCAGTCAGTTCCCTGTTCCATTCCGTTCGTCACGACTTCGCGCGAGATGACATGTATCTTACCTCCCGCGTTGAGGAACGACACGATCGGCACCAGGTGCGGGAAAAGCGTGAATATGTTATCGAAGGAATTGCGGATTGTCGTGTCTGTGTAGAGTTCGGTACGTATAATGACGGCGGGGACAAAACCCATCTGTCCCAGTTGGTAGTCAACCCTCTCTCTGTATTTCTCAGGGATCATGTAGTTTGAGGCACAGATCACAGGCGTCTTGTTGTTTATTTCGTGCTCCACCTCGCCCCAGTCCTGCCAGTCGAAACGGTCATCATCGCATAGGTTCCAATGATATTCCTTGTCTGCGAGCTCCATCGCTTTGCAGATGTTTCCAGAGATACCTAAGTTGTATGGATTCTCGCGGTAGAGGAGATTTGGGTGGGCGACCTGCAATGACCTTACCACATTCGGTGTTTCATCGGAAGAGTGGTTGCTCTGTACGGTTATTTGGCAATCCTTAACCGGCGAATTGTCAGCCAGAAGCGTGGCAAGCGTCCGCTTCAGGTGTTCTGCCCGATTGTAGGTGGTTATGACTATTCCAAGCTTGTCAGCAACTGACATGGTTATTCTTCTCCCACCCATTCGATCATTTTGCGGATACCGGTTTCCTTCGAGACCTGCGGATGCCAGCCGAGGATCCGTTCGGCCTTTGTGATGTCGGCGACGAAAACCTTCTGGTCACTTTCACGCGGGGGAAGAATTGAGTATTTCATCTTGATACTCAGTTCGGATTCAAGGAATGTGAACAACTCGAGGAGCGAGAGCGAGTTCGGCATCCCGCCGCCGATGTTGAAGACCTGCCCTCTTGCCTCCTTGATGTGCTCGACAGCGGCAAAGTAGAGTCGTATCATGTCTTCGGCATGAAGAACGTCGCGCACCTGCTTGCCGTTACCGGAAATAGTGAACGTCGAGCTTGCATTCTTCCGCGTCTCAATTGCCTTCTGCACGAACCAGCTGATCCATCCTTGGTCGAATGTTCCGAACTGCCGAGCTCCGTACATCGACGAATGGCGGAATACCACCGTGTTTAGGTGGAAGATACGCGCATAGTCGAGCATGTACTGGTCGGTAGCGCCCTTGGAACATCCGTAGGGCGAGTGGGAGTCAAGGGGTATGCTCCCGTCGAATCCGTTCGGATGCTCCCTGCACACGTATCGCGTCGGCGTTTCGTCGAAGTGGAATTGCTCGAAGTCACCATAGACTTTGTTGGTGGAAGAGAAAGCGATTGTTGCCTCTGGGGCGTACTTCCGCGCCGCCTCAAGGACATTGAAGCCTCCGAGTGTGTTTGTTTCGAAGTCGAGTCGAGGATTTGCGATGGAGGTCGTCATCGCGACCTGTCCCGCGAGGTGGAAGATTACGTCGGGCTTGAAATCACGCACCGTGTTCTCGAGCGTCGCAGCGTCGGCGGTATTCGCCTGGATGAAGTTGAAATCGCCGAATGTGCGGAGCCACGCCAGGTTTTTGTCGCTCCCCACGCGCGAGAGATTGTCGTACACGGTCAGCTCTTCGCCTCTCCTGAGTACTTCGGAAGCGATGTTCGATCCGAGGAAGCCGCAGCCGCCGTTTATGAGAAACTTCATTTTTCTTGCTCCTTTTCGATTGTTAGTTGAATGCCATTTTCAAGGGAAACTTCCGGACGCCAGCCGAGCGCCTTCAGCGCAGAAATGTTCGTGCAGCTGTCCATCAGCTCGTTTGCGCGGTAGGGTATCGCGCCAAAGTTGAGCTGTGTTGACGTGTTGCCGGTGATGGACTTTGCCAGCAGTACGAATTCCCGTATCGAGATGCTTTGCTCCGTTGACACTTCAAAGGGCGTAAATCCGGATGGCAGCGTATCGAGGTTATCCAAAATGCAATGAAACGCTCGCACGACATCGTCGATGTAGATGAAATGCCTTTTCTGATCGCCGGGGGTCAAATCGATGGACAGCTCCCCTCGCATCAACTTGTGAAAGATCATCGTCGTGAATTTGCTTTCGTCGTCGAATGACCCATAGAAGTGTTCCAAGGCGATGTTCACGCTCTGGATCTTTCCGGCTGCGTTCTGGAGCCATTCGAGGAACTGCTTTTTTGAGAGCGAGTACTCATTGACACGCTTGTCGATTACGGTGTCTGTGTTGATGAATGTCTTGACACCGTGTTCGATGCCGAGCTGAAGCAACGTCAGAGGAAGCAGGAGGTTGGCCGATGCCGTGTCGAGAATGCTCCGCTTGCCGCGTCCGTAGTTCGTGGCGCAATGCAGAATGACGTCGAAGTGTTGCGAGGTGAACAGTTCCGGCAGATCGGTCTTGTCAAGGTCAATCCATCTGATTCCATCATGGCTGAGGAGGTCGGCAACGCGATCGGTTCGTGAGGTGGTGCGCTTGAGCACGGTGACGTCGCTCAGAAGAGCACTTCCAAGAAATCCCGTTCCGCCGGTTAGAAGTATGCTCTTCATGGTTGCCGATTCCTCGATACGGTATAACATCCGGTCTTATTTCAACATGTCGGTCTTTGCGTAGTCCCAGATTTTGAAGTCGTCGATTAGGAACGGAGATTTTGTGTTGTGAGCGGGAGAAGACACTGGATCGTATGTGAAACTAAGAACGTATGCTGTCTTGGACGGCATCCTCAATAGTTCCACCGGGCAAGGATTAAATACTACATTGGGAATCTGCTTGCCGTCAACAATTAAAGCTACAGAGGGGTGGTCTTGGATGTCTGAGATTCCATCTTTATTCCACACGAGCGCGAAATGATGCCAATCCCTCCAGCTTTGCGGCGTGAACAAATCACCATAGTTGAGTCCACGCATTCCACGAATGTTGGCAATGCCGGCAAACCATGAACACGTTGCAAATCCCGAATTCCCGCCACCGTCATTTGATACAAGGTCGATCTTGCAAGCAGGGGTATGGGTATCTGCAAACGTAAAGGCGAAGAGCCTGGGATCGCCCCCATCTCCTATTTGGGGAGAAGACTTCACTATCTTCGCCCAGAACTCGATGCAGCCGGCGTCGTTGAGAAAACCGGCAGGGATGTTGAAGGATGCGTGCGTCTTGTAAGGCATCGCCAGCAGGGCCTTGCCGATCTTGCCGTCTTCGAACGTGCCGGTCATGAATGTGCCTGCAGGGCCGACGGCGGGCGAGGTGATGGACGCCGCGTCGTCGAACGTGCAGTGGAATATCAGACCTCCCGTCGCTCCGCCTTTGGCCGTAGCAGTGCGTACGGAAAGGGACAGAGTGCGGAAATTCGCGCTTGGAATCTTGAGGTTGCCGAGCATCGAGCGCACGGCAAAGGAGTTGTTCGCGATTTTCATTGTAAAGCGGTCGCCGTTCGACAGCTCAACCTTCGCTTCACCGTTGGTGGATGTGAAATTGACGGATTTTACGAGGGAAGGGGCGAGCACGAGGTTCGGTGCGAAAAGCGTCGAGCCTGTAATGCCTTTCGTAAGGAAGTCGCCTTTGATTGAAGAACCGTCTTTGAGCGAAGCCGTCACGTTGACTGTCGCCCTTGCACGAGCGAATGCCGCGAATGCCCAGATGCAGGCGATGGCAGTGATGATGCTTCTTTTCATTCGATTTCTCCTTTGATTTTTTGGCTACAGTGTAACACATCCTCGCCCATGGCGCAAGTGTTCATTGCATGTTCAGAGCTAACGGCTTGCATGAGAGGGAAAATTTTGATATTATGTGCGCCTACCCCCAAAAGGTCAACGCCCGAGGAGACAATAAAATGGAGAAAATATTCACGCTGCTGAGCGCCGGCGCGCTGTTCGCCGCGAGCGCCGCTACGCTTTCCAACACGTCCGGAACGACGTTCGCTGGCCTTACCGCCGGGGATGCGTTCTCCGTCTCCGGGGCCGCAGCCGAGGGCGGCAAGTACTACTGGTACTCCGCCGATGCGCAGTCCGGCACGAACATGTCCCTCGCCGCGAACTACTACGGCGGCGCATGCGGGCGTCCGAACCAGTTTGCCGAAGCGGAGACCTCGATCGCGCTCGCGGTCGATGCCGAAAACCTTCTCTACCGTGCGGCAGAGGGTTCGGCCAGCGCGTTTTCGTCCCCGTCGTTTACGCAGGTGGACCTTGGCGACGGCGGGCTCTACATCGACACGCTCATCAAGTTCGAGCAGTGCCGCGACGAGGCCGACATCGCCGACGACGCGGGCAAGCTCGCCGTCTGGCTCAATTCCGCGTCAAACCTGGTCATCACCGCCGGCAAAAACAGCGGAGAGAATTTTTCAACGAACGACTACGAAATATCCTATCTTGATACAGACGCCTGCAACCACCTTGATCCGGACGCTTGGTATCGCCTGACGGTAAAGGCGGCAATCTCTAACGGAAGATTGTTATTCACCGTCTATATTGATGGCAAGCAAGCGCGTAGTACTACTGGCGGTCTTACGGAAGAATTTCCGAGCCTCGTTCCAGAAGCTAACCAACTTTCCGCCCTCGCGTTCCAGGGCGAGGGTGCAGTGGACGACATCTCGTTCACGGAGGAGCTTCCCAACTTCCTCTTCGTCGGCGTTGCGCAGATCGGCGACACCTCCTATGCGACACTTGACGAAGCTCTCGCCGCCGTCAACGTTGGCGATACGATCGTGCTGATCGCCGATCCCGGCGTCACCAGCGTCACGCTCCCCAAGACGGGAATCGCTCTTTCGGATCCGAACGGCTATCTCAGCACCGTGACCGGCCCCAACGGACAGGAGGTCACCGCGAGCGAGAACACCTACACCCTGCCCCTCACGGCCGTCAACCCCGTGACGGGCGAGACCGAAAACTACACGTGGTCGTTTGTCGGTACCGACACGTGGAATGGCACCGGCAATTGGCGGAATTCCAGCGGAGCCAATCCGTCCGGCACGCCTGCAAAGTCTGGCGAAAACACCTGGGATCCGATTCTCTTCGATGGAAGCAACATCAATATCAACGCAGGCATGTCGGTGGAGGGCTGGAACCTTCGGATGGGCCTCTACAACGGTGCCACTGTCACGATGAACAACTTCGTCAAGTACCAGGGTGACACCACCATGTGGATGACCGTTGACGAAAAATCCCAGCTGACAGTTGGCGGCTTCGGCGGAGGCAATATCACCGCCAATCAGGTGATTAAACTCTCGGTGGCCAAGGCGAACGGCATCACATGGAATGTGAACCTTACGTCCGGCAACGCCAACAATACTTTCGAGTACTACCTAAAGGGTGCGGGCAGCGTCTCGTATCAGGCCGTCTCTGCCGCCAACCACAAGATCAAGATGGCGGACGTGACGCTTTCCGGCAATGAAAAGTCCGTCCAGTCGAAGACGCTTGTCTCGTTCACCTCTTCCACCCCGACGTTCACGGCGGACGCCGCGATCAAGGTCAAGAACTCGTCTGACGAGGTCGTCAGGACCGTGAACCTCTCCTCGGTGAAATCGACCGGCACGACAACCCTCACGACGGACAACGCGGTCGGCACGTGCGAACTCGTCCAGACGGCCACGGGCATTCTCCTCTTCTGGGTTGACGGCGATCCGTCCGACATCAAGGAATACAAGCCCTCTATCAACATCAACTTCACGAACGGTGCGGGCAACGGCCTCACGACCAGTGACGATGTCGGTCTGGAAGGATATGCGGTTCCCGGCACTTCCTGGAACAATTTCACCATCCCCAACAATGCCAATGAGCAGACATTCAACACGGTCAATTCCATTGATTCAACAGGCGCGGCTTCTGTAGCGGCTGGAGTGAGCGTAAAGGTTTCTGGTCATCGTGGTTCTTATAGCTGCAGTGGCCTATCATCGGCGAATAATCCGCTTCACGGCTATATCGACGAAGGAGCCGAGAAGACTACCCCGGCTGTGACAATTACGGGCATCCCCTACGAGCACTATCGTGTCATCGTCTATCACTCCACCGACCAGAATAGGGCCAAGTTCGGCTACGACACTATCAACGGCTTCAACTTCACATACGTTGATGGAGTCCAGCAGACAGGTACGACATCTTGGGGCAGCGCCGGTGCGGATCAAAGCGCGGAACCGATTGCTGAAGGCACGAACACTCTAGTCTCCGCCGTCCTTTCCGGCGATACCGTCACCATGGTCGCGCACCGCGTTGGTGGGGCGACTCCGACCGCCCGCGGATGTTTCGCTGCGATTCAGGTTGTCCAGTATGTGCCGGAAGTTGGCGAGAACGATCTCGTCATCGAGGTCTCTGGTCCTACGACCTACACGGTCAGCGAGGAGAGAACGCTGTCGGGTACGGTTTACGTAGTCGGCAGCGGCACGCTGACGCTCGCTGGCAGCGAGAATATTACCGCCGCCACCATCGACGTTGCAAAGGACGTTGTAATGAATATCAACGCCGATCGCCTCGACGCCACAACCTTCACCGGCTCCGGTACGGTTGTGTATGACACTACTGCGCCTGTCGAAGGTAAGGGTTGGGCGAATATTGGCTGGTCTGGTACGGTCTGGATCAAGAACCAGTCGGTCTCGTCGTTTGAGGGCACCAAGTTTGGCAACGCCGCTTCGACTATCCGCTTTACTGGCGTGACCGGCTATTTGCAGACCAGTTCCTGGAATGGCAGCACTTATGTTCACACCGTTCCGCTTGAACTTGTGGACGAGGGCAATACTGTGGCCTTCACCTACAGCAATGGCTGGGGTGGCAATTTGGTGAAGATCAACACCCTTAAGGGCACAGGCACACTCAAGACTCAGGGCAGCGGTGCTGGCGAACATATCTACATCGTTGACGCCAGCGACTTCACGGGCGCGTTCAACCTGTCTGGAAAGTATGTCTATGTGGGCGGTTCTCAGCCTGATTATTCGGCTTCGGCAAATCCAAACGGCAAGCTCGAAATCAGGTCTGGAGTGACGATGACGGTTCCCTCTGGCAAGGCATGGACTGCCAATGGTGGCTTTGTGGTAAACGGTACGCTCGTCGCCAACGGCACGCTGGCATCGTCCGCCTCTTCCGCCGTTTCTGGCTCTGGCACGGTTGTCTTTGGCGGAGTTCCTTCACCGACTGGTGATGCTTGGTGGAAGAATGCCGCATGGACCGGAACGGTCGAGATTCAGGGTGTTACGGCTCTCAATGGCGACTACAATTTCAATGACTACGGTAATAGTGGCTCGACGCTCAAGCTGACGAATTGCCGTGGCTGGCTCAAGCCCAACTACACGTGTGTCCCGGCGCTGGAGATTGGTGGTACGTTTGCTTGGAACGATGGTTCCTCGGGACTCAACAATACGTTCAAGGTTGCTACGCTCAAAGGTAGCGGTACGATTTCCATTCCCAATAATGGTGCGGCAACGGCTGTTTGGCAGATAACTGATGACTGGTCTGGCTTCACTGGTCCCGTTGTTGGAAACAATGGTGCCGCCAAGCGCATATTGGTGTTTGGCCCCACGCTGCCCGCTACGATTACGGCAGGAGATATTTACATCTCCGAGGGCGCGACACTTGACCTTGATAACTCGTCCGGTGCATGGTGGGGCGTCGGCATGCGTTTCGTCGTCGACGGCACGGTCAAGGCCTCTTCCCGCAGCAAATGGGGCGGCGGCACGGCTATGGTTCTCGGCGATACTGGCGTGTTGGAATTTGTGAGTTCGTCGAATACGGACGATCAAAATACCGAGATGGGCAATATTACGGGAACGGGAACGCTGAAGTTTTCGTCAAGTGCCGGTTGGAGGGCGTACCCCAAGGTTGATGCCAATATGCCGGCTGCGACGCTTACTATTCAGTCAGAGCTCGCTGATTCACTCATTCTCCCGACGAAAAACAATGGTGAGACCGTTATCGGCAGTCTTGCCGGTTCCAAGAATATCCGTTCGGACTGGAGTGACAATGGTGCGAATGGCAGAATCCTTACAGTCACGCAATCGAAGGATACGGAATGGCAGGGCAAGTTTGTCTCGAACCGCATTACTCAATTCAATGTGGTGGCTCCAGCGACGGGCACTCCTGGTACATTGACGTTGTCTGGTACGCAGACGGTAAACATTCCTGCCCAAATTGACGGCTCCGTTAACCTCACGGGTACGTGGGTTGGCGCGACGACGGTTGCGGGCACTATTGGCGGCACGGGAACGCTGACTGGCAACCTGACGTTCAACGCGGGTTCGACCTTCAAGGCGTTCGCCTCGGACGAGAACGGGCTTTCGGTCTCCGGCTCAATCACCTATCCTGCATCGGGAACGGTGATCGTCGATGTCAGCGCGCTGGGCACGCCGGCGGCGAAGGTCGTCCTTCTGACTGCGGCGAGCGAGTCCGACATTGACCTCACCAAGTTCGCGCTGGCCGACGGGACGAACCGTAAGTACAAGCTCGCGAAGGAAGGTGCGACGCTCGTCCTCAAGGGTGCGCGCAAGGGCGTCATGATAAGCGTGTACTGATGAGAGTGATTTTCCTCTCGCGGCGCGCGGTGGTAAATGCTATAATATAGGCATGAAATATCGCCTCTTACTATTCGTTCTTGTGCTTGTCTCGGTGTGCGTAGCCGCACGTAAGCCAAAGAAGAAGGCTGCGGCGGCAAAGCCGGCCGCAGCGGCAGTGTCGGTAGCGGCGGCAAAGTCGACTGCGGCGGCAGCGGCGGCAAAGTCGGACGCGTCTTCTTCGGGCGGCGTCACGAACGCGGTGCAGACTGCGGCGCTGATGCCCACGAACAGCGCACCGGCCTCGTCCGCGTGCGTTACGAACGTCGTCCCGCTTGTCGCCACCAACCCAGTATGGATGGCGTGGAACGAGAAGTTGCTCATCTCCACCCGCACTTTTAGGCTTTACCATGCGAGTGCCTTGGAGGTTGCTGAGAGGTTCAACAGCACGTGGAGCGGGGACTTCGGCATTGCGTTCAGGGTAGCCAAGATGGCCCAAGCCTTTCCAGAGGCGAACACTGTGATGGTCACGGCTCCCGGAATGATCCTCGATGCCTGCGAAAAAGTGGTGAAGGCGATTGACATCGAGGTTCCACAGGTCTACATCGAGGCGCGTTTCGTGGAGCTTCAAAACTCGGCCACGCACAAGCTCGGCATTGACTGGTCCATGCTAGACGGAATGAAGGGCACCGCCTCGTTCGGCGGCGGCATGGACCGACTGGTCGTGGGCAACGCGGTGAGGGACTTCCAGCGCACGGTCTCGTCTGGGAACACCGGCAACTACTCATACGGCATCGCCGGGCAGACCGCGTCGAAGACATCTTCCTTCACGGAACGCACGCTGGAGAATGGAGCCACCACATCGGAACGCACGTCGTCCGAGACATCAACAATGACCGGACGTGACGGCGGCCTCAGCTATTTTACCGGCACTCTCCAGTTCTCCGACATGTCGCTGGTGCTGAGCGCGCTTGATTCCAGCGGCGACGCGCGCATCTTCTCCAACCCGAAGATCATAGTGTCGAACGGAAAGAAGGCCACGGTGGACATGACCGAGAAGTACCCCAACGTCACGATCTCCGCCAAGCGAACGACTGGCGGCAGCTCGGACTCCTTGGACCTCAGTATGAACATGGCCGAGGTGCCGGGCGAGGACAAGATGATGTTCGCGAAGGAGGCGTTCTTCAGTTGGGGCATCCTATTGGAGGTGACGCCGCGCGTGAGCTCCAACGGGCTCATCAACGTGTCCATCGTCCCAACGATCTCGAGTCGCACGGACTGGGTCACCGCCAGCGCTGGCGACACATCCACGACGGCCAACAGCGCCGGCACGTATTCGTCGAAATATCCAGTGCTGGACGTGCAGCGCCTTGTTACAGACTTCACGCTGACGGCGGGGGAGACGGCGGTGATAGGCGGTCTTTCGAGGACTACTGAAGAGCAGACGGACTCCGGCATTCCGTGGTTGCGCGACATCCCGTGGATCGGCGACAAGCTCTTCGGGCGCAAGATACGCACGAAGGTGCAAAAGGAAATCCTCGTTTTTGTGACCGTGGGCATGGCCGATCCGAAGCACGTGCCAAAGGACATCGGTCTGCCCAAGAACGCGGTGCTCGGCCGCATGTACACGGAGGGCGTGAAGCTCGAGCCCGGCGACCGCCATGGTAACGCGATCGAGGGCATCGCCTCGCTGGACACGCGTTCCCTTGACGAGCAGGCGAAGGATCCGCTTGCCACCAATCGGACGGAAAGGGTGTCGTTCCCGCTTCCTTTCAGGAAGAACGATTAAAAGGATGCGCACAAGGGGCGTTTTTTTGGTATAATCTTCTCCGATGTTCAAGCGATTCTGTCCTATAGTCCTGGCCCTCGTGGCTCTGCCGCTCGCCGCGCAGCTCGTAACCGCGCCGCCGCCCGACCGTCTGGAGCTGGCCATCCAGCTCTCGAAAAGGGGCATGTACGCCGATGCCCTGCGCGAGTACGAGGCCATACGCAACGCGAAGGGCGTGCCGCACGACGAGGTGCTGTTCCGCCTCGGGGACACCTACCGCATCCTCAAACGGCCCGAAGACGCGCTCACCTGCTACGCAGAGTTGATCACATCCACGCCGGCCTCGCGTTATGCCGACGTGGCGCGCCTGAACCGCGCGATGCTCCGCACCGGCGAAGCGCGCGCGCGGGAACTGAAGGAACTGGACCGCAGGAGCGCCTCTGATTCAATACGCGCAACGGCGCTCAACTACTTGGGCGACATTGCCCGTGACGCGAAGGACGCGAAGAGCGCCATCGACTACTACCGGCGCGCCGCGGAGATTTCGCGCACGAACGACGTGGCGCGCCTCGCCCGCCTGAAGGGGGCGGCCCTGCTTTCGGAGTCCGACTCGGTGCAGGACAGGCGCCAGGCGCTCGGCATCTACCTGGACATGGCCGCGTCGAGCGATCCGCAGGTCGCGGCAGAGGCTCTGTTCTCCGCCGCGATGCTGGGTTATCGTGACGAGAGGTATACCGAGGCCGCCAGGCTCTTCCACCGTCTCGCATCCGAATTCCGCGATTCACCGCGCGTAAAGGAGTCGCGTATCTACGCAGCCTGGGCCTGCTATCTTTCCGGACGCTACTCCGAGGCACTGGAGATAGCTTCGCCGCTGCGCGGACCAGACAACGAGGACGCCTACTACATCACCGCTTCGGCGTTGCGGATGCTTGAGCGGCGTGTGGACGCGATACATGCGTACGCCGCGCAGCTGAAGGAGTTTCCGAAGGGACGCTACGCCGATGAGGCGTGGTTCGACTACCTGTCGGTGATCTCGGCGCAGGGGGACAACGCCGGCGTCCTGAAGATGCTCTCAACGCACGGAGACCCTCCGGCGAAGTACGCCGAGCGCGCTTGGAGCCTCGGCTGCGAAAGCGCAATTGCGCTCACGAACTATCCCGTTGCCGTCGAATACGCGCGCCGCATGGCGAAGAACAGGAAAAGCGCGTTCGCGCCGCGTGCGGTCCACCGTCTCGCGTGGCTGCTGGAGCAGACGCGCGACTGGGCGCGCGCGGCCATAGCCTATCGTGGCCTTGCCGGCGACTGGCCCACAAACGCCGTGGCCCCGCAGGCTCTCTTTCTGGCGGGCGCATGCGAAATGAAGCGCGGACAGGTCGAACAGGCGTGCAACGACTGGAAGAACCTTGTGGCGCGCTATCCCGACTCCCCGTATGCGTCCGACGCGCTCTATGCGCGCGCCATTGCGGTGCTGAGGCGTCCTGAGAAGACCGCGCGTGACTACCGCGCGGCGGAGCAGCTGCTGGGCGAGCGGATTACGCGCTTCCCGAACGCGGCCCGGCGCATGGAGAACCTCTACTGGTGGGGAGTTGCGGCGCTAGGCGCTGGCGACGAACCCGAGGCGGAGAAGCACTTCCGCGCCGCGCTGGCGGAAAAGCCATCGGCCGTCTTTGAGCGCGAGATAAAGCTGGAGCTCGCGTCCGTGCTCAAGAGGCGTGGGGCGTCGCGCGAGGCGGCGACGCTGTTTGCCTCTATCCTGAGCACTAAGGCCGTTGGGCGCCTCACGCCGGAGGTTCTGGAGTGGACGGCACGCACGCTGATGGACGTGCAGGAATGGGGCCCCGCCTGCGCCGCCGCGTCCGTGCTTGAGCGCAGAAACGTGGATCCGGCCTGGACGCAGACTGCGGCCACGCTGCTGGGGCAGGCCCGCGAGCGGTTGGGCGAGAAAGACGCCGCGAAGGAGGCGTACGCCCGCGCGCTTGCAACCGGGGCCGAGACGGAGAGCGGCGCGCTGGCCGCGCTTGCGCTGGGACGGCTTGAGTCCGAAGGCGGGCAGTTCGACGAGGCGCGTGAGCACCTTGAGAACGCCGTCACCCGCGCCCAGTCACCCGAACAACGGTCCCTGCGCATCCAGGCATACGCCGCGCTCGCGGCGAACGAGGAGGAGCGCGGGGAGATGGACAAGGCCCTTGCCTACCACATGCTCGTAGGGTCGCTGTTCGACGACGCGAAGATGGTGCCACACGCCCTCTCCCGCGCAGCGGCCATTCTCAAGGAAAAGGGGCGGGAGAAGGAGTCCCGGGATGTCATGGCCGAACTGCGCAAGCGGTTCCCTAACGCACAGGAGGCGCTATGAGTGCTGATGACGCGCAGACCCTGGAAGCCGATTTCGAGAAGACGCCCGAAGAGAGCCGCGAGCGGAGCTTCATGCTCATCACCGTGCTGCTGATAGTCTCCGTGGCCGTACACATCGGGCTGATGCTCTCTGTTTCCGACTACTCCTTCACTCCAACGGTGGAAAAGGTCCACAACGACCGCAAGCTGACGAAGGACCTTCCTCAGATGCAGATGCGGAAGTACGAGGGAGACCCGCTTGCGGAAATCATCCGCGACGTGCCGCGTCCCGCGCCGGCACCCGACGAAGAGCGCCAGGTGGACCGCGTGGAGCGTCTTTCCGGCGACGTGACAGGCTCGGTGGCGCCAGAGATGCCGGAAACCCCAGCGTCCATCATGGCACCTGCGCAGCCGGACGTTGCGCCGCGCGCCGTCGAGGCGGCCGAATGGCAGCCGCGCCAGGACATACTCTCCGTGCCGGAGCCGACGGTGCCGGATGTCCGCGAGGCGCTGCCGCGCGTCGTAATCCCCAAGGTGGAGCGCGTGGCGCACGCTGCGGACATTGTCCCGGCGTTCGACTTGATAGAGAGCACGGAGTCCGCCTTTACCGCATCATCTACAGCTCCATCCATCTCGTCGAGCCTCGCCCCAAGCAAGGAAAGTGGTGGCGCGCCTTCCGCCGCCGTCGCCCCCGCGGCTCCTCGCGCGGCACCGCGGCGGGCACCTGGCAGCGTAGGCGGGTCTGCGACCCTGTCGGAGGGCGCGCCTGCTGCGTTCACGATTCTTTCCGAAGCTGAGGAGGCCCAGAGGCGTCGCGATGCCGCCGAGGCCGCAGCCGCGAAGAAGGCGGGCAAGACTGTTGAGCAGGTGCGCGCCGAGAAGCTGGCCGAGGAGGCCGCGAAGGCCGCAAAGCCGCCTGCCGCGCCGCCTGCTATGGCGCGTGTGGACGAGGCCATAGTGGCGCAGGAGAAGGCGGCAGTGCGCAAGCTTCGTGACGAGAAGGTTGCCACAGGGCGTCCGTTCGACCAGAACGTGAACGTGGACTTAGGCTTCTGGATCGACCCTAAAAATCCCAGCCGCAAGTACTTCCGAGTTCGCGTGGCCTCCAATCCCCTCAATCCGCTGCCAATTGTCTCGAAGGACATCGTGTTCATGCTCGACGCCTCCGGCTCCATCGGCAATGACCGCCTCAGTTCGTGCCGCAATGCCGTTCTGGAGGCGCTGAACCGCCTCAACACGGGGGACCGCTTCAACGTGGTCGCGTTCCGCGACAAGTTCTCCTACGCCTTTCCTGATACGGCCTGGCGCGAGGTGGACGTGAACTCCGCCGAAGAGGCCCGTAAGTGGCTCCGGACGCTCAAGGCGCACGGCAACACGGACGTGTTCCGCACGCTCCGCAGCGTGCTTACGTTGCCGCGCGACCCGGCGCGTCCGATCGTGGCGTTCGTGGCGACGGACGGTGACGCGACGAGCGGCATGACGCGCTCGGCGGAGATCATTTCCCGTTTCTCTGAGCTGAATGGCGGACTCGTCTCTATTTTCATGTACGGCGTCAAGCCCGAGGCGAACGCCTACCTTATGGACATGCTCACGCGCTGCAACCGCGGCGGATGGGCGTGCCACAAGGGTCTGCGTTGGCAGGCAGCAAAGGGCGTGCCGGACCTCTCTAAGAAGTTCGAGAAGCCGGTACTCACCGACGTTGCCGTGATCTTCACCGCCTCATCCAGAGCCGAAACATATCCGAAGCTCGTTACGAACCTCTGCGAGGACGAGCCAGTGGAGATATATGGAGTGTGTCCGGCGGACCAGAAGGAACTCGTGTTCCAGATGCGCGGATTGAATTCCGTGACTCCGTTCGAGAGCATGTTCACGCTATCTTTCGCCTCTGCCCAGCAGATGGACCAGAATGTCCGCACCGAATGGGCCACGCGGCGTCTCTACGAGCAGATCGCCGAGTACACTCGCAAACCGAGCAAGAAACTCTTGGCGGACATCCATGCGTTCGCCGCCACATACGGAATCGCGGTCCCATACGAAAAGGAAATGAAATGAAAAAATGCCTTTTTCTCCTCGCCTGCGTCTGCGCGCTTATATCCGCAGCGTTCGCCGGCACCTCCGCCCGCCGGAAGGTCACCGTCACCGTAGATTGGGCGCAGGGAGACGTGGAAAGCCAGAACGCCGTTGCGTGCCTCAAGAAGACCGTGCTGGGGTATCGCGAGGCCGGACATCCTGTCGCGATGAGGGCCACACTCCGCAACGGCGGCAACGTGCCCGACATCCGCGTGACGGACGCATCCGGCAAGGAGGTGTACTCTGGCTCGGACAAGAACGACGCCGCCGTTGCAATTACCGAGGCGATCATGGATCTTCCAATTCCCGGGCATCTAATCAACGGAGTGGTGCTTAAGAAGTTCCGTAACTATGACCAGCGTTATATCATGGGCAAGGTGAGGGGTGAAGGCGCGGACCTCGCGCCGTTCAAGACCGCGCTGAAGAGCAGAAGACCAGGAGAGGCCGAAGAGGCGCAGGCCATCCTCGACTCCATCG
>CADCOC010000029.1 GCA_902802945.1 uncultured bacterium | reverse complement strand
GTTGTACCCACTTGACACCACCAATCCACTTTTGTAAAATACCCTTGCCTATGACAAAAGGAGCATACATCGTGTCTCACTTTTGGGGAAGGGTTCACTAGTTTCCCACGGCCCCCCTCCAGTTTCCCCAACCACCCTCTAGTTTTCCCTAGCCACCCTCTAGCCCCCACCTAGTCACGCGAGAGTATCCAGCAACACTACCGTTCCGCACCATAATCGTACAGTTCCTCCTCCCCACGCCGTTCCGCACCGTAATAGCGTGTCCCTCCACACCTTCTCGTTCCGCACCGTAATCGCACACCCCACCATCGCCCTCCGTTCCGCGCCATAATCACACGGTTCCTCCGCCACTCTATTCCGCACCGTAATCGTGCGTCACACCACCACACCCATCCCCGCTCCGTTCCACATCATAATCGCACGATCCTACCACTGCACGCGTTCCGCGCCATAATCGCACTGTGTCTCTATCGCACATCGTTCCGCACCGTGATATTACTACCCAGAACCGCACTTCGTTCCACTCCGTAATCGCACACAAGGCGCCTCTGGAGACAATCCGAGATGCCCCGATTCCTATACATTCCCAATACATTTCTCATACAATTTCCATACATTTCCCGTGCATTCTTTTGACAGTTTACCCCCTATCTTCGGGACGTCGGACATGGTAGAATTATGGTGTCGGACCAAACAAGGAAACGAACATGAGAAAAGCCGTCGAAGAGTACCTGGAAGACCGTGGATGCCGCGTCGTGCGGCAGCCGGCTGAGCCCGCACCATGCACGTTCGAGACCCTGGTAGACGGGTTCCTAGTGCACGTGCTGCGCCTCGACAGCGAGAGCTACCGGCGCGCGTTCTGGCGCGAGGCGTACCGTAACGGGCACACCATCGGACACGTCCCGCGCACGTTCGAGTCGTTCTTCAGGCGCAACGCGCGCACGTTCGAGGAGAAGGTGTCGCTCCTCCTGGCCGTGGCCGCGCTCTTTGGCGTCTACACGGTTGCGACGCTCCTCTACCGGCGGCTCTCGCTCATCGTCAAACGCCTCCGGCGCCCGACGTACTACGAGCGCGAGCGCGAACGGCGCCAGAAGCTCGCCATCGCGCGGCGCGAGGTCCGCAGACACCACACGCTGAACCCGCAGCCGACCTTCGACGCGATCCGCTCTGCGCTCCGTACCGCGCGCAGCTCGCCCGAGTCCGCAATCCAGCTTGGATCGCTCCTCGAAGACCTTGAGTGCTTCGTCGACAACACCCTCATCCACGACTCGCAGGGACAGATCGTGGGCCGCAAGGGCGGCATCAAGCGCCTGCTCCAGCGCGAGGCGCCGGACCTCTTCGCGAAATACTCCACAATCATGCGCTACAAGGCAACGGCGAAGCGCTTCCGCCAGGCGTGCGGCTCGGCCGAGCCCGTGCCTCCGGCGACGCTCCTCCCCGCGCCAGAGGCCGCCGGTTCCGAATCCACGCCAACGTCCGTACCTGAGACAACCGGTTCTCGCAGTGCGCCTGCGCCCACACCCGTCGGCCCACCTGAAGCAGCGCCAGAAGTCACTGGTCCCGCCACGGCCTCTGCCCCCGACGGCCTCACGGACGAGATGCGGGCCAAGTTGACTGCCTCACGCGAAGTTGCGAGAACGATACTGGAGGAATGCGAGGGAACGCTGGTCTCGCTCGAGGCCGCGCTTGCGCTACGGCTGGACCCCGACTGCATCCCCGCGACTGGAGAGGAATACGTGCGCAAAACCGGCTGCCCGCGCATCCCACATAAGGTCATCAGCTGGCTCATCCGACACCAGGTCGCCTGATACCGACGATGCCGTATTCCCCAATGAATCCTAGCCTTCAAATTGTCCCGCGCCCTGTAATATCTCACGCAGAGGCGCAGAGAGGCAGAGGGTGCAGAGGAGGTTTCAAGTGCTCACTAGTGCGACAAGCCCAAATGTCGCAGTTGGATTCTAGCCGCAAAGAACGCAAAAATCGCAAAGAGCATTATCATCGGGGAGTATTGCGAATTACCCAGGCTCGTCTCCTACTTTTTGCTTTCACCAATTGGGTAATTTGCCGTGTGGAAAGAACGGCGTGCATAATCAAGAAGCACGTCCCTTCTTTGCGCTCTTTACGTTCTTTGCGGCCAACAGAAATGAGAAGAAGCCAATAGAAATAAGGGGATTGCTCAACTGCAATTTTTTGGATAAGATATTCTGAGCCAATTGCAAAGCCTACTTTTTGCCTCACGCTAAGTCCGCACGTTCGTTGCTTTCGCCAATGGGAGTTTCTGAGTCTTGGAGTTGTCGAGACTTTTTAAATTTTTCTCCAAGTCTCCCAATCTCCTGAACTCTCAATAGCGAAAGCAAGAAAGACTTTGCGACAGGTTTGATCGAGAAACAAACAAGACAAATAAAGAGGGACAATCCCTTAAAACTCTGCGTTCTCCGCATCTCTGCGCCTCTGCGTGAGACTTTCTCCGAAGCCATTCCTTCAGCCTTCACAACCACAGCCAGAAACGGCACCTAGGCGTGCGATTACGGAGCGGAACGTGGGCGATTCGGGGTGGTGATATCACGGTGCGGACTGTAGGTTGGATGAGTGGACAGGCTTACAATTTACATGTGGTGTGAGGTCACTAGAGGGCGTCACTGGTATTGTGTGAAGTCACTGGGTTTGAAATAAACTGTTTCGCGGCGGGCGGCGGAGCGGATTGCTCCAAAGGCGGCGACCATTGAGGCGAATACGCGATCAGCAGGGGCGTTCAGCGTCGCCTCGCCACGAAGGACACGATGCGGCGGGCGACCGCGAGCTTGCTCATGAGCGGGAGACGCTGCACTTTTCCGTCGGGCGTGACAAACGTCACGCGGTTCGTGTCCGTGCCGAAACCGCTGCCGGGTTCGGTCACGTCGTTGCCCACCACGAGGTCAAGACCCTTCTCACGGCATTTGCGCGCGGCCTCGGCGGCGGGTGCGCCCGTTTCGGCGGCAAAACCCACACGCACGCGCGGTCCCCGAACGGACTTCAGGATATCGGGGTTGCGGACGAGGTGCAAGGTATCCGACATCTCGGATTTCTTGAGCTTTCTGGTGGCACAACACGCGGGGCGCCAGTCGGCCACGGCGGCGGTCATCACCAGCACGTCGGCGCGTGCGATTACGGTGCGGACCGCGTTGAGCATGTCGCGGGCGGAGACGACGTCAATGCGCGTGACTCCGGGCGGAGTTTTGAGGGAAACGGGGCCGGCGATGAGCGTCACGTCATGGCCCGCCGCGCGTGCAGCGCGCGCTACGGCGAAGCCCATCCGTCCCGTAGACGGATTCGAGAGGAACCGCACCGCGTCTATGTACTCGCGCGTGGGTCCCGCTGTGACGACGAACCTCACAGGAGCTCGCGCGCCTTGGCGAGGACGTTCTCAGCGGTGAAGCCGAAGTGCTCGGCCAGCACCTTGTAGGGGCCGGACGCGCCGAAGGTATCGAGCGTGATGAAACGGACGTTGCCGTAGTTGGTCACGTAGCGATCCCATCCAAGACGCACTCCCGCCTCTACGATCACGCGCTTCGGGCAGGTGCCGGGGATTACGCTCTCGCGGTAGCCAAGCGGCTGCTGCTCAAACAGCTTGCGGCACGGCATGGACACTACGCGCACGGCATGCTCCGCCTCGGCGAGGCGCTTCGCGGCCTCGATGCAGAGCGACACCTCGCTGCCCGTCGCGATGAACATGAGTTCAGGGAACGGACCCGACTCGTAGATCACGTATGCACCCTTCGACACCTTCTCCTGCGTGACGCCCTCAAGCACGGGCACGTTCTGGCGCGTCGTTAGAATGCAGCTCGGACCGTCCTTGCGCTTGAGCATCTCAACCCAGCACGCGCCGGTCTCGTTCGGATCGGCGGGACGGAACACGAGCAGGTTCGGCGTGGCGCGCAGGGAGGCGATCTGCTCCACGGGCTCGTGCGTAGGACCGTCTTCCCCGACGTAGAAGGAATCGTGCGAGAACACCCAGATCGACGGCAGGTTCATCAGTGCGGCAAGGCGCATCGCGGGCTTGCAGTAGTCGCTGAACACCGCGAATGTCGCGCCGAATGCGCGGAAACCGCCGTGCGCGGTGATGCCGTTCACGATCGCGCTCATGCCGAGTTCGCGGATGCCAAAGTGGAAGTTGCGTCCCGAGAAATCACCGGGCGCAATCCAGCCGTACTCCTTGAGCGCAGTCTTGTTCGACGGCTCGAGGTCCGCGCTGCCGCCTACGAGGAACGGCACTTCGGACGCGAGCGCGTTCATCACCATGCCGCACGCCACGCGCGTGGCAATAGGCTTCGCGGGGTCGAACACAGGAAGATTCGTGGCAATGTCCTGCGGGATCGAACCGCGAGCGGCGGCCTCACGGGCAGCAGCCTTTTCGGGATTAGCCGCCTGCCATGTCTTGTACAACTTCTTCCAGCGAAGGTTCATGCGATGGCATGCTGCACCACGGTCCTCGAAGATATCCAGCACCTCGCCGGGCACCTCGAAGAACTGCGCGGGGTCGAAACCGAGAGCGGTCTTGAGTCCGGCGAGCTCCTCCGCGCCGAGCGGCGCACCGTGAACGGCGCTGGTATCGTGTTTCGTGGGGGCACCGAAGCCGATGTGCGTCTTCGCGATGATGAGCGTGGGCTGGCCTACGACCTTCATCGCCTTGCGGTATGTGCGGTCGATGGCGTCGAAGTCGTGTCCGTCGCAGGAGAACACCTTCCAGCCGTAGCTCTCGAAGCGCTTCTGCGTGTCGTCCGCGAGCGCGATGTCGGCCGTACCCTCGATCGTGATGTTGTTGGAGTCGTAGACGAGCGTGAGCTTGTCGAGCTTCAGCTTGCCCGCGAGCGAGCACGCTTCGTGGGAGATGCCCTCTTCGAGGTCGCCGTCGCCGCAGAACACCCACGTGCGGTGGTCGTTCACGGGAACACCGTCCTGCTCGCCGTCGCGCGCTGCCTGCATGCGCTCCGCGATCGCGAGGCCCACGCCCATGGCGATACCCTGTCCGAGCGGACCCGTCGTGACCTCAACGCCGGGCGTGAGGCCGCGCTCGGGATGTCCGGCGCAGCGCGAGCCGAGCTGACGGAACGTCTTGAGCTCGTCGAGCGAAAGCTTGCCCACGCCCGCGAGGTGGAGAAGCGCGTAGACGAGGGACGAACCGTGCCCGCCGGAGAACACGAGCCGGTCGCGATCTGGCCACTTCGGGTCGGCGGGGTCGTACTTGATGAACTTCAGCCACAGCGTGGACACGAGGTCCGCGATGCCAAGCGCAACGCCGGGATGTCCGCTCTTCGCCTGCTCAACTTCGTCGGCTGCGAGACAGCGGATCGTGTTGGCGGCGAGTTTCAACTGCTCGTTCGTCACTTTCATCTTTCGTTTCTCCTGTTTTTCTAAATCGACGCTACACACTACACCGCATTCCGCATGGCTCATCCTTGCGAACGCAGGTACACCAAAGAATCGTCACTCAGCGACGCCGAAGAGCTCGTCGAGCGTCTCGCCCATCATCTCGACGGCCTCCTCGAGGTGGCTATCCTTCATTGAGAGCGTGGGCAGGAAGCGCACAACGTGCTCGCCGGCCGTGCATGTGAGCACGCCGCCATCCGCGAACGCCTGCACGACGTCCTTCGCGGGACCCTCAGTGACCATGCCGAGCATGAGGCCGAGGCCGCGAACGTCGAGAATCTGGTCGTACTTCTCCGCAAAGGACTCAAGCGCGGCCTTCAGCATCTCGCCCTTCTTCGCGGCTGCGCCGAGGAGGTCGTACTTCTCGATCACGCCGATCGTCGCGAGCGCGGCGGCGCATGCCACCGGGTTTCCGCCGAACGTCGAGGCGTGGCTACCGACCGTGAACACATCCGCAAACTTCTCGTTCGAGACGAGTGCGCCCATCGGGATGCCGTCCGCGATGGACTTCGCGACTGTGAAGAGGTCCGGCTGCACGGAGTAGTTCTGCCAGCCCCACCACTTGCCGGTGCGGCCCATGCCGCACTGCACCTCGTCGCAGATCATGATGAGGTTCTTCTCGTCGCAGAGCGCGCGCACGCCGGCCATGAACTCCTCGGTGGCGGGATTCACGCCGCCCTCGCCCTGCACGGCCTCAAGCATGACGGCCACGGTCTTGTCCGTCACGGCCGCCTTCACGGACTCGATGTCGTTGAAGTCCGCGTACGCGAAGCCGACGGGCAACGGCTCGTAGCCCTGCTGGCACCAGTCCTGTCCGGTCGCCGTGATCGTGGCGAGCGTGCGGCCGTGGAAGCTGTTGCGCATCGTGACGATCTCGTAGCGACCGCCGTTCGCGGAGCCCCACTTGCGCGCGAGCTTGATCGCGGCCTCGTTCGCCTCCGCGCCCGAGTTGCAGAAGAACACCTTGCCGCCGAGTCCGGAAAGCTCCACAAGCTTCTTCGCGAGCAGCGCCTGCCCCTCGTGCATGAAGAGGTTCGAGCAGTGTCCGAGCACTTCCACCTGCGACTGGATTGCCTTCACCACCTCCGGGTGGCAGTGGCCGATGTTGTGTACGCCGATGCCGCTCGTGAGGTCGTAGTACTGCGTGCCGTCAACGCCGAACACGCGCGATCCCTTGGCTTTGTCCAGCACGACGCTCGGCGCGTACGTGGGCATCATGTACTGCTTGTAGATTTCGGCGATTTCTTCGCTCTTGCTCATTCTGTGATCTCCGTTCCCACCCCTTCCCGGGTGAATATTTCCAACAACAGCGAGTGCGGCATCCGGCCGTCCACAAGGTGGACCTTGCGCACACCGGCGCGGATCGCGTCCTCGCAACCTTCGATCTTGGGCAGCATGCCGCCCGCGATCACTCCCTCCGCCTTGAGTTTCGCGACGCTGGAGAGGTGGAGCGTCGGCAGGAGCGTCGAGGGGTCGGACGGATCCCGGAGCAGGCCGGGCACGTCCGACACGACGGCGAACTTGCGCACTTTCAGCGCCTTGGCGAGCGCCGCGGCGGCGCTGTCGGCGTTGACGTTGTAAAGGTGTCCATCCCGGCCCGTGCCGAGGGGCGTCACGACGGGGACGATCCCCGCGTCGAGCATCTCGCGCACGGCGCGCGTATCGACGGCCACGGGCTCGCCCACGTAGCCGCGGTCCGGCGACGTGATCTTCTCGGCCGTGAACATCCAGTTGCCGTGGAGCGGGCGCGCGTTCGTCTTGAACGCCTGGAGCTTCTTGACGAGGTCTGCGTTGACGACGTTGTTGAGCGTATGGCGCACGATCTCCATCGTCGGCTCGTCCGTCACGCGGAGGCCCTCCACGAACTGCGGCACGAGGCCGCTTTCCTTGAGGGCCTTTGAAATGGCCTTTCCGCCGCCGTGCACGAGCACGACGCGCATGCCCACCGCGTCCATGAAGGAGATGTCGGAGAGGAGGGAGACGAGGTTTTCCTCGTTCTCCATCACGCTCCCGCCCACCTTCACGAGCACGGTCGAGCCGCTAAAGTCCTGAATATAAGGCAACGCTTCCGTCAGGACGGCGGCTTTCTGCATTGCCAAGTCAATTTTTTCCATGGAGAAGATAGTGTATCAAATCCTCCCCCCTGTTGGAAACACTAAAATTCGCAATTCTCGGAACATCACCCGAATATACGCCTATTTGTCCTTGGCGTGCAGAATTCCATGTATCTGCGGGGTTTTCTCCAACGCGAAACGATGCGCAATGTCGAGCATGCGATCGAAGTGTACCTTTGCGACGGAATTACGCGTCCGAGCCTCAAGAATCGAAATCGGCATCAAGTACTGGAAGAAAACCGTATCGCCCGGCTCCGCTGCATACGCCAGATGAAGGGTTACGCCAGGACGTGTCGCGTTATACGACAAAATGTAATCCATGAGGGCCTGGCGCCGGTCCTTGGGAACTACCAGATTCAGCCGACATTGGGCCAAAACCGTTTTCCCGCACATGACAAAACACTCCTGCAGACCCTGTTCAACGTCACCCTTGTCACGGTAGTAGACCGCCAGTTCGGTTTCGATTCCACGTTTATACTTGATTCCCCAAGCCTTGAACCACGACTCGATCACCTCCTCCGCTTCGCTGGTAGCATCCCAGGCGTCCTCCAGATGGTCTTCAGGATCCAGCGCTCGAGCCACCACATGTGGGTACTCTGCGGCCTCGAACGCCTCCTCCGGCTTCTGGCCGGCCCTGCAGACGCGTCCGACGGCGTCTGACAGTTCCAACAGAAAAGGCAAAACACGCGTCGAAAGCCTGCGTATCGTACCGGTCGGATCGTCTCGTAGGGCGAGCAGGGGAACTGTCGCAAAGCATTGTACCTTCCTGTCCTTGTCAAGCGCCACCGCCTCGAGGGAAACGTTACGGTCAGATTCGAAGCAAAAAAGCAGTTTCTGCACTTCTGCCAGCCTTGCCTCCGGCACGGCAGTTGGCAGTTCACCCCGGCAAATGAGGGTTCCTGTATCGTTCAGATCAAAACCGAAAGAACAGTCTCCGACATCCGAACGATGCCCGCGTACCAACCCCGTGACGCTCATCTTTCCGAACCCGTTCGCGGCAACTACCCACTTCGTGTCCTTCAAATGCCCCCGCAGCCACGTTGCGATCGTCTCGGCCTGCCGGAACAAGGCGTCCGCGTTGGACATAACCGGCCATTCATTCAGCGGTCGGAGCGGCAATTTCCCTACGGCGTTCCGCCCTCTTCGCCTTGCGACGGTTGCGGCCAACTTAGACCAGGTGGCGCTCCGGGCGGCGTTTTCCTTCCTCTTGTAGTAGTATGCGAGGTTGCGGCATGCCACGGGTTCGCCGCCAAGTGCCGCCATTTCAAGCAATTGCACGACGTACCTCTCGTCTGCCGCGCGGCGATCCGCCTCGTCCCTGTCAATCATCACGGCAACGTTGTTGAGGGCCGCCGCGTTCGTCCGCGCCAGCAGCACGTTATTCATCTGCTCGTCCGACGGTTGCGACTCGAACTGCACGAGACGGCAAAACGCCGAGCCGTCGAACATGACCATGATGTAGTCACGCATTCTCATCGTGCCCACATTGTTCTCCTCGAACAGCAAGTACAAATCATCACGGATCTTCCACGCATGGTAAATGATCCTCTCGTCCGAACCATCCACGACCTCGCCATTGCCCGAATCGCCGACTCTGCATTCTCCATGAACATAAAACTCGGCAAGGCGGAGCGTCATGTCCGCGCCACAGCGTTGATAGCGGCCGTCAAATGAACATTCAGCCGCCCGACCGCCTTCTACATTGGCGATCGCGCAGTAGCGCTCCACGGAAATGCGCTCTCCGACCGAGTTGGTGAACCAAGTCGGGTCGTTCTCGCACTCAAACCACTTCGCGGCCTCGCCAGACGGCTTTTCGATCTCTACCATCCGCTGGGGCGCCTTCCCGCCGTCCAGCGAAGCGTACTCCATGTCGGTCATGGCGGAAATGTTCGTTATGGCGTCCAGATCATTCGACGGCGCAGCCGCTTGCCGTTCTTCCGCCGGCTGCGCCGGTACCTTAGGCACGGGCTTTTCACCCTGCCCGCCCTCTCTTCCGCATCCGCAGATTACGGCAACCACGCCGACAACAGCAATCGCCAACCGTACCATTTTCTCGTTGATGTCCATTCTCCATTTCTCCTTCTTTCACGAACATCAGGGCAACACGCCCCGTTCAAACACATATTCTAGCCTCGTACCGAAATCTTACACGCAGAAATGAAGAAATCCGGCCCCTACTCCACCGTCACGGCAAAGCGTAATCCATTCGGCCCTGCGGCGCTACCCGCCCCCTTACCGTCAACGACCACGCCAATCACCTTGACCGTGATCTTCTTCAGCTTCCCCCCCTGAATCGCGTAAATCTTGAACGATCCTTTGAAGACACCCGTCTTCGGCGTGTACGTGAGCTTCATCGCGGAGCGGTTCGTCCCCTTCTTTGTGTCGATGACGAGACTGAGCGCCTTCGTCTTCTTGTCCTTCGCGTACTTCACGCCCGTCGCCTTCGCGAACGACCACTTCCCGGCCTTCGGAATCACCAGCTCCCCATCGGGGAGCAATTCCTCAATCGTCCCCTCTGGTAGGGCGGTCGCCCCGCGACCGCCGCCCACGTCCACATACACCCGCGCTCCTGCGCGGGTCCAGTTCCCACCCACGCTCGCCGCCACCATCACATAACTGCCGTTCTTCAGCGTGAACGTTCCGTCCGTCACCATCTCAAACTCCATCTCCCCAATTGGATCCTTGAACGCAACCTTCACGGGAGGGACGCGCCCCGTCGCGTCCAACACAACGTTTACCGCCTTCGCCGTGACCTTCTTCGCCTTGCCGTTGACCAGCAGCGTAGCCGTAGCCGAAATCTTGACCGTACCCTTCTTCTTGTTGATCTTGCCCACCTTCACCTTTACGGTCCCCACCGGCACGCCGTCCCTGCCGTACAACGCACCATGTACAGTCTGCGCCTTGGCGAAACCTGTATCAAGGTGTCCAGCAACGACTTCCGTCCACTGCGCGTACAGCGTCTGCCCAGACGTGACCGCAATCCGCTGTCCGTCGGCGTACACCACCTCGCCGTCGGCGCTCGTTGCCCATCCGGCGAAGTCCCATCCGAGCCGCGTGAATGCATTCGCGCTCAGCACTTCCTCCACGCCGTTCGTGAACGTCTGTACCGCCATGTTCCCCACGCCACCATTCGCGTTGAACGACACCGTCCACACCTGCTGCGTCACCACCGGATCCGGTTGCGGTTCCGGTTGAGGTTCTGGCTGCAGGTTAATATACCCAATTTGCATCCCATGCCATACGCCCGGGATATCGACGCCCCAGCCAGTCGAACCGCTCTGAACGTATATCCGACAGTTTGAGCCGATACCTTCAAATACGGCGGCACCCATTTCCGGTGCATTTCCGGCAAACGTTATGTTCGTGAGACTGTTACAATCGCAGAACGCAGAATCACCTATGCTCGCTACGTCGTGAGGTATCGTAACACTCACAAGACTACTGCAACAGTAGAACGCATAATTACCTATACTCGCTACACTGTCAGACATAGTAACGGTCATAAGGCTGGTACAGTTGTAGAATACATAATTCCCAATGCCCGTAACTCCGTCAGATAGCGTAACTTTCGTGAGACTACTGCAATTCCAGAACACAGAATCTCCTATACTAGTTACGCTGTTAGGTATTGTAACGTTCGCCAGTCTACTGCATTTGTCAAATGCGGAATCCCCTATACTCGTCACGCTGTTAGGTATCGTAATATCCATAAGCATGCTGCAATTGCAGAATGCATAATTGCCAATATTTGTCACGCTACTAGGTATCATAACATTCATGAGACTGCTGCAATTACAAAATGCAAAATCTCCTATACTCGTCACACCATCAGGTATCGTCACCTCCGTACAGCCGTTCAAGTCAACCCACTTCAAAACGCCGTTCTCGATTGTCCAGATTGGTTCCGGATCTGGTTCCGGCGTAGGTTCCGGGCCGGGCTCCGGGCCGGGCGTAGGTTCTGGGCCGGGCGTAGGCTCCGGTTCCGGCGTAGGTTCCGGGCCTGGCGTAATGCCTGGTATCTCATTCCATTTCGCATAAAGCGTCATGTCAGTTGACACCGAAATGACTTGGCCGTCCGTGTAGACGACCTCGCCCGTCGCGGTCGTCGCCCAGCCCGCGAACGTGCAACCCGCACAGATGAACACATTGGTAGACAACGCCCGTTCCACGCCATTCGTAAAGAACTGATTTGCCATCGTCCCCGCGCCGCCGTTAGCGTCAAACGCCACCACCCACACAACAGGCGCAAGTTCAAGCGCCACTCTCACCGAGGCAAGGGGATGCGACGCCCCAGCCACAAGTTCAATCACCACGCGCTCGCCGTCGGTGAAACCGGGAATCTCCGCAATGTCCAGCTCGAGCGCCGTGCCCCATTCTCCCTTGTTGCCGGCCGTGACGATGCCGATGGTGTCGGTGCCGAGCAGAGTGCCGCCCACCTCGCCGCGCCAGAACTTTACGGTCGCGCCCGCCTCCAGCGGCGCGATGCTGTCGTTGTGGACCGTTGCGCGAATCAGCCGCTTCGTCTCCGAAACATTGACACACTGCACGTCGCGGAACGACAGCACCGGCGCTCTGAGGTTTGGACGCCACACCATGACGTTGTCCGACCTCTCAACGTCCGCCACGCGCCCCTGCGGATCGACCTCCACCGTAAACGCTATGTTCGTCAGGCCGCTGCCGACGTACCACGGTATCGCCACCGTCGCGGAGGACAGCGGCAGAACGTTCGTCGCTGCCACAGACACGAGCGACTTGTCATCCCCTTCCCCGAACCACAGCCACACCTCGACGTCCTTCGCCTCCGCTCCTCCACGGTTCGCCACGGTCACGCACACCTCCGCCAGTTCGCCCACTTCCGGCTCATCCGCGAACGCGACCGCCGAGACTCCGAGGTCGATGCCCGGCTCGCGGCGGAGCGTCTTCAGCTCCACCGCGCCAAACTCCACCATGCCCTGCGCGTTGGTTGACACGGACACCGACTCGTACGCAAGCCGCAACGCACCGTCGCTTCCCACTACGCCCGCTATGGCGCGTTCCTGCGTGTCAGCGGAAGCCGCAAGCACAAGCACATCGCCGACAGTTCCCTTCGCCGCATCATACGCCGCGCTCACAAGTTCGCCGCCAAGGACACCCTTCCCCATGCGCCACCACGCGAGCGTCGCCCCGCCATCGGGACGCGAAATCAACTTGAAGTCCTCAGGCAGTGAAAGCGCGTCCGCGCCGGCAATCGCCACGCCGCCGTCCGCCGTCACCACGTTGCCCGCAAGCCACACCCTGTGCGCCGTGCCGCCATCGTCGAACCATACGCGCGGACTCGTCGCGTCAACGCCATCAGCGGAAAGTCGCGACGCCGCGCCGACCGTGCCGCTTGCCACGGTTACGCTCCACGCCTCGCGGTCGCCACCCGTCACGAAATCGCCGTCGCCATCCTTCGCCCAAACCACTTCGGCGTTCGTCCCGTTCCACGCCATGTCGAGCGAAACGAGCGCACCTGCATCGGCCACCTTTACCGGCGCAGACCATGTGCCGCAGCCGTACGTCGAGAGCATGATCTCGGCGGGCTTGTCGGCGGACGCGAAGAACTCACCAGACGCATTGCGCACCCACGCGACCGCAGCCGAGCCGTCAGCCGCAGTCCGCACCACCGGCGCCATGTCGAGCGCGGCGTCGTCCGTCAGGTTTGTGCAAACCCACGCACCAGTCCCCGCGTCGCGGACGCCCACGGCGATTTCAAGGCTCTTGCACATCGTCTCAAACGGGTCGGAATCGGCAAGTACCCGCTTCGCGTTCGCCCACGCCGCGAACACCGTGCCGTCGGACGCGGCGGCGACCTTCGGCATGAAGTCAGCAGTGCCGTCGTCCCACACAGCAGTTGCAGCATCCCACACGTTACTTTCACCGGAACGATATACCACTTCCGTGCGGTTGGCGGCAGAACGCCCAGAGTTGTCACGCAGATAGACGAGGTGATCCGACTTTCCGTTCGCGGCAATCGACGGCGCCGGATTCGGATAGCCGTCACCCAGCGATGTACCGCCGGTTCCCTTCAACGGCGCCGCCATCAGACGGATGGGACGCGCTCCAGCGCGTCCGCCGTAATCGCGGGAAATAAGAGCGTACTCGCCCGCAGTCCCGCCATCCGGCGCCGCCGCGAACATCAACCTTGCCGTCTTGCGCTTCGTAGGACCACCGAGAAACCACTTCTCGTCCCCAGCCTCGAATTTACGCTCAAACCCCAAAAAGACACCTCGTATCCCCCATAGATATTGCAAAGCCCCACTAAATTCACTAGCACCAATGGCATCATCGACCATAGCCTTCAATCGTATGCCACCTTGAACATATCCCTCCACGCACACGCCTTCAACCCCTGCGCCTACCGTACCCCTCAAGGCTATGATCGGATTACAGTCCAAATCGAAACGCCAACCATTGCCGCCACCGACATTCTGAATCTTGTCCTCCAAGCTTCCCAAGGCACTCACCGCCACGTATGCGACCGGGAATGCAGGGAAACGGTATTTCAGTGATGCCTCGTATGACATCTTCGCGGTAATGTCGCTACCTGTCCTGTCATAATCGAGGCGGTACGGATTCCACTCGTAAACGGATGCGCCACCGAGATCGAACGATAAATCGACGCCGATGAACTTGCCGAGCTTCTGCTTTTTCAAGGCATCAACTGTAGACTGCCCACCATAGGCATGGATAGCATCGCCCTTAACACCAAATGTCGTGCCTATCCTGTACTGCGCTGTAACCGAATCAAAGCTCTCAGGGAAACGAAGTTGTGGCAGAAGATCCAGGCTATACTCTTTCCCCGCGATTTCAAATACATCCTTACAGGCCTCGAATAGCCACAGCGTATTGTAGTCTGAGGCAAAATACAGCACCTTACCAGCTTCCTTGTCCTCTTCTATCTGCACCTGCGCTCCCGTCAATACACGCCACTTAATTGGCAGTTCAGCGACGTCGAGGTTGACCCGGAACGGCGGAGTCTCAACTCCTGTCTTATCCACGGCTACAACCTCAAGCCCCTTCCCAGGCTCGATAATGTTGACGGGGTACGTGAAGCCGTCCTTCCGCTCCTGTCTCACGCCATTCACAAGAAGATAGTCAACTGGATATTCCTCCGAACCGGCAATCACGCTGAAATCGACTGAACAGTGAACACCCTTCAGGAACGTCGCCTTCTTGCCACCCACGCCGTCATAAGCCCCATTGCAATATGCACTTGACACGTCCTCGATACGGAATCCGCCGCTCCTTGTGTCAACAGGGAACTCCATGCTTTTAGCAGACGAATTCCCCGCCTTGACCGTGACCGTAAACACGCCTGTTTTTCCCGGCCAATCCACACCCGCGTCCCACTTAATATAACATCCCTTGCCCAAAGTAACTCCAGCACCCACGCTACCGTCCAGAGAACTTGCATTGATGGTCTTTCCTTCGCAAGCAAACTTCACCGAAACATCCCATGTGCCTCCGCCAGTACCCTCCAAGGCGTAGTGGATGCCAACACATTTCGTCCCAGGTTGCTGTATTGCCCAAACATTGGACACCTTGACTGTCCGCTTTTCGCTTTCGACAGAAGGTGCACGTGGTGTAGCAGGATAGTGCATTACCGAACAAGGGGTACGAGGTAAGGATCCGTAGTACGTAAGAGGTAAGGATCCGTAGTACGTAAGATAACTTGGAAGATATATGGCTTGTAGTTCACTCTGTTGGTCGAGATAGATAGAAAATGCATCACTCCCTATACTCGTTACACTATCAGGTATTGTCACCGTCCCCGTCAATCCACAACAGCCGTAGAACGCTTCGTAACCAATATGTCTCACACCATTACCAAACGTCACACCCGAAAGATTGGTGCAACTGGCAAAAGCACTATCAAGTATATGCGTCACACTGTCGGGTATAGTCAACTGACCCGCCAATCCTCTGCATCCACTGAATGCATGATCCCAGATTGTTTCAACACTGTTACCCATCGTCATGCTCGTCAGATGGCTACACCCAGAAAATGCATAACTTCCTATACTTGTGACACCGTCGCCTATCACCACACTCGCAAGGTTACCACACTCAGAAAATGCATAACATCCTATGATTTTAACACCATCACCTATCACTGCGCTTGTAAGGCTGCTGCAACCGGAAAAAGCGTAATCCCCTATGCCTTTCACGTTATCTGGAATCATTACGCTCGAAAGGGCACGACAATCGGAAAAGGCGTTATTCCCGATGCTAACGACTCCATCGCCAATCACTACGCTCCTAAGACTGCAACAACCATCAAATGCACAATTCCCAATTTCCACAACACTGTTCGGTATCGTCACGCTCGTCAAATTGGTACAGGATAAGAATGCATTATTCCCAATACGCTTCACTCCATTGCCTATCGCCACGCTCACAAGCCCCCTGCAATACTCAAATGCTGAATTTCCAATGCTCGTCACACTATCCGGAATCGTCACGCTCATAAGACCGTTACAGCAACTCAACGCATACGCCCCGATACTCTTCACGCTGCTGGGAATCCTCACGCTTAAAAGTCCGCTACAGTCATAAAATGCCCGAGCTCCGATGCTTGTCACTCCATTACCGCCTATTACACTTGTCAAACCCTTGCAACCGCTAAACGCTGAACGTCCAATGCTCGTCACACTGTCGGGAATTGTTACGCTAGTCAGGTTGGTGCAATTGATAAAAGCGCAATCAGAGATGCGTGTTACGCCAGACGGTATGGTCACTTCCGTTGCACTGCCCGAATATTTGCAAAGATTCCCCCTAAATATTGCAAATCCGTTGCTATCCGCAGCACAAAACCCACCGTCAACACAACCGCGTACACCAGACAGGTCAATGTCTGGCGGAAGGCTGGTTTCCGTATCGACAATCCACCCATCCACGAGCGTAACGCCGGGTATGGATATTTTATCGTATATCCTTTCGTTACTTGAACCGAACGCATTGTGACCAATGTATTTCACACGATTGCCAATCTTTACGCTTGTAAGATTTGTACTTCCTAAAAAGGCATAAGCTCCGATGTTAACCACGCTGTTTGGAATCGACAAATCCCCTCCCAGGGGGCATTTATAAAATGCAGAGTACCCGATATTCTTCACTCCATCGGGAATTACCACATCCGTGAGTTGCAGACAAAGCATAAATGCTGATTCCCCGATGCTAGTCACACTAGGGGACATCGTTACGTTTGTCACTCCGAGACACCTGCAAAATGCAGAATCACCGATAGCCATCACACCATCGGGAATAGTCACGTTTGTCAATCCGAGACACCAGTAAAACGCATAATCCCCAATACTCGTCACGCTGTCAGGAATAGTCACGGCCTCAAGTCCGCGACAGTCATAGAATGCATTTTCGCCAATACTCATGACATCTTCGGGTATCGTCATGTTCTTAAGCCCCCTACGCTTGTAAAATGCATTATCACCTATTCTAGTTATGGGCGCGGAAAATGATACGTTCGTTATGGAATCCTGATCAGTTTTGGTATCCACAAACACATTGCCAATCCCCTTGTCAAGAACCCATTGTGGCACCGTTACATCATGCACTCCTTCCAGCGCATAAGGGTGAATGTACATTATGCTATCTGGAATGGTCACGCTGTTACAACCTGCAACCGCATACATACCAATGCTCTTGACGCTGGACGGAATTGTCACGTTCAAATTATGGCAACCCTGAAACGCACCATAGTCAATCTCAGTCACGCCCTCTGGAATCGTAACGCTAGTAAGGTTGGCACAACCAGCAAAAGCATTGGACCCAATAAGCGTCACGCCGTTGGGTATCGTCACGCTCGTAAGACCGCTGCACTTGTAAAACACATAATTCCCGATACGCCTCACTCTGTCGGGTATCGTCATACTCGTAAGACCGCTGCAACCGCTAAATGCCCCATCCCCGATACCCGTTACACTATTGGGTATCGTCACGCTCGTAAGACCGCTGCAACCGCTAAATGCCTCATAACCGATACCCGTTACGCTATTGGGTATCGTCACGCTCGTAAGATTAGTGCAATTGTAAAACGCATCCCTCCCGATCCTCGTCACACTGTTCGGAATTGTCACACTCGTGAGCCCGCTGCAATAGGAAAACGCATGATCACTAATGTTAGTAACATTTGAAGAAAAAGACACCTCTGTAATACTTTTGTAAGCCGCTCCGAAGAATTGGTATGGGTTCGAATCCAACACACACTGATTCACCGTTACCTTTCTGAGGCTGCTACAAGTATCAAAACCACCGGCTCCGTTGATTTTCGTCACGCTGTTCGGTATTGTCACGCTCGTAAGCTTGTTACAGCCAGAAAATGCATTATTTGCGATTTCTACAGTACCGTCTGGTATCGTCACGTTTGATAACCCTGGTGGTACTTTATAGAGAAATTTACCTTCAACATCCCCCTCCATTGTCATATAGTGCGTATATAAAATTCCATTTATCGAACTGATACGTTTTGGACGGTTGTACTTACTTGAACTTACATTTATCTCCGTTAACCTAGTACAACTAGAAAGAGAAGCCACGCCTTCAAGACAATCTGGAATGGTCAACTTTATAAGGTTACTACACGAATCAAACGCACCCGACTCCATTCTCAAAATTGGCGTATCACCAAACGATGACGGAATCGTCAGCACTCCCGAAGGCCCTAGTTCAATACGAGTGATGCAAATAGGTTCGATGTTGTACCCCTGCCCGTAGAATCCATAGTAATCTGTATCATAATATGTTTTGTAATACAATTTATTGCCTGTACTAGAATCGTACCACCACCCAGTATGCGTATATGAATCGTAATTCCACTCATCGGACATGAGCGTCATTGTGGCGACAATGATCACTGCCGTCATCATCAACTTCTTCAACATGGCTCGTTCCTTTGCGTTTCCCGGTCTTTCACTCAACACAATCCCAAACGCGGATCGGATGCGGCACTCGCGCCCGTCCCCGCGTGGGAAATCTGTCATCTCGCCCTTGTGGGGGCAAGACGGAAACAAGTATATCCCATTCCCCCGGCTCTGACTTGCCGTCCCAACACATGTAGATGTAGTTACGGGACTCAAAATCATGATCATCATCGACGCTCTGGATTATGAAATACTCGTTCGTGCCGATGGCCCAGCAGAACGTGCCGGCATTGACGCTTTTCGCATCAAGCATCCGATCCAATTCATCCTTGGCAAGTCGTCTGTACACGCCATCAAGCGCATTCGTCGCCCACTCTTCCGTCTTGCGATTCATCCAGCGAATCGATGGTTTTACGGCGACATTACCGTCTTCCAGTATTCCCTCATCATAATCGTTGTATTCGCCTTTGACGCAGTAAAGCCCGTACTTGTCGCAAACCATCTTTTGCGCCAAGCCGCTCTCGAACGCATCCACGTCGAACGGCCACGACTTACGCTGCACTTCGCCGTCCATGCCTTCATCGCAATACCGCATGTATTTAATGGCGGCAATTCGTTGCCGGGTGGCAGTTTCCAACGAATTCGTATTAGACAAATCCCAGCGAACAGCCTCCCATGCGTCGTAAGCATTTAGCATCTTCGTCAAAAGCGGCGTATGCACCGCAGTCCGTATTTCATTTGACGCTCTCGCCGCTCCGTCGCGCTCCTTGCCGATTCCGCCCGCTACCTGCCGCTGCTGCGTTTCTTTGGCTTTCACCAGATACTGCCTGATATCGGCATCCTCTGCATCCTCTATCGCTTTGTCGGTAATGATGGCACCACCATCGACTAGTGCCTTGATCAGCTCGATGTCGCCATTGCGCATGGCGGCATATTCCAAGGAAGAGCGCCGGAACAATCCCTGCTTCCTGTTCGGGTCCGCCCCATGCTTCAGCATAAGCCTCACCGCTGCCACTTGGTTGGACAAAACCGCACTTCCAGACTTGAAAGAGGTGCTGTTCTGGACAAGATAAAAGAACGGAGTAGTGCCGCAGTTGCCCCACAGTGCCCTGGGATCGGCACCTCTTTTCAACAGGATCTCGACAATTTGGGGATTAGGCCCATTGTCGGTATCGCAAATTGCCTTGCCCAGAGGAGTGACTCCGAAATCGTCCTTGTAATTCGCGTCAGCGCCTATCAATAGGAAAAACTGAACCATCTTAATGTCGTTGCTCGCAATAGATACCAGCAACCCATCCCCAAGTTCCGTCTCTTGCGTACGCGGCGTAGCAGGAACCTCAACACCAGTACAACAAAACCCCACCGCTTCTTCCAGGTCGAACGGCCCGTCATCGCATTCCTCCGTAAACCTGCAACCAGAGGTCACCGTAATGGCAAACAAGAGCATCCAAATACTACTTGCCGCCTTATTATGCAGATTCATTTCCATTTCCTTGTCCATTCTTGACCTGTTTGACATTTGCATCAGGGTGCCATGCCCTGATCAACCACATACTCTTATCCCTTACCGAAATCTTACACGTATAATTTTGCGACCCACATTTTATCACCTCCCAATAACTGCTCACAGCATGCCTGTATCATCTTGCCTAGGCGATGCCCGCATCCTTCACGCATCCAAGCACCTGCCCTATGAACCCCCGGCGCGCGAGCGTTTCCCCTCGCACACCCCGTCCAAAGACGGTGTGCAGGTTACGAATACCTAGCTTTTCCAGTTCTTGCATTTCCATAAGGTCTCACCCCATCCTCACATTAGCCGTAAACATCAAACATTTATCAGCTTTGACAGATTGGGCATAAGAAACACCATCTAAGACAAACGATAACAAAGCAATATCGGTCTAATCACAAAGAATCCTTCAAGACTTTCAATTTCTCCTCACCGCCAACAGCTTCAAGAAAGTTCCTACGGTATTGAGATGCTTTCTCAATTTTTTCCCTCGCCTCAGCCGCTTTTATAGCTCTATGAGTTTGCTCAATTGCTTTTTCTCCCCCCATAATCTCTATGAGGTTTATGCGCCCTATTCCACTTTCTGCCGCCTTCTTTACCTCTGGGTCCTTGGCTTTCGCGGCTTTTTCTAGCCAGAAGCGCGCCTGTTTTAAGTCCTTTGGCAGCCTATTGCCCTGTATTTCATTGCCCATAAGATATCTCAGCCCAAGGTCACACTGCGCACGTGTATATCCGCCCTGCGCCGACTTTTGCAGCCACTCCAATGCCTTATCCCATGATTTCTCGTTGCCATAGCCGTGTAAAAAGGATAGAGACAGAGTGTATTGCTCCTCCGCATCGCCTCCTTCGGCTTTTTTCCGTATCCTCTCTATCGCCTCTGCCAATTTTCTGGCCGATGTCTCAGCGCCATTGTTGGCGTCCAGGCCATCGTCTTTTGCGCGCACTTTGGCAACTACATTACTATCGGAATGCTCCTCCACGGCGTCCAGCACACGCTGTTTAGGCACTTCTGCCTTGTGTTCAGGTGTTTTCGCAATATGCGGCAGCACCCATATCCTGATTGCCGTCATCATCAGCGCAAAACATACAAACGTTTTCGCGATCTTCACAAAGTCTTCTATCATTTTCTTCTCCTTTTTAAATCATTACACAGCCAGTGCAAAAAGGGCAATCAGACCGGCGACTGAAAACGAGACCATGGGCATTTGCGCACATTCGACTTCCACCACCGTCTCAGCCCCAACACGGTCACGCCAGTCTGCATAACTTTCTCGCTTCTGCCGGGCAACATCTCTTACGGCACGAAAATGTTGGAAATAGAAAAAAAACCATAAAAGGAATGGGATAAGCATAGCAAATATCTTCGGACATTTATGTAACACTATGCCATCATGTGAAAAAAGCGCAAACAACCCATTAACGACCACCAATACCGATTGGATCAAGACAATCCCCCACATTATCTTGACCAATGCAGAATCTCGGGTCATCTTCTGGTAGAAACGATTACGCCTGCACCAAACAGCCCCCACAAGAAATGGCGTAAGCCCAATGGCAAAGGAGACCCAAGAAAATGGAATGGTGATAGACAATGTTTCCCCGATCCAAGGTTCCACTCCTTTAACCCTCTCAAAATCAAATTGGAATACATTCTTGTTCCAAAAAATAAAGACGAGGAACATGCCAAACCAATATGCCCAAACAAACAATATCTGATTCAGTATTGTCCGTATCCAACCTGTCTTCTGTTCTTTTGCTTTCATTACCAATCATCCTTTCTAAAGGTTAGTTTGTTTCAATCTACACCTATGAAGACGATGAATGTCATTTTTTCTAACAACAATTTTCATACGTCCTAATTGCCAATGTTACCCCATCACAGCTTTGGTGGAATTTACGCTCTTCAAAAAACTTGTCTTGGAACTTTCCTCCTTTTCTCACCGTCAATCAGATTCAAGTGGTAAGTCCCTAACCACGTTGCTACATCACACGGTAGCACCCCGCAGAGGTATTCACTGGAAATATCCATTTCGTTCTCACCTAAAGAGCATTCCGACTGCGTTAACGAAATATCGCCGCTTTAGTTTTGCCACCAAACCGCTGCCACCACCAAGGCGAAGAGTCTTCGTTATAAATGCGATTCCCAACCCAACCTAACGTACAGAAGTCTACAATCCCGACAACTGCGTCTTTGCCGATGTAATAACTAGCGACACCCATCCCAAAAAGTGGAAATGGCCCGAACCATATATCATTTTCCAGTTCAAACGATGCTGGCCATGACATAAATATATTACAAGGCGACATTACCGCAGTTCCCAGCCCTCTGATCATTCCAAGAGGGATTGGCATCACATATGGATTATAATCATATGTCATATTCCCACTCTCTTTAGGACTCGATCCAGAACCAGAAACCATTATTGATTGGCCTTTAGCCAAAACCCCTCTCGCTTCTTTGGCCAACTGTGACAGTGCTTCTGGATTAGTTGCTCCCCATTCCGATTCAGGGATACTCACATTATTAAGTTGTTCAAGTATTTCCACCCTCTGAATTATGAGGTCGTAAGTTTCCCGACTTATCTGGCGATGCTGACCAAGCATGTCCATATCTAAGTTCAAGAGATTACCTGCGCTTTTATATCGTAAAACATCGTTTGTCCTACTATTCGCCCATCGCGCAACCTCCTGCCACATTACTCTTGCAGTAGATCTATTTTCGTTATCACACAATTCACACCCCTCCTCATGCAACTTCTCGTAATAAGCGCGAGTCTTACTTTGTACAGGCTCACAATACGCATGTGTTCCACATAGCAATAGAACAGATATGGCAATGTTTTTCATCGCATTCAGTTTTGTTTTCATTTCTGATTTCTCCGTTTTTGAGTAAGTTAACGAAAAATGGGTCTTTTAGTCTTCGGTGGCATTGCGACGGACATCTCGCGCGTACCCCATGCCTTGGCTTCGTCATGTGACGAGAACCATATTGCGATACTTCCACCCTTCACGCTAGGTATTGTATCCTCAACTAGGCCAACTCCGTAGCCGGGCACGTTCAACTGCGTGCCATACGAAAAAATAGTGGGGTCGGCAGCAATCGTACCGTGCCGAGCCTCAGATCCTGTGACCGTGGTATCAGAGGCATTTTCCCCACGACATTCCCGACAACTGCAGTAGCCCGTCACAACAACGCGCGTGGGAGGCGTCCACACGTACGCCTCGCATGTATCCTTCGCCATGTAAGCCCGACTCACACCCTTCGCAATCGTATCGCCGATTATTAGAGGCGCATTGCTAGGAGCAGAAGCGGTATCGGACATTGGGGAATCTACCAACGTGACATTTGGGACAGAAGGGACGGACGTGACATTCTTGGCGTTCGCCGACGGCTTTACAATCTCAACAGATTTCGTCTTGGCAGGCTTCGCTTCCACTACTTTTTCCTTCTCGTCCGCAATATGTTTCTCTTCCGCCTTGCGCTTCGTATCTTCGTCCGCCTTGGCTTTGGCCGCCTTGCACCTCGCATCTTCTACCGCCTTGGCTTTGGCCGCCTTGCGCCTCGCATCTTCTACCGCCTTGGCTTTGGCCGCCTTGCGCCTCACATCTTCTACCGCCTTGGCTTTGGCCTTATCGTCCGCAATGCGTTTCTCTTCCGCCTTGCGCTTCGCCTCTTCAGACGCATCCTTAGCGCTTTTCTCAAATTTGACAGCTGCCCGTGAGAAAAGCCGCTCTGCTTGCGCAAACTTCCCTAAATAAAACTTTTTGTTCGCCATCGTCATCTCATTGGTTGCCGAAGTCCAGCCTGCCGGTGCAAATATTTCTGCCACAGCAGCTACTGCCCGCTCTTGGGATTCTTCCGCTCTACGACGGCTTTCATATGCCAACATACGCTTAGACTGGTAAATAAACCACCCGTAATAACCTCCACCAACGATCATAGACACAAAAAGCACCACGAGGATTGTCTTTAGGGAAAGGTGCGTACCAAACCATTTCCAGAGGCATGGTCTGCGCATTTGCGACATGGTACTATCTCTTGCCGGAGTATCTACCTTCTGCTTTCCCGGTCGGATTTTAAACATTGCCGTTTTTTCCCCAAAATAAACTCCTCGTCCCACTATAATCACGGTTGCCTCTCCAGGCTTCTCCGCATTCTCGCAACGCACCTCGTAATCCCTGCCGCGTTGCAGCGTACGCCCAAGCCCAGAGTCCCGAACGACGACATCAATATTCTTAATCGGATACCCCTCGTATCTAACGGGAGAAATCTTGGAAATTTTCACATTCGACATGCTCCGGGGCGTAATCTGGAACACGACTGGCTTGAATCCACTATATTTTCCCTTACCGACTATGAGGATGTTGCCAATCCCTACATGACTCTCGTTGCCGTATTCAATTTGGAAGTCTTTTCCTTCAATAAGATTGCAACCTAAATCAGCATCCCTTACGGTGACAACAGGTCGCTTGGCTACCCCATCATATTCCTGTGGAGGTATGGGAGCAACTACTGCCGATGCTATGTCCCTCTTTTCTCCCCCACCGCTCGTAATCTCTCGTTCCATTCGCGCTACATCTGCGAAAAAAGAATTGTCGAAAAGCGAAAAAACAGGGCCACTGCATTCACCTACGGAAGGTCGCTGTTGAACGCCGCTATTGTTAGCGTGCTGGAGATTCTCCATCTTGACTCTGATAGCGGTCGCAAATAATGTGTCGCAATTGGCGAGACGGACGTCATGGTTATCCATCGCATCTAACAGCCCTTGTGTAAAGAGTCCATGTCCAAGTGCCTCGAACTCCAGTGAGGGCCGAAATTTGTCGCAGGAACGCAAAAGGAAGAAACTACCAGATTTCGACGTATACTTCGGCATAGACACGACATCAAGATCGCGCGTAATACCGTTGCCACGCCCCTCCATGCCTACGAACCAGTCCGTCCTACACGAATCGAGCAAGAATGCTCGGTGAAACCCTCCGCCGTCAGTCAACGCTTCCAGCGCGTCAACTTTAACGCCGGCTGCGTTTACACGAAGAAGCCGCTGCATGTCGTCACGGCAAAAAAGCAGGTGTGCTCCATCCTGAGCCGTGAAACCATGTCCAGCAAAAAAGAAAAGGAATATGTCCCCGAAGCCAAGTCCTTTGACTGACTTGATAACGGCTTTTTTAAGTTCGGCTCCCGTGGGGTCGGACAATAGCCATGTCTTGTACCCAAGTCGTTTAAAGCGGTCTGCAAGGACAGATGCATCGGGAACGGAGTACCGAAGCGGGCGTATGTCAGCGTCTTCATAGTTGTTCACGCCAACGAACAATGCGTGTCTTTTCATTCGTTCTCCACCTTTGTTGACGGCTTCCATTCCATCCTTTATTCTCATAACGCAAATATGATACCATAACACGCCCCTCCCCGCAATGAGAAAGAAGGCCTCGTAAAAAATTATATTCTGAACGGCTTGCGCAGGTGATGAGGAAAATGGTATACTGGACGCCATGAAACCAGCGATTCTATCTATTGCACTCCTCGCCGGCGCTTGCGCGCACGGCGTGGTCCTCGACGGCCTGGCCGCCAAAGTCAATGACGCGGTGATCACCGTGGACGATGTGGGCACGGCCATTGGCGACATGCGGCGCAGCGGCGCGTCCATCGTGAAGAGCGACGATTTCAAGGTCGTCTACAGCAACACCGTGGAGTTCCTCATCGAACGCCGCCTCATCCTCCAGCTCGCCGCCGAGAAGAAGGTGACCTTCCCTGAATGGGTGGTCGACAACCGAATCCGCGACATCGTTAGGGAGAAGTTCGATGGCGACATGAACAAGCTCAACGCCATGCTAACCCAGATCAAGACGCCACTCTCCGAATGGCGCAACATGATCCGCGACGACATGATCGTCACCTCCATGCGCCAGCAGTTCGTTGATAAATACGTCGTGGCCACGCCTGCGGACATGCAGCGCGAGTACCGCGAGAACAGGTCCCTGTACCGCCAGGAGGCCAAGACGACGGTGAGCGTGATCCTGCTCAAGCCAGCCGGCGACAAGAAGACACCGCCCGTCTCCACCCGCGGCGAGGAGATCCTCGCGCGCCTCGACAAGGGCGAGAATTTCGCCGACCTCGCACGTAAGTACTCGTCAGACTCCCATGCGAAGGACGGCGGCAAGTGGAAGAATGTCAATCCGCAGGAGGCGTTCCGCCCGGAAATCGCCAAGACTATCGCCGCGCTCAAGGTCGGCGAGGTCTCCAAGCTCGTCAACCTCGACGGCTGGGGCTTCATCGTGCGCAAGGACTTCGAGACTGGCGTCAAGGAACGTTCGTTCGCCGAAGCATACGACGAAGTCGAGCGCAACGTGAAGAAGCGGCTCGGACAGGAAGCCTACCGGCAATGGATCCAGCGTCTGCGCGCCGCCGCGTTCATCAAGGTCTATCCCTTCCCCGAAGACAAGTGATGAACCTGACAAGCCCCAGCCAGGTCAAGTCGTGGTGCATTGAACACGGCTTCCACCCTAACAAGGTGCTGGGGCAGAATTTCCTCGTCGACCGTAACGCCCTGGAGGCGATTGTGGACGCCGCAGCCCTTCCCGCCGGTACGAGCGTGCTGGAAATCGGCCCCGGACTCGGCGTACTCACCGAGGAAATGCTCCGCCGCGGTCTCGTCGTGACGGCCATCGAAAAAGATCCCGTTCTCGCCGAACGCCTCGCCGAGGCGCTCGGCAACCCGTCCAACCTCACCGTCCGCGCCGGCGACGCGCTTGACCTCATCAAAGACGGTTCCTGCGACGGAAGTCGCGGAGCGCCTCGCGGCCGGTCCCGGTTCGAAGACGCGCGGCCTCGCAGGCGTTTGGGTGCAGCTCGACTACGACGTACAGCTCGTGCGCGCCATCAAGGCATCCTGCTTCTGGCCGCGTCCGGAGGTGGGCTCCACTGTGGTGCGCCTCACGCGACACCACCGCAACGACGCGCTCTCCCCCGACTGGCGCGCGCGCTTCCGCCAGATTACGAAACAGGCTTTCGAGCACCGCCGCAAGCAACTCGGCGCGATCTTCAAGGGCCAAGTCCAGTCTACCGCCCGCGCCGAACAGCTCTCCAACGCCGACTGGTTAGCCTTCGTAAGCGACTTGGAACACGCGGGAATTTAGCCACAAAGGACGCAAAGATCGCAAAGACGTCCATTACCTTTGTGTTCTATGCGTTCTTTGCGGCTAAAAATTGCAAAAGAAGCCGAGGCTTTGGCCCCGGCTTCTTCGCTGTTTTGGAAAAGTGCCTTTTGGCTTACCACGCGTAATGCGCGAAAGCCTTGTTGGCGGCCGCCATCTTGTGGACGTCGTCGCGCTTCTTGATGACGTTACCCTGGCCCTGGAAGGCATCCACGATCTCGGCGGCGACGGCGGCGGGCATGCCCATGCCGTGACGGCCGGCGGCGAACGTGGTCATCCAGCGGAGCGCGAGCGAAAGCTGGCGCACTTCGTTGATCGGCACAGGAACCGGATACGTGGTGCCGCCCACGCGACGGGTCTTCACCTCGACCTTCGGCTTCATGTTCTCGATCGCGGCCGAAATGATCTCCAGCGGCTCGGTGACAGGGGCCTTCTGGTCGCCCTCGCCCGCCATGAACTTGTCCGGGCTCTTCTCAACCTCTGCCTTGATCTTCTCAATGGCACCGTACACGATCTTCTCGGCCGTCGTCTTCTTGCCATCCTTCATGATGATACGGATGATGTGGGCGATCAGCTCGGAATTGTACTTGGGGTCAACTGTGACCCGCTTCTCAATCTTCTTTGCGCGTCTGGACATGGCTTATCCCTTACTTCTTCTCTTCCTTCTGACGCTTCACGCCGTACTTCGAACGGCTGCGATTGCGCCCGGAGACGCCCAGCGAGTCCAACACGCCACGCACGATGTGGTAACGCACGCCCGGAAGGTCCTTCACACGGCCGCCGCGCACGAGCACGACGCTGTGTTCCTGAAGGTTGTGGCCTTCGCCGGGGATGTACGCCGTCACTTCGACACCCGTCGTGAGACGCACACGGGCGACCTTGCGGAGAGCGGAGTTCGGCTTCTTGGGCGTCATCGTCTTGACGACCAGACAAACGCCGCGGCGCTGGGGGCAAGCCTTCAGCGCCGGCGATTTCGAATGCGTGGCAAGGGGATGACGCCCCTTGCGGATCAGCTGATTAATTGTCGGCATGAATGTTTTTTTCCTTACTTTTCCAAAACGGAGCGAATAATATACCAAAAATTAGACGCCAGCGCAAGCGGATATTTGAAAATCGCACAATTCGTCCACAACGGGGTCGTCAGTCAGCTCATGGAGGAAGTTCCGACGGAAGGCGAGATGCCCCCGTTCCGCGCTGATACGGCGGCTTGTGGCGTAGTGTAGACCGCTCCGCATCCACCCCACCTGGATGAGCACGAAGTCGGCGAGGGTCTTGATGTCCTGATAGTCCACGGGACGCTCCTCGCGTATGGCTGCGACCACGGCGGGACTGGGACGCGCCGTAGTGGGAAGGTTCCAGAACGCCTTGCAATTGTGCCGCCAGTCGGTCGTGGCAATCTGGTGCTCCAGCACGCGGAAGATGTCGAGCTTGTCTGCGTCGCGAACCGTGTGGACTGCTGCCTCGGTGAGCGGGTCGAGTCCGTCCGGCACGTCGCGGCGGTTGTGGACGAGCACGGCAGTGAGAATCGCCTCGCACTGCGGATCGCCGTCCAGCCACCCCTTCTCCTTCACTATGTCGTGCGAGAACACGGCGTGGTCCACGCTGTCGGAGTCGCGGAAGGTGTTGTAGCGCTTCAGCTGCTCGTAGCGGCCCGTATCGTGCAGAAGCGCCGCCGCGTCGCACGCGCGCGCCGTCACGGCGTCGAAGCCCTCGCCCTCGGCAATGAGCCGCGCGTTCGCCACCACATGCGCCGTGTGGATGCGCTTTAGCTCCATCATCGGCGGCAAATTGCCGTCCGCCCCGCGGAACGTGTCCACGTAGGCGTTGTAAAGGTCAGTCAACATTTGAATGGTAATCATGTTTTTTCTTTCCATTGCGGCATATTGTCAATGCACATCTCTCTTGTACTCAGTTCGCGGCGGCCTGGCGGAACTCGACACGGCGAAGGAAGCGGATCTGGAGGTAGGTAAATGCGATGAGCGCGGTGCCGAGGAACCACGCCATCGTAGTAGCAGTGGAGAAACGCAGGTTGTTGTAGGCTTCCTTCCAGATCACGAGCGAGAGTACGTTCGTCGCGTCACCCGGGCCACCGAAGGTGAGGAGGAAAATCGACCCCATGCCCTGGAACGCCGCGATGAACGCCCCCACGAAGTTGATCACCATGAGCGGCAGGAGCTGCGGCAGCGTAACGTGGCGGAACCGCGCGAAGATGCCAGCGCCATCAATCGCCGCCGCCTCATAGTAGTCCGGCGGCAACGCCCCGAGCGCCGCAATGTAGATGAGCGAGGCCGTACCCATCCCCGCCCACACGCCCGGCAGGATGCAGCACGTCATCGCCCACGCCGGATCCTGCAGCCACGCATGACGCCCCACGCCGAACCACGCGAGCATCTGGTTGAGCATGCCGTTCTCCGTGGGATCGAACATCATCTTCCACATAAGCGTGACCACGAGTGCGCTCGTGAGATGTGGCAGGAAGTACACCGTACGGAAAAACACCTTGCCACGCGGTATCTCGCTCAGAAGGAGCGCCAGAACGACAGGCGAGACGAATCCGAGTGCAAGCGTGATCGCCACGTACTGGAGCGTACGACCCCACGCCTTCCAGAAGCCGGGGTCGGACGCCACGCGAATGAAATTATCCAGCCCCTCCCATGTGCCCGTACCCACGATGCGGTAGTCCTGAAACGCCATCAGCGCACCGCGGATGAGCGGCCAGTAGCTCCACAGCGCAATGGAAACGATTGCGGGTAAGAGGAAGAACCACGGCAAGCACCGCCGGCCACCCTTCGTCTTTCGTCCTCCGTCCTCAACCCTTTGTCCGTTGTCCTCAGTCCTCTGTCCTTTCGCCCTCATCACCAGCCACACGCACACCAGCACGCAAATCACCAGCACGCCCAGCACCACGCGCGCCACGGGACGCGCCTTCTCGATGCGCTCCTTGTCCGCGTCGAACATGAGCCCTCGGTTCGCGTCGTCCGAAATCGACTTCAGCGCGGACGCGCAGTCGAGGTCCTTCCCCGCGTCGCTGAGGAGAATGCCGAGGAACCGACGGCTCACGAGGTCGCTCGCCGCCTGCCAGAATCCCATGTACGGCTCCGTCACCGCGCGTATTTTGCCCGCCGCGAGGTCGTCGTACATCTTGCGGATACCCGGCGGAACCTCGGCAAGATGTTCGTCGAAGCCGAGGCGCTTGAGGTCGGCGGGCAGACACCACCGCGCGCGCCCTTCCGCCACGTTCTTGCGCACCGTCTCGTCGTACACCTCGCCGGACGCGAGCTGCTCCACACACGCCCACACCGCGTCGCGCTCTTCCTTCGGACGCCGCCCCACGCCCTCCGTCATCGCGTAGAAGTGCTTGTGCGCCTGAAGCACCGGACGGCAGTTCACGTCCGCCGCCGGGAACGGCATGAGGCCGATCTGGTCGGAGGGAAAGTTCAGACGCTCGGTGAGATACACCACGAGGTCCTCGCCGCCGAACACGCTCACGATCTCGCCGTTCACGAACATGTCCGCCACTTCGTTCGACATCGAGAGCTGCGGCAGCGCACGCACCACGCCATCTGCGATCAATCCCTGTAGGAACTTCGCCGCACGCAGACACTCCGGCGAATCAAAGCACGCCTCCCAGGTTTCTTCCCCATTCCCCGTTCCCCGTTCCCCGTTCCCCATTCTAATCACATCGCCGCCGGCGGCACCGACCCACGGCAGGAAACCCCACGGACGGTTCTCAATCGCGAATGCGCGCTGACCGCGTTGCACAGTTGCGCCGGGGATGGTCTTGTCGGCGAACGTGAGCTTACGACACCAGTCGGCGAATGCATTCCATGTGTGCGGCGGCTTCTCGGGGTCGAGTCCGGCCGCCTTCACGAGGTCCTTGCGGTAGACGATGCCGTAGTAGGCGAAGCCAGGCGTGGGAACTGCGTAGACCTTGCCGTCCTTCGTCGCCACGTCGCGCCAGAGCTGCGGCACGTCTTTCCAGCCCGGCCACTTCGCCTCGGCGTCGGAGAGCTTCCCGTCGCCGTCCGTATCGTCGCCGAGCCATTCGTTGAGCGGATGGCAAAAGCCTTCGTCGATGTCGTGGCGCAGGATGTGGAACCAAGCCTTGTAGACATCCGGCGCCGTGCCGCCTGCAAGCGCGAGCATGAACGCGGCGCGTCCACCGCCGCCGGGAAGAGTGAGCCCGCCCCACTGGAAGGGGCGTATCTCGGGGCGCACCGCCGTGAACTGGAGAATCTGCTTCGTCGCCGGATCTTCCGGGTGGTCCGGGCGGTAGCACATGAGAAACGTCACGTCCGTCGCACACGCGGCGTATGCCGCGGCGGCCATAAATGCGGTTGTCCACGTTTTTCTCATTTTAAAACTACGACTTAAGCACTGATTCGAGGGGCACAACGGCATCAAAGTATCCATCACCCTCTACCGCCGGGGCAAGGTGTCCATCGTAGATGAGCGCCGTACGCACCGAAAGACCACGACGCACGGGAAGTCTCGCGACCTTTTCCTCAACTTCACGTATGATCTCCCGTCCAATCTCCCTGCGTCGCTTGATTTCTACGACCATCGCCGATTTCTTTGTCTGGATCAAGAGGTCAATCTGGCATCCCGGCCCTTTTGCGTCGCTCTTTTTGCAGAACGGCGCCGCAGAAAGAACGAGCGAACGCCCAAGTCCGAGCTTTGGAAGAAATTCTGTTAGATGGTTGAGAACAAGGTTCTCCATCTGGAGGCCGAGAATCGCGTCCCATCCGTCAAGCTGTTCCATCGTCGCGATGGAAAAACGCCCCTTCTCAATCGTCTCACGGTTAGGCTCGATGTAACGCAGGAAAAAACGGGCGTAATTGTCGGAAAGTCGGTACTGGATGGCTTGCGCAGAGCGTCCGGTCGCGGGATTCAATCCGCGTTCCGAAGATATGAAGCCGGCCGTTTTGAGTTCTTCAAGACTGCCGGTGAGATGGCCATTGTTGAGCAGTCCCGTTTCAGATGCGAGTTCAGAGGCAGTCTTGGCACCACCCACAAGCGCAGCAAGCAACCGACGCTTCTCAACAGCCTCGTCTCCGAACACGTCTGAGAAGATTTCGTCGAAGTCCTCGGCGAGAACGCCACCTGGAAGGAAACACGCCCGGCGAAGGTTCTCGTCTGCGGAAAGGGCGGGGTCGATCTCTTCAAGATATTTCGGGACGCCGCCCGTGACGGACAACACATCGAGGATTTCGCGCGCCGCCACGCGCCCTCCCGACTTTCCCCAAAACTTGGTACAGTCCGCAAGCGGAAGCTCACGGACGACCATGTCCAAGGCACGTCGCCCGACGAAACCGGTATTCTTGAGGATGTTTTCGGCGATCCACGTCGAAAAGGATCCACAGAGAAACAACACGAGGCGGTCGTGTTTTTTGAACGCCCTGTCCCAGACGATCTTGAGGTCTCCGGGAAAACCTCGGTCGAACTTGCCCATCCATGAGATTTCGTCCAGCAGCACGACGGTCTTGCGTCCGTTTATTCGCTTGTCGAGTTGAACGAATGCCTCGAACCACGACCCTAGCGCAGGGACTTCTGTCCCCGTCTGCTCGGCGATCTGCTCCCGGAATGATCCAAGCTGGTCGCGGTTGGTCATTCCGGGTTCTGGCGCCTTGCCCTCTATGGCAATGAAGCGCGCGCCGCTCACACGCGCAAACTCGGCCACAAGAGAACTCTTGCCGATGCGACGGCGCCCCCTGCACGTTACAAGAGAGGCTGCGGGTCTGCGCCACAGCCCCGCCAGCGTTTCCAATTCCTCTTTGCGTCCAATGAACATGCAAATGAAATCCTCTTAACTGAAGACGCGGGGAATTTTACCATGAAACCGTTTTCGAGGCAATGATAATCTGGGCGAAAGATTGCAAAAAACACAATCTTTCGCCCATGATTCAATTCGCCTTCGTGGCGGATTTCCGAGTGACTTTCCTCAAGCGGCTACGGACAGAAACGCCGAATGTTACTTCGCTCGCTCACGGCTCAGACGAGGCCGCGTTTGATGAGGTGTTCGGCTATTTCGACGGCGTTGAGGGCCGCGCCGCGCAGCAGCTGGTCGCCGCTCACGAACATGTCGAGGCCCTTCTTGTCGTTGCGCGAGATGTCCTGTCGGATGCGCCCCGCGAGAACGTCGTACTTCGCCGTCGCGTCCAGCGGCATCGGATACCCGCCGTTGAGCGGATCGTCCACAACCTTCACGCCCTCGGCCTTCGCGAGGATCTCGCGCGCCTCTTCGGGCGTGATGTCCTCTTCGAACTCGAGGTTGAGCGACTCGGAGTGCGCGCGCGGAATCGGCACGCGCACGCTCGTGCAGCTCAGCATGAGGTCCGGCGCGTGCAGCATCTTGCGCGCCTCGTTGCGCATCTTCAGCTCTTCGAGCGTATACCAGTTGGTCTCGTCGAACTTGTCGATGTGTGGAATGAGGTTGTAGGTGAGCTGGTGCTGGAACGCCTTGACGGTGAGGGGCTTGCCCTCCACCATCTCCTTCATCTGCAGCTCCAGCTCGGCGAGGCCGGGCGCACCCGCGCCCGACGCCGCCTGATAGGTGGATGCGATGAGGCGCTTCAGCTTCTTCGCCTTGTGGAGCGGAGCCACCGCCTCGAGCATGATCGCCGTCGTGCAGTTCGGGTTGGCGATCACGCCCTTGTTCCAGTCGAGGTCCTCCGCGTTCACCTGCGGGACAACGAGCGGCACCTCGGGGTCCTGGCGGAACGCGCGCGAGTTGTCGATCATCTTCGCGCCGGCCTTCACCACGGCGTCCTTCAGCTGGATCGCCACGTCCGTCTTGCCGGCGAAGAGCACTATGTCAAGGCCGTTGAAGCTGTCTTCTCCGGCCTTGAGAACGTGGTAAGTCTCGCCGTTGATCACCTCGTCGCGCTCGCGGCTGGCGAACACCTGCACCTTTCCGCAGGGGAACTGGCGGTCCTTCAGGACCTTGATCATCTCGGCCCCGACGGCGCCAACGCCGACGAGACCCACGTTGTACTGCTTGCTCATGGCTTCTTACTTGAGGTCTTTCGCCTTGTCGGCAAGGGCCTTCAAGGCCGGATCGGCAGCGGTGGTGGCCGAAAGGGTGGCCACCTTGCCCTTGTTCTCGACCTTAACGGCCTGCAGCGCCTCATACGCCATCTTGGAGTCGGCGTCCTTCGCAGCGCCCTCCTTCATCTGCGCGGTGAGGGCCATGACGCCGGTTTTCACGAATGATGCGAGTTTGTCGGCGTCGGCGTCGGATGCCGTCTCCAAGGACAAGTCCAACTTGACGTCCTTACCGTCACTCGAAGCACCGAGGGAGATGTCCAGCGAGCCAAGGCCCTGGACGATCTTGTCGCCATCGGGAACCATCTGATTGACCATCTTGAGCATTTCGGGATCGGGCAGGTTCTTCTTGACGTTCTCGCCGACCTTAGTGGCCTTGGCACGGAGGATGTCGTTCGCGCCGAGCGTGAACGCGCCAAAATCCTTGCTCGCACCCTTGCCGTCGCGGTAGAGGGCAATCAACTTCTCAAGACCGGCCGAGGTGTTAGAGACCAGGATGAGTTGCTTGTCAAGATTCGCCATGTATCCATCTTCCTTCTCGCCATTAAGGGCGATGTAGGCCGGCACGTCGGCAATCGTAGCCTTCTTGAACTTGGATTTCGCCTTCTGTTCGGCATAGGTGATAACCTTGTCGAGATCAACCGATGTGGCGGCCACCACGGCAAAGTCCGGTTCGCCCTTCTTCACCTTATCTGCAGTGAGCGCGTCGAACGTCACGGCGATCCACTTGGTCTGCGCCTTGTCGAGGGCCAGTTCCTTCACGGCACCCTGGAAGTCCTTGTCGGACACCTTCTGAATCAGCGCGGGGACGTCAAGTCCGTACTGCTTGCACAGCGTGGCGAGGGAGGTGTTCTCCATCGGACGCGCCACGAGCGCCGCTATCGCGCCCTCGGCCACCTTCGGCTGAGAGTAGTCCTTGGAACCACCATCACCGCAACCGGTGATACCTACAGCAACGGCGGCGGCCAGCGCGGCGCACGCCATCTGTTTAATCATTTTCATTTCATTCATCCTTTTGGGTTGTTTGTTCTTGGTTGGCTTGTTCGCCGTTTTGCTGGACCGGACCACCCGATCCTTCAATAGGTTTTTGCGGCACCCATTCCTCGAGACGAGCCGTCTGTTCGATGGGCTTGACGTATGCGTCGGACTCGTCGGCGACCGGCTTGGGGTCGAGGGCGTTTTCGAGGTTCGGCTCCTTGCGCGTGATTGCGTCGTCACGGACGAAGCCGGTCCTGCCAGCGGCCGTCTTGACGGCGAGTCCGCCCACCATCGCGGCGGCGGCGGCCTTCTGCTCTTCGGTGACGGCCTCGCGCGCGTCCACTGCGGCCTTCGCGGCCTCGTCCACGGGCTTGAGCGTGGCCGTCTCGCCGCGCGCAAGCTTCTCGAGCGGCTTGAGGAGCGGATCGTCGTCCTGAATGATCGTGCACTTGAGGGGTTCGTTGATGTACTCCTCGATCTCGGGGATCGCGAAGGACTCGTCCTCGTCCGCGAAGGAGATCGCGATGCCGGTGTTGCCGGCACGACCCGTGCGGCCGATGCGGTGTACGTAGTCTTCGGCCTCGTAGGGGAAGTCGAAGTTGATCACGTACTCGATGTCGTCCACGTGGATGCCGCGTCCCGCGACGTCCGTGGCGACGACGATCTTGATCTTGCCGGCGCGGAAGCCCTCGAGCACCTGGAGGCGCTTGTTCTGGCTCACGTCGCCGGAGAGCATCTCGCACTTCACGCCGCGGCGCTTGAGCGACTCGTAGACGTCCTCCGTCGTGGACTTGCGGTTGCAGAACACGATCGCACGGGCGTCCGGATGGAGGGAGATGTGGTTGAACAGAACCTTGAACTTGTCCTCGGAACGGATCACGTACACGACCTGGCGGACGGTGTCCGTGGCGTTGTGCTCGCTCTCCACCTCGGCCTTGACGGGCTCCTCCATCCACTGCGCGGCGAGACGCATCACGTCGTCGGTGAGCGTGGCGGAGTAGAGCATCGTGGCGCGCTTGTCCTTCTGCGGCAGGTGCGACATGATGCGGCGCACGTCGGGGATGAAGCCCATGTCGAGCATGCGGTCCGCCTCGTCGATGACGAGCGTATCCACGCTCTTGAGGTCCACGACGTGGCGCTGGCAGAAGTCCAGCAGACGCCCCGGCGTCGCGACAAGCAGGTCGACGGGCGCTTCCTGAAGTTCCTCGCGCTGGCGGTCCATGTCCATGCCGCCGTACACGGCGAGCGAACGTAGGCCGCAGTACTTGCCGATCGCGTCGGCGTCCTTGCAAATTTGGATGACGAGTTCGCGCGTGGGCGCGATTACGAGAGCGCGCGGCGTGCCGCCGGTCTTCGCGCGCGACTCGGGCGTGCGGAGATAGCGGGTGAGGATCGCCACGAGGAACGCGGCCGTCTTGCCGCTCCCGGTCTGCGCCTTGCCGGCGATGTTCTTGCCATCAAGAGCGTTCTGGAGCGACAGCGCCTGGATCTCGGTGCAGTACTGGAAACCGAGATCAGCGATGCCGTGCAGCACCTCCGAAGGAAGGTCGAAATCCTGGAAGCGCATCTTGCCTTCCATGGGCTCGACGGCGAACGACGCGGGGTCCCATGCCGCATGGGCCGCCTTGCGCGCGGCCATCTCCTCGGGAGAGACGACGCCGCCCGGACGCATCTCGTTCGCGGCGGTGTTGACGGACCGAGGACGACGGTCGCCGCCACGTTCGCTGCGTCCGCCACGACGCGCACCTTCACGGCCGCGCGAGCCACGTTCGCCGCGTCGTTCGCCAGACGCACCGTCCTTGCGAGGCGGGCGCTGCTGCTGTTGCTGTCCTGACGGACGCTGAGGTTGCTGACCAGCAGGACGCTGCCCTGCGGGACGCTGCTGCTGCTGGGGCTGTCCGCCACCGTTTCCGTGGCGGCCATGCTTGCCCCGCCGACCGCGCCCGTTGCCGGTTCCTTCCTTCTTCCCGGCGCCAGTAGGCGCGCCCTTCCCGCCCTTGGGCGCCGAAGGGGATTTGCCGATCAATTTCTGGACCAGCTTCTTGAGAAATCCAAATGCCATAGTGCCTTCTTCAAATCTGTGAACGCAAAGGGCCGCTGGAAGCAGAACTTCCACGGCGGCCCAATGCAAGCTTCGCCCTGCGCGCGCGGACGCGCGGCAGGACGGAGGATCCCGAATTAACGCTTCGAGAACTGGAAGCGCTTGCGGGCGCCGGGCTGACCGGGCTTCTTGCGCTCCTTCATGCGGCTGTCGCGCGTCATGCAGCCGGCCTTCTTGAGCGCGGCGCGCAGGTTGCCGTCCGCCGCCACGAGGGCGCGGGCGAGGCCGTGGCGGATCGCACCCGCCTGGCCGCTGCAGCCGCCTCCCTTCGCGAACACGATCACGTCCACTGAGGACGCGTCGAATCCGGAGATCGCGATCGGCTGCTTGAGGTAGTCGCGCAGCGCCTCTGAGGTGATGTACTCCTCGAGTGCCACGTTGTTGACGGTCCACTTGCCGTCGCCCTGAGCGAGCGTCACGCGCGCGCAGGCGGTCTTACGACGACCGGTTCCGGCGGAAATCACTTTCTTGGTAGCCATTCCTAAAATCTCCTTAGAGCGTGATCACTTCCGGCTTCTGAGCCGCGTGGGTGTGTTCAGGGCCCGCAAACACTTTCAGGCGCGTCATCATCTTGCGCGCGATGGTGTTCTTGGGGAGCATGCCCCAGACGGCTTCCTTGATCATACGGTCGGGATGCTTCGCGCGCATCGTTGCGGCCGAGAAGTGCTTCAGGCCGTCCCGGTAACCGGAATAGCGCTGGTAGTCCTTCTGCGTTTCCTTCTTGCCGGTGAGCTTCACCTGGGCGGCGTTGACCACGATCACGAACGCGCCGGCGTCCACGGAGGGGTCGAACGAGGGGGAGTCTTTCGCGCGAAGCTTGTTCGCGATCACGACGGCGAGGCGACCAAGAACCTGATCCTTCGCGTCCACCAGCAACCACTTCCGGCTGTCGCCGGGGTTCGCTGGACGAGTGCTTTTCTGCATGTTTCTTTCCTTTTCATGTGGCTTTGTGCCCCGCCGCGGCGAGGTTTTGTCCGTTTGCGCAGACGGAACTCCCGTCTGCGGGGAACCGACTTCGTCAGCCGATTCCGCGTGTGAGTGGTATAGTTAATCAAAAAAACCGTGCGCCGTCAAGACGGCAAATTAACTTTTTTGAAAATTCCGACACTACCTCAAAATGCCGAAATCGCGCAGCGGTTCCACAGGAAGCCCCATGATGTTTTCGTAGGATCCATCGTATGAGGCCACTATGAGGTCGCCTGATTCGTCGATGTCGTATGCGCCCGCACGGTCGGTGGGATGGACGCGGGCAACATATTCGTCAATCATCTCCTCGGACAGCGCACGGAACGTGACTCGCGACTCAACACAGGCAGTCCGCTCCGCCCCGTCCTCTGCGCGGAACGCGACGCCCGTAAAAACCACATGCGTCTGGCCGGAAAGTTCGCGCAGGAACTCCTTTGCCTCGTCGAAGTCGCGAGGCTTGCCGTAGATGCGGTTGTTGAACCACACGATAGTATCGGCGGCGAGAATGGCTCGCCCCTCTTGTTGGGCCGCATGCAACTTCTCACGAGCGTTTTCCGTGACCGTGCGCACAGGATCGTGCGGAATAGAGACCTCCGGGGCCTCGGTCTTCACGATCTCGAACTCTACGCCTAGGTCACGCAATATCTTGGCCCGCCGCGGCGAGCCGGATGCAAGAATCAACGGCTTCATCAATCAACTCCGGAATGAAAATGGGCAAGGCATGTTCCGTGCCGGGAACAATCGTCACGGACGCCTGCGGGAACACTTTCTGAAGATAGTCGGCATTCGCGGCACGCACAACGCCGTCGTGTTCGCTCTGGAAGATGTGTACGGCCAATGAACGGCGCGCGTACATCTTGTTGTTGTACGCTTGCTGTCCCGACTGCTGCTCGAAGCACTCTCTCTGAAAAACTCGTTCCAGATCGGCCCGCAGATCGGTCTCCAGCAGGTACTTGAGCCCACGCTCGAGATTCGCGGGGGCGTCGAGGAGATAAGGATTCGGTTTCCCCTCTGGAACGCCGAACATTCCCACTCCCTGCGTCATCACGAGACCGTAGCGCAAAGCCTCAAGCCGACGCGGGGACATTCCCTTCCAGCCAGTCGCCTTGTCCTCCATCATGCGCGGCGTGGCCGCGACCAGCACAAGTCCGGCAATCTTCTCGGGCCAACGTGCGGCAAGACGCAGCGCCGAGCTTCCGCCCATCGACCAGCCCACAAGGACGCAGCGCTCCACGCTCTCTATCGCCTTTTCCGGCTCGCCATCCAATTGCTCCACATAGCCGAAGAGACGAGGAGGGTTCGCGCTTGCAACGGGCGAGACGCCCGTGGTCCCAGTCGGGTGGCACATAAATTTGCACAAGTCCCACGCATGCGGGCTCGCCGCCCAGCCGTTCAGCACGAAAACTTGCGGCCGCGACAAGCGCGGCCCTTCCGCACTGGGACAACGGGTGTCTCGCCCGTTGAGGCCCTCCCGGGCAGCGGCAAGCCGCTTCAGTTCGGCGGCAATGGCACCGATTTCGCGGCTACGGCCGCGCTCGTAATCTCCGTCAGCCATTTTATGACGTTCCTTCACCGCGCGAGCCGCGATGCGTCCCGCGACCTCGCCAATCTAGTTGTTGCCGTTACCATTACCGTTCGACTAATTTTCCTTGTCGCCGCGTATTATATCATATATTCGGCCTCCCGCAACCAAGGAGATTTTCATGAAATCAACCAGGGGGCGCATCTCCGTAATTCACGGCAACGCCTTCCGTTAAATGGAAACAACTGTTTAAAAACAACTTACCTTTGGCGCGCGGGCTAACTCGCCCGCGCCCATTTGCCAATCCTCAAACTATCACGATCCTGAATGTTCAAGGTGCGTCCGCAGGATAATGTTGTTCTTGAAAGTTGTTTTGGTTGTTTCCAATCCCAATACGTATGATTGTAATGCGCCCAAACAAAGGACGAAATGTCACGCCCAGAACGCTACCGCCTGCCAAAGCGGATATATCATCGCGCCCCACACGAGGTCCCAAAGCGAAGCAATAATGTTGGTCCGCACCACATAACCAAACCATCCGCAATTTGACCCGCTCGGATGAATACCGAGGAACTCAATGCCGTCAACATGTATGATTCCCACGGTAAGATTTGCCAATGTCTCAAAAGGATGAACGACCGTATTGATAATCGGCGAAGCAACCACGCCTACAGCTGCAGCAGCCGTACCCCATGCCAATTTGAAAAGAGCCCCCAAATAGCCAACCACGCCATCCATACATCTTAAACCTCTAATGATCTTATGTGGAACTGAAAAAATATATCCTACATTATATATAAAACCAGAAACACCATCTAGCATAAAATAATTCTTAAAACTATAAGTAAAAACCTCCCTTGCCATTGAAACAGCCGCACCGCGCTTGCTACACGCCCAATCGGATGGAATATATGTGCCCTCTCCTCCAAAATATCCGCCCCCGGTATATAATCCAAAGCTTTCTTTATAACTTTGCATATACAAAAAATCAGCCTCGTTATAACTTAGATCAATATCAGCACCAATAACACCTCCTGTAAATCTGTCCCCGTCTTTCCATTCGCTTTTGCCACACCCTATAATCCCAAAGAGTGGCAATAATATGCAAAGAATTATCCGCATCCAATGTTTTCCAGAGCGATCAATGGGAGGACTGTCGTGATCAGTACCCCTAATCGCTCTCTCATCATTTGATTGAACAGTTGTTATCGTCTTTTTCATTTTCTTTCTCCTTCTTTTTTTGAGTTCATCAAATCACACCCAGAAGACCACCGCCTGCCAAAGCGGATAGATAATCGCGCCCCTTATCGTTGGGTAAAAACTTACGTTAGCAAAGCGGCTATGCTCCCCATTTGCGGCCTTCACTGCCTCAAGAGATTCTTTATCGTTTCCACATCCAACGACAACGGGCGCAAGTACCGCAAACACGATGGCTTTCCACCTGTTCATGTGCAGTTTTCCGTTGAAAACTGATTTTATCGCTTTCTTCATCGCTTTTTCTACTATTAATCGATTGTATTAGAAGAATATAAAACTGGCCAGACACCCAGCCATCAAACAAGTAATACGCAACAGAATGCGAAGTGTTATGGGGAAAATAAAAAATCTTTCATGCCTCGCTCCTACTCCCCGTACGCCGCCTCGACGGCGGCGATCATGCGGTCAACGCGATATTTGATCTGGCGAAGCGCATTGTGTGTAATTCCCAGGCGCGTGGCGACATCGGCAGCAGGTTCGCCGTCAAGCGCGTAAGCGCGGTATGCCGCAACGGTGCGGGTGTCAAGCATGGTTCTCGAAAGGACATGCTCAACTGCTGCTGCATGGCGCGCCATCAAGAGATGCATGTCCACGTAGGCCGCCGCGTCGGGCGTCTCATCAAGTATCTCCACTTCTTCGGCAGAGACAGTTTCCCCTGCACCGCGTGCAAGGCTACGGCGATGCCGGTCAATCAACAGACGGCGCACCATTGTTCCTAAATAGGCACGGAAACGGCCTTTCTCAGGGCGATATGTTCCGGCGCGTAAGACGTTCACCAGCCGAACGAAGATCTCTTGGACGACGTCGTCCACGTCTGAAGGCGCCTCGTCACCACGCGCGCCTATGAACGCACGGATCACCGGCGTATACAGCTCGACAAACCGCGCCCATTCGGCGGCATCGTCGCCGTTCGCGTATTCGGCAATCTTGCGGAGCAAGGTTTGTGGAGTGTCGGGAAACATAGTGGTTAGTGGCTAGTCGTTAGGGTTGTCGGTTGTCGAATGACCAACCTCCACTTTTCGGGCGAATGCGTCGTTGGGCGGCCAAGTCGTTCTCCAGCCCTTGGCGGTGGGCTGGACATGGTTGACGAGGTTGGTAGGCGTACGCACGTAGATGCGTGTGCCTCGCGCAACGGGCGCATCGCCTGCGAAGTAAACGTGCATAAGGTTTGAGCATCCCCCGAACGCCGCCTGCCCCACGTCGATGAGACCTTTTCCAAACCTTACCTCACGCAAGGCGAAACAATCGCCAAACGCATAGCTGTCCACATGTTTCAGCGAGTCGGGAAGCGTAACCGTCTCCAGTTGCGGACAACCGAAGAATGCCGCCGCATCGACCAATTCCACGCCTTCCTCCACCGTGACATGTCGAAGATCCGGCCACCGTTTGAACTGATCGACCAAAACACGCTTCATGGCGGCCTTCACGACAACTGAGGTCACGCCGCCAGGGGCGATGTTTTGCATGTCCTGCAGGTTCGAAACCCACAGCACGCCCTGCGGTGGATGGGCGTTCTCGCTACCAGTGCGCACCGCAATCAGCACACCTGCCGCAAGGGTGCCTAGTCCGAGCAAAAACATCCACCGTCTGCGACTTGTTCCATGCTTCACCCCCACAATCGTGCGCATCTTCGGATCATCAGAAAGGAGCCTTGGAAGATTCGTCTGCCAGAACGGATCAAATGCCAGCAACATGTCGAATGGAGATGTAGCCTTTCTGACATTCGCCTCCGTTGGAGTCTTCGGCGACTCGTACCACATGCCCGTCAAAAGGCGGAAAAAGAGAACGCCAAGCGCATACCAGTCTGATGCCGGCGTCACGGGTTGTCCGGCTCGTACTTCGGGCGCAAGATAAAAGTAAGTGCCCATCACCGGACGCGTACCGGTTGTCTGCCCGTCAATGAACGTCGTCGTTACGTCCAGCCGAATGCGCAGTCTGTCGTCGAAGATGCGGGAGATGCCGAAGTCGGAGAGCACGGCATGGCCACCATCATCAATCAGTACGTTCTCGAGCTTTACGTCACGATGCACGATGCCGCGCGCATGAAGGTAATCAAGTTCATCCGCCAGTTCGCGGAACCAGCACAGTGCCTGCACGTTCGAGATGCCGCCGCGCCGACGCGCATCCTCCAGTGTCTCCGGATCTCCCTCCGCGTTCAACACCAGGTCCATCGTAAACCACGGATTTCCCGTTGCCTCGTCCACGCCCACGTCCCGTACCTTCACAAGATGCGGATGATCCAACATGGCCAGGATCTTCGCCTCGGCCCGGAAACGTTTCTCGAGAAACTCTTGGTTTTTCGCGCCGCCCGTGAAAAGCTTCAGCGCAAGATGCGCACCGGCAACGTCCTCCACCTCGTACACCGTCCCCATGCCGCCATATCCCAGCAGACGCACAATGCGGTAAGCACCAATGTTGCCAATGGCATAAGAGTCTGTCGCCGCTTTTTCCATGCGCGTAGTATATCACATTTCCTTACACGGACCCGCGGCATTGTGGTAAAATATCGCCATGGAAAACAATAGACGCCTTCTCTCGCTCGATATCCTCCGCGGAATCGACATGCTCCTTCTCACGGTCATCGGACCAGTTTTCTGGGCCGTGAACAAGGCCTGGACAATGCCCGAAGCCGTCCAGCTGCAGTTCAAGCACGCCTGGGGCGGCTTCACGCTCTGGGACATCATCATGCCGCTCTTCATCTTCTCCTGCGGGGCCGCCGTTCCATACGCGCTGTCAAAGCGGCTGGACGACGACGGCTGGGCGACCGGCGCGTTCTGGAAGCATGTCTTCGGACGCGTCCTGCTTCTCTGGTTCTGCGGCATGCTCGTGCAGGGGGACCTCGCCACGTTCGACCCGCTCAAGATCAGTCCCTACAACAACACGCTTCAGGCCATCGCCGCCGGCTACCTGATAGCCGCCCTTGTGATGCTCATCCCCGTGCGTGCGCTCCGCGCCCTCATGCCATTCGTCTTTGCCATAGCATACGGCGCACTGATGCACTTCTGCGGCGACTACTCGAAAGACGGCAATATCGCGCAAGTCGTGGAGCAGAACGTTCTCCACGCCATCCTGCCCGACGGCAGCGCGGCGTTCAAGACGCACGGCTACACCTGGTTCCTCACAACGCTCATGTTCGGCGCAATGGCGCTCTGCGGCGCGCAGTGCGCAGAGATACTGCGCGGCAAGTGGCCGACCGGACGAAAGGCGACGGCCCTCTTCGTTCTTGGCGGCGTTCTCCTCGGTGCGGGATGGGCGTTGACGCTCGCCGTTCCATGTATCAAGCACATCTACACCGTGAGCTTCACCTGCCAGGCGATGGGCTGGTGCGTACTCGCACTCGCCCTTCTCTACGTGCTGACGGACATCCTTCCGTGCCGGCGCGGCTGGTGGCTCATCACCCTCTACGGACAATGTGCCCTCACGGCGTACATGGCCACGCACTTCTTCAAGCCTGCGCTCGTGGCCTGCGTAAAAACCATCACGCAGGGTTTCCCGCGCTACATCGACAAAATGTACATGCCCCTCGCCGAAGCGATCGTCACGACCATTGTACTCACGGTCATCCTTGTCTTCCGCCGTCGGCTGCGCGGCACACGCCCTGTAGCCGAGGCCTCAAACACCGATGACGAGCCGTCTGTACCTCAGGTGTCAGGTGCCGATGCCGCTCCCGCGTTCAAGAGCCAGCTGATGTCAGGTGCGATTGCCGACCGATTCAAGATTCCCGGATTGGAAACCAAGCAAGCCGCCGCGCCGAAAAACGCGAACGAACCTGTTTCGCAGGCAGCCCATGTTAAGACGAAACTCAAACTGCATGCGTCGCCGGAGTCGTCTACGCCGTCAGTGAGCCTCGAGCCAATTGTCCCCGACGCCGACTGAGACATCAAGCGGTACGCCGAGATCCAGCGCACCCTCCATCTCGCGCTTCACGATTTCCTTCACGCGCTCGACCTCGTCGCGAGGCGTGTCGAATAGCAGTTCGTCGTGTATCTGGAGGATCATCTTCGTGCGCAGGCCAGCCGCCTTGAACGCGCGATCGACCTTGACCATTGCGACCTTGATGAGATCAGCTGCAGTGCCCTGAACAGGCGTGTTGATTGCGTCACGCTCGGCGGCCTGGCGCACAGTCGCGTTGCGCGACGAGATGTCGCGCAGCGTCCTGCGGCGTCCCAGCGCCGTTACGGCGTAGCCCGTCTCGCGGGCCTTCCCAATTGCGGTGTCCATGAACGCGCGGATCTTCGGGTAGAGGCGGAAGTACGTCTCGATCAAGTCGGCCGCCTCGCGACGCGGCACCTGCAGGCGTTGCGAAAGGCCGAACGCGGAAATGCCGTATATGATACCGAAGTTGACCATCTTGCACTTGCGGCGCATGTCGTCGGTCACGAGCGGCGGCATCACGTCATAGACGCGCGCGGCCGTCTCGCGGTGGATGTCGGCCCCGTGCGCAAAGGCGTCGAGCATCGTCTCGTCGCCGCTCATCGCGGCCATGATGCGCAGCTCGATCTGCGAGTAGTCGGCCGAGACAAGCACGTGGTCCGCGTCGCGCGGGACGATGGCGGCGCGGATCATCTTTCCGCGCTCCGTGCGCACGGGAATGTTCTGCAGGTTCGGGTCGGAGGAGGAAAGTCTCCCAGTCTCGGTGAGCGCCTGTGCGAACGTTGTATGGACGCGTCCGTCGAGCGGATCAATGCACTGCGGCAATTTATCCACGTATGTGCTCTTCAGCTTCGCGCAGGCCCGGTACTCAAGAATCTGCCGCACAACGGGATGGGCGTCGATGACCTTCAAGAGAGTCTTCTCGTCCGTGGAGAAATGCCCGGTCGTCGTCTTCTTGGCGGCGGAGGAGTCGATCTTCAGTTGTCCGAAGAGCAGGTCGCCGAGCTGCTTCGGGGAATCGACGTTGAGGTCGGGGTTCCCGGCGACGGTGCGGATGGACTCCGTGAGAGAAGCGATCTCTCTATCCAGCTCAAGGCCGTAGGCGTGGAGCGCGGCGGTGTCGATCTTCACGCCTTCACGCTCCATCTCCACAAGGATCGGCACAAGGGGCTCTTCGCTCTCGGCGAGCGCCTGCAGCGCACCGGCGGAGGTGACTTGCGGACGCAACACCTCATCGAGACGGAGCGTCACGTCGGCGTCCTCCGCGGCGTAGTCGCGCACGTCCGCCGGCGGCAGTTCCGCCATGTTCTTCTGCTGTTCGCCGCGCTTGCGCTCACCGATCAGGCGCGTGATCGGAATCGGGTCGTAGCCGAGGTACTCGCGGGCGAGAAAATCCATGTTGTGGAATGCGGCGGCGTCGAGCACGTAGTGTTCGAGCATCGTGTCGCGCACTGTGGAACCGAAGCGGATGCCGTAACGGGAGAGCACGGCCATGTCGAACTTCGCGTTCTGCGCGACGAGCGTCTTGCCGGGATCGGCGAACGCGGCGGCGAACGTGGCGACAAACGTAAGGGCTGCGCCGTGTCCCTCGCCGGCTGGCCGCGCGGTCTCGAAGAGGTCCTGCGCGGGCGGAGGTGTTTCGGTAGGAAGGAGGTGGTCTGGAACGGCCACGTACCACGCCTTGCCGGGCGCCGTAGCGAAGGACATCCCCACGAGCCGGGCGGTGCGCGCATCGGTGGACGTGGTCTCTGTATCGAAGGCGAACTTTGGCGCGGACTCCAGTTCGTGCGCGAGCGCGGCGGCCTCGTCAAGCGTCTGCACGAGACGGTATTCGTGCGGAACGTCCACAAGCGTCTTGAAGGCGGGTTTCTCGGACTGGATGGCATCGTCGCCGAGGAAACGACGCGCAAGGGCGTTCAGCTCGAACTTCGTGCAAACTGCGCGGAGCTTCTCTGCGTCGGGTTCCTGTCGCAGGAAATCGTCGAAGGAGACATCCATCGGCACATCGGTGCGGATGGTCGTAAGGAACTTGGAAGTGCGGGCGTCCTCTGCGCCGGACGCGATCTTCTCGGCGAGCTTGCCTTTCAGCTCGGCAGCGTGGTCGATGAGGTTCTCCACCGATCCGTACTGGGCGAGCAGCGTGATGGCGGTCTTCTCGCCCACGCCGCGAACGCCGGGGATATTGTCGGACGCGTCGCCGGCGAGCGCGAGCCAGTCGATCATCTGCCGTGGAGAGGAGAGCTGCCAGTGTTCACATACCTTCGCCTCGTCGTAGATCTCCGGATCTCCGCCGCTGCGTCCGGGACGGAACAGACGGATGTGCGGCGCCACGAGCTGTGCGGCGTCTTTGTCCGGCGTGGCGAGGTACACGTCAAATCCCTCGGCCGCCGCGCGCACGGCGAGTGTACCCATCACGTCGTCCGCCTCGAATCCCTTCTGGCGCAGCACGGGAAGGCGGAGCGCCTCCGCGAGCTCGAACGCATACGGGATGGAGGCCGCGAGGTCTTCTGGCATCTTCTCGCGCTGCGCCTTGTAGGGCGGGTATGCCTCGTGGCGGAACGTGGGACCGTCTGGGTCCATCGCGAGCACCGCATGCGTGGGGGCGAAATCCTTGAGGATGGACGTCACGCCGTTCGCGAACCCGAACAGCGCGGACGTGTTGATGCCCGTCGACGTCAAGCGCGGATTACGCAGGAACGCGAAGTGTCCGCGGTAGAGGAACGGCATCAGGTCGATGATGAACAGTTTCTTCATGCCGAAGAGTATATCACATCAGCGACGAAAGGAGCGACTCAAATTCAGGAAATGACTCGTTCAGGATCTCCGCGCCCTCGACGGACACAGGCGCACGCAGACCGCAGACGGCCATGGACATGGCGAGGCGGTGGTCGCCGTTCGCGTGCGCCGTGCCGCCCTTCAGCGTGCCGCCGCGCACCGTGAAGCCGTCCGGGAGTTCCGAAACATCCACGCCGAGCGCGCCGAGTTGCGCGACAATCGCCGCGATGCGGTCCGTCTCCTTGTAGCGCAGCTCCTTTGCCTCGCGCACGACCGTTTCGCCCTCCGCGAACGCGGCGACGGCCGCAAGCGCGGGAAACTCGTCGATCGACCGCACCACGAGGTCGCCTGAGATTTCCACGCCGTGCAAGGGGGTGGACTCCAGCGTCACGTCGCCGACGGGTTCGCCGAATTCGACACGCGCGTTCGCCGTGGTGATGTGCGCGCCCATGGCGGAGAGGACGTCCAGTACGCCCGTGCGGGTGGGGTTGAGTCCCACGTCGGCCACGGTCACGCGCGAGCCGGGGACGATCGCCGCGGCGGCCAGCAGGAACGCGGCAGACGAGATGTCGCCGGGAAGCGTGCCGTCGAGAGGCTTAAGAGAAGTGACAGGATGGACGGTTTCTGTCAAGCCGTTGGAGACCACGGTTGCGCCCATCGCACGAAGCATACGGGCGGTATGGTCGCGCGAGGGGCCTGATTCGTGCAGCGTCACGGGTGCATCCGCACCGAGTGCGGCGAGTTCGAGGCAGCTCTTCACCTGTGCAGAGGCAACCGGCAACGTGTACTCAATGCCATGCAGAGGCGCGGGCGAGATCGTGATCGGCGCATGGCCGTCTGCAGTCGCCACATCGGCGCCCATGAGACGCAACGGGTCGGCGATGCGGCCCATCGGACGTTTGCGCAATCCCGCGCTGCCGTCCAGAACGGCAGACGAGCGCGTGGCTGCCAACGCGCCCGCGAGCAGGCGAATCGTCGTTCCGGAATTGCCGCACCATGCGACTGCACCGTCATTCGGAAACGGGCAGAACCCGTTTCCCGCGAGCGTCAACACGCCGTCCTCCAACTGGCTTGACACACCGAGCGTCTCCAACGCACCGCGCATCGCGCGCGTCACGCCGCTGTCGGGATAGTTCCGAACCGTGGAAACGCCTTTGGCCAAAGCGGCGAAGAGCGCCGCACGGTGGGCCAGGGACTTATCGCCGGGGAGCGTCACGCGCCCCTGCAGGGGGCGGGAGGCCGGAGCAAGGGACAGCGTCATTTCCCAATCCTTTATTCTTCGTCCGTCAGATCGGGATCGACGGCTCCACGGGATGGACGCGCGTCTTCATCTGATGCTGGAGGCGTATCCGTTCCCTCAGGAGACGATGCGCCTTCGGGCTTCTTGGCCGCAGTTTCAATCGGCCCGTATGGGGCGTACGGGCGATAACCCCTACCGTATGACCGATAGCCACCGTAGCCGCCATAACCGTAGCCGTAGGAATGGCCGGACGGCGCAAATGCACTTCCAACACCGCCCATCTCGACGTCGTTCACGATAATGCCAATCACCGTGGCTCCGGATTCGCTTAGCGAACGGGAGGCGTGCTGGATGGGCTTGAAGTGCGTACGGTCGGGGCAGCACATGATCATGACGGAGTCCACCATCGCGGCAAGCGTCACCACGTCACCGACAATGCCGAACGGCGGCGAGTCAATTACGATGCGGTCGTAGTTTTCACGCGCCCACTTGAAGAAATCGGGGACTACCTGCGAACCCATGATGGAAGCAGGGTTGACGTTGTCCGGCGGCAGGGAGCCGATCACGTCGAGGTGCTCAACACCGCTCGACATCACAAGCGAGGCGAAATCGCGCAAATCCTTCTTTGAAAGGTAGTGCGAGAAGGAGTGCTCGTTGTCGATCTGCAGTCCCCACACGCGGGCAAGGCGCGGACGGCGCAGGTCGAAGTCCACTAGCAACGTCTTCTTGCCAGCCTGAGCGCTGGAGATTGCGAGCGAACAGGAAGTAATGGTCTTGCCCTCGCCCGGCTGCGTGGACATGATCAGCACGGCCTGTGAGATTGGCTGGTAACGCGGCGAGTCCAACAGGTTACGGAGGCCCGCCATCGCCTCGGCGAACTGCGAGTACTTGTTTTCGGAGATGAACTTAGCCACCTGCTCGCGCTTCTTGCGGCGGACGTGCGGCAAAACGGCCAGCACCTTGAGGGCAAGGCGGCCCTCGATATCGGAGAGCGACACGATCGTGTCCTCGAGGTGGTCGAGCACGAGCACGAACAACAGACCCAAACCGAGTGCCAACACAGCACCTGCCGAGAAAATGATCAGCGGGTTCGGCTGCACGGGCTTTGAAGGGACGTGGGCGGGGCGCCCTACGCGGACGATTTCGTTGTTCTGCTCGGCGGCGATGCGGTGTTCGTTCTCCTTCTGGAGGAGGTCCTGATATATTTCGCTGGAGACCTTCTTCTCCTGTTCCAGCTGCTTCAACCCGGCGTCGGCCTGAACAATCAACTGCCCAATTCTCGCTATATTCTTGTTAAGTTCATCGCTCTTCTTCTTAAAAGTTTCCAGCTGGCTCTTTGCAGCCGTCAAATCGCCTATTGCGGTTGCAAGCGCACGTTTGACCGTCTCTGCGAATTCCTTTGAAATTGCGTTGAGCTCGCCCTTCTTCGCCACCACGGCCGGATGCTCTGGCGTATACCGCGTCTTGAGCGTGGCAAGCTCCATCTTCACGCTTTGCAACTTCGTGTAGGCAGATCCAATGTCAGAGGACCGCGGCACCGCAGTTGGCAGTTCGCCGAAGTTCTCGGGGTTTTTCTGTGCAGCCTGGAGCATCTTCACCCATTCGCTCACCGCCGAAACGCGCTTTTCGTAGTCAAGCACGTTGGCGGTTGTCGTCGAAAGGCTCTGGTTGAGGATGTTTCGCTCCGCCATCAAGCTGTCGATCTTGTTCTCCGTTCGGAACTTGAGCAGGCGGGCCGCAAGGTCATCGTCCACCCTTTTCTGCTTCTCCACCTGCTGGTGGATCTGGGCCACGGCCTTGTCGCACCGCTTCCTGTTCTCTTCATCGGTGAATGACTCAATTGCCTCGGCGTACGCATTTGCAAGCGCTGCCGCAAGCTGCGGGGATTTGGAACGGATGGCGATCGTTATCAAGCGCGAATGACGCACGAGCTCCAATTCAGAACCAGACAGCATCGCGACCAGATCATTGTCCGTTACAACGGAGTTAGGATAGTTTGCGCGGTACTGCTGGAGTATTTTAGTGAAAATCTGCTCAGAACGCCAATCGGACTGACGCGTGTTGAAAATTTCCGCATAGTTTGCGCCGTAGTAGTCCATGTCGTTGCCGGCAACGCCAACGCCGGTGACGCCCTTGGAACGCCGCGTGTCCATCGTGAACTCGCTTTTCGCCTCGTAGATGGTCGGCGAGATACGGTACACGGCGAACGAGGCAACAAGGCCAATCAGCAGGAAAACGAGTACGGAGATCCAGCGCTGGGCGATCACGCGAAGCACACGACCAAGTGTAATCGTCCCAACTATCGATTCGGCATCCTGCCCAGGGGCCTGTCCGCCGTATGCGCCGCCGTAATAGTAGGGTGCCTGTCCGCCGCCTCCGTAGTACATCGGAGTCTGAGCCGACCCGTAATAGATGGGCGACTTTTTGGACGTGCCGTAGTACAGAGGCTTCTGTCCGTATGTGGATGACGATGACGAAGATGATGCCATGGCTTAAGGACTTTCTTTTTCAATGGTTTGCGTGGCACGCGCCGACGTCGGCCTTTTCGGGAAAGATGCTGCCCCGATTGCGAGCGGTACAGCAAATACAAACATCATTGGGGCGATTTCAAGAATCGGCTCGTAGAAAGCAAGGGCAAAAGGCAGGGCGAACGCGATTGGCACGATCCAGACAATAGGCGGACATGCGAAAACCACAACGTCCGCATCATCCTGTTCGCGCAGGAAAATGACAGCCTGCACCAGTCGGCTGACATACGTGAACAGGAGTATACCAAGTCCCAATGCAACCAGTGACAGGCCGAGTAGACCATGTTCGGCAAGGTAGGTCCAGTAGCTGTTGAACGCACAGACGGGATTCCGGTTGCACGGACGAAGCTGCTTCCAGTCGAATTTGGCTGCCTTGCCACGGCCACGCTTCGCCGTGTCTTTCATCTGCTGGGAAATCAGCAACGCACGCCAGTCCGCCTTCTGTCGCTGAAAAGACTGCAGTTCCGACTTGCTAGCGATGAACGGCAGGTGCAGCCGGAACGCGCCAGTGCCGACACCGTACCATGGATGCTTCTTCCACACCGATTTCGCAATGGCCGACAATGCGGGTGAAAGTTTTCGGTAGGCATCTGACTGATCTTTGTCAATTGCGAGAAATCCTCCAGCCTTCACGGAATATATGTTCTGCACAGGCTCCTTTACAAGTTCCGTCACGTCACCATTAGCACGCACGCAGCCGTCAAGCTCCACCTCAGGCGGGAGGAGCGCGGAAAGGAAGAAAAACGGCGTGGCAAATCCAAGCAACATCAAGACAAAACTACGCGCGCTAGCACCCATGGAACCTACCCGCCCCACGTACGCCAGGCAGAAGACCGCAACAAGTGCAGCAGCCAGCAGAAACACCGTGGACACTGGCGGCGGGGTGAAAAAAAGCAACCCACTTGCGTTTCCCGCCAGAGCAATGCAAAACGGCACGCGCGAGGCGCCCCATTTGCGGGCTTCCGCCTGCGTTCCGAACGCAAGCGCGCAGATCAGCCAGGCTCCGAAGCCAGGGCCGTAGAAAGCCCCCCAGAACGGGCCACTCAGAAAGTCCACCTTTGCTGCACCCATGAACGCAGGGACTTTCAAGCAGGCACAACTCACCATAGCCAGGCCACCGAGTCCCATGAAAAAGGACGCCGTCACGCCAAAGGATATGCGCCCTTTCCGCCCTATGCCGTGGCGGATGCCAAGCACGACCACCGCAACCCCCGTCAGCACTGCCAGCGGCAACAAGCCGGCAGAACCAAAAGATGCAGGAAGCCCCGGAGAAGATGGATCACGTATGACCCACTCGTCGTTAACGTAGTCCAGTGCCACATCGGAGTTCAGGTAACGTATGAACGACACCACCAATGCGCAGAAGAAAAACCAGAATGCAACATCACGTATCAATGAACCGATAACACGTCGGCGGGCAATGGAAAGATGCTCTCCTGACCGCATTGACGGTTCGACGAGCAACCACAGTAATGCCAGTCCTGAAAGCCAAAAGATCAACTCAGCAAGGCTGCCCGCCGACAAGAACGGAAACAGCGCGAAAGGCAAAGAGGCCAGCAACGCTAGATGCGTCGCCAGCCCGTACCTGGTGATGAGTCTTGGAAACATCAGCACAAATCAATCAATAATGGAAGCGCAAGCCAATCGTGCCGCGGAAGCGATCATAGTCATAGTCACGCTTGTCACACCACTCCTCTTCCCAAGTGATATGTGCGAAAATCGAAATCCAGCGATTGATGGTGTAGCTCGCGCCCAAGCGGAAGGAGAGGATGGTTTCGTCGAAGTCGTTGCCGTACGCGAGGTAGCGGTCATTGTAGCACGTATCCTCGTAACGCCACGCCAGATTCGCCGTAAGGGTCAACTTATCACCCATCGTAAGGTAGGAAAGTCCACTCGACAGCGAATACACCTTGATAGCCTGACCGCGCGTGCGCTCAGATGGCTGGTAGTAGCTACTTCCGAGCAAGGAGGCCTGCAACTGCCGCGTAATCTTCCAGTTGGCACTCAGCTGGTATGTCCAAGTGCAACCAGCGTCGCGGCCGCCGTATTCAAGCCAAGACGCACCCATGAGTGCACGATAGGAAATCCTCTCTGTCGCATGCGTGCCAATACCGGCATGGATGGTCCATGACTTGCTCTCATTGTCGTAATTGCGATAGCCGTGACCGCCGGGCTGCGTATAGTGCGAATAACCTCCTGACACGAGGAAGTCAGTCCACTTGGACGCAGCAAAGCCCGCTTCGGCACCTACCGACCATGACGACCAACCGTAGAGAGGCGCGTACTTGCCAGTATCGTTCTTGTAGTCAATCCAGTTGTACTGCCCTTTCACCTCAGCGTGCAAAGGCCCGGAGAAGCGGCGCTGGAGCTCACCAGAGATGTCAAACGCCTCACGGTCTCGCCAGACGCCACGTCCGTCTCCGGAACCGAGTGCGTCGTTCTGGTCAGTGTAGCGGTACCTTTCTGCGAGTACCAATGACCATCCACGCTCGTTCTGCTTGGATGTCGTCCACTTGTAGGCCAGCGACTCGCCGAAACTGTTGTCGCCCATCTCGTTGCTATACTCGCAGTAGGCGTTGCGGCGATACCAAAGAGAGCCCACGAGAGCCCAATTGTCGCCTTTCCAGTCGAAGTCGGCGCCAGGCTGAATGCAGAAGATGCTGTCGCTTTCCGAATGGCGAGTAGTGTCCACGTTAGAGTCGTATGAATACGACAACGCAACATACGGCTTTATCGTGAGGTGCTGGTTGAAGAAACGAAAACCATGCGGCTTGTCAGCCTCGCTTCCTCCCGCTGCAAACAACGAGGGAATTACTGAGAATGTTGCAACCGTCAAACTTGTCAAATGCTTTTTCATGTGGATTTTCCTTTGCTTGTTTAAGTGTAGGCCACACTCATTTCACATAGTCAATGGGTTCTGGGACAAAAGGCTCAGCCCCGGAACCACGGCGGCGAGAATAATAGGGATTTTCCTTTCCCTCATTGGTGCCTTCGCTGTTTCCACCAACGGCGCTGCTGCTGCCGATTGCACCACGAGGGACGCGGTCAAGGCGAGTATCAGGAAAACCATCGACCGAAACGGGCGAACCAGAGACGCCCATTGTTGTAAAGGCACCGCCACCCATTCCTGCGGCAGAACCAGAAGCGGATCCGGCACCAGGAGCCTGGAGATCGGCAAGCAATGACTCCATAAGCGCACTCGGATCAGAGGACATTTGCAGGACAATGGCGTGGTCAGGCTCATCCCCGGCATTCGCCGCAGCGAGCATGTTATCGTAAGAAGCCTCCGTACCACCAGCGCCAGTCGCCTCGGAAATCCAGCCAGCGGCGGACTCCTTCGCCTGCGGATCGGTCATCTGCGACACATACGTGTTCACAAGGCCCTCTGGCGACCCCTCAGAAGCGCGCACGAACATTAGAGCCGCAAAAGTCTGGCGCACGCCGGCATTCTCAGCCGATTCGCACCGCTTGTTCACGACGGCCAGCGCGTTGGTGGAGAGCTCCACGAACTGCTTGTCGTTGACGGGCTTCTCGGGATTGGCCTTGCGGCTGAACAGCTCAGTGGCAAAGCGCTCGTTGATGTCCGTGAGATATTCCACCGGCACCGTGGCGTATACCTCAGCCAACACGGCCGACTTGTCCGTTGCGCCAGACACCGCCGCCTTGTTGGCCGCATAGAAGTCCGCCGCCTTGGCCTCAGACGAACCCGGCTTCTTTGCAATGGCCGCGTTGACCTTCGCAACGAAGTCGGCTTGATCGGCAGTCGGCACCTGCGCGATGACAGATTTCATCGCTGCCGGGTTGTTGGCGCAGTCGCCAACCTTGGCCTGCCATTCGGCCTTGCTAAGCTCGGCCGTCGCTACAAACGGCAGCACGCACACCGCGAGCATGCACGTCTCTATCATCTTCTTCAACTTCATTTTGCTTCTCCTTTGATTGGATCGTTAAGTTATCACCAGTAAGATATAGGCACCCAGACAACATCCCCTGCCTTGAGGAGCATGTCCTTGTCGGGCCGGCCATCTTCGCCGATTTCAATCAAGTCGACCCTTGTCTTCGTCTGCTTGCCATCCTTGTCGCAACGCGTCACCTGCACGCGCCGCTTGTTTGCAATCGCATTCACGCCACCGGCCATCTGCAGCGCCTTCGTGAGGCGCAAGTCCATCGTCGGCGGCACATCCACCGGTCCCGGTCGACCCACCTCGCCCAAAACCGTGACCGTCCCGTACGGCGAAACACCCTGCCCCGGCACGAAGTTAACCGTGACGCTTGGCTTGAGGTAATACTTCTTATAAGCAGACTCAAGCTTCCTCTGCAACCCGACCAAGGTCATGTTGTCGCACTTGACCTGACCGATAAGTGCCATCGAGATGTTGCCATCCGCATCCACGAAATACTGCTTGTGCGATGAATTCTCCGCTCCAACGGCAGTGACGGAAATGCTCAAAGCTACACCAGGACGCACCTTCGGGCCGTCAACATACGTCGCCAAAACATTTGGATCTACATTACCGTCCTTGGGATTCAGCAAGCCGTCAATGGTATCAACAATAATACACCCGCCCAGCCCGACAGACATAAGCCCACAGGCAAGGATATACGACAATCTTTTCAATTTCGTCTTCATTCTGCTATGACCCGGAGAAGACCCAGTTCTCCGTGAACGCCTTTATCATACGCTTTTTTTTTCGGAAATCAACTGGAAAAATCGGAACGGCGAAAAAAAATCCGCCGCCCGATTTTCCATGCCGCAAGGTCACGCCTGCGCGGCTTCCTCGACGATCTTCACCGAGAACGGCGCCTTCACGCCCTCGCCGAGATCCAGCGTAGCCTTGTATTCGCCCACTTCCCTGAGATGGTCAGGGAGGTCCAGCTGCGAGCGCTCGAGCTTCACGCCACGGTCTGCTTCGATCGCCGCGAGGAGGTCTGTGGCGCTCACGCTGCCATAGAGCTTCGTGCCGTCCACCGTGCGGGCGTTGACCGTCACGGTCAGGCCGGCAAGCTTGTCCGCCACCGCCTGCGCCGCCTTCTTCGCCTCGGCACGCGCCTTAGCGCGCGCCTCCTCGAGCTTGGCGAGCTTGCGCTTCGCGGCTTCGGTCACCGGCGCCGCGAGGCCCTGGGGGATGAGCATGTTACGTGCGTAACCCGGAGCGACCTTGACAATCGCGCCAGCCTTGCCGAGTTTCTTGACATCGGACATCAGCATCACTTCAACCATGGTAGGCGTCCTTTCTTAGGCCATCAGGCCCATATTGCGCGCGCGGCGCACGCCCTTCTTGATCTGGCGCTGCTGCATCGCGGTGACACCCGTCACGCGGGCGGGGATGATCTTGCCGTATTCGGTCACGTAACGCTTGAGGACCTCGATGTCGTTGAGGTCGATCTTGTCGTTCGCGGGGATGGCGGGACGGCGGCGGGAAGTGAACTCCCCGCGGTCTTCGCGGTCGCCGCGCTCGTGTTTTTTCTGGTAGGCCATTGTTTCTGTTCCTTCAATTGGTTGTTTGCCGAGGTGGAATTAGTAGGGCATCGATCCGTCGTCGTCGTAGCCGTCCATGTCGCCCGCCTGCGGGACGACCGGTGGCTGCTGGACGTTCGGCACAATCGGCTCGCCCGTGAGACGGCTCTGGTTCGGAGCCGGCAGGGGCATGAACTTCACGGTCATCGCGCGGATCTTCAGCTTCTGGTGCTTCTGCCCGTCCCTTTCCCAGGAATCCATCTGGAGACGCCCCTCCACTAGGACCGAACGGCCCTTGCGGAGATACTGGCCGCACAGCTCGGCAAGCTTCTCCCACGCGTCGACTTCGACGAACGTGGGGATGTCCACCATGTTCCCGTTGCGGTCCCTGCGACGCTCGTTGAGCGCCAGGGCGAAGCGACACACCTTGACGGCGTTGGCGCCCACCTGGCGGACTTCGGGGTCACGCGTCAGGTTCCCCATCACGATCACTTTGTTGAAAGACGGCATCGTTCCACCTCGTCTTCGTTACTCGGCCGCAGCGGTCTCCGCCGCCTCGGCTTCCTTCTGGGCTCTCTCCGCCTCACGCTGCGCAGCGACCTCGCGCTGCTTGGCGAGCAACGCCTCGCGGCGGTCGTCGACGGCGAGGATCTGCACGCGGAAGACCTCTTCCACGAGACGGTAGCGGTTCACGAGCTCGCTCACCTTCGAGGGATCGAGCTCGAAGCGCACCTGCACGTACACGCCGCTCTCGCGCTTGCGCATCGGACGCGCAAACGCGCGCTTGCCCAAAACCTCCTGCGAGAGGATGTTGCCGCCCAGACGCGTCACCTCGGCGACCGCCTTCGCGATCTGGCCTTCGAGCACGTCGTCCTTCGCCTGGCCTGCGAAGATGTAGAGACCATCGTACTTCTTCATAATGTCGGTTCCTTCCCAGATTACTTCTTCTCTTCCTTCTTGCCACCAGCGGCTTCTTCCTTGCCCTTCTTGATGACTTCAGGGTTCGCCTCCGCCGCAGGCGCGCCAGGCGCCGCCGCATCCGCGCCCTCGGGCGCCTTCACCACCGCCACGGCGTACTCGCCGCGCGTCACCAGGGAGAACTTGTCACCAAGCTGGAGATCCTTCACGAACAGCGTCTGGTCAAGCCCGAGGCTCGAGACGTCAACGGTGAATTTCTCCGCGATGTCCTCAGGCAGGCATTCCACCTCGACCGAGCGCAGCACCTGCTCCAGCACGCCGCCGCCGAGCTTAACGCCCACGGCCTCGCCCGTAAGGGAGATCGGCACGACAACGCGCACCTTCTGCGTCAGCGACACCTCGCTGAAGTCCACGTGGATGGGCGTGCCCTTCACCACGTCGTTCTGCATTTCGCGCATGAGCGCCGGCATTTCCTTGCCGTCCATGTCCAGAGTGACGAGAAGCTGCTTGCTCGCATGGCCGCGGAGCCCAAGCAGGAGCTCGTGTTCGTCGAGCTTCACCAGCAGCGTGCCGCCCTTGTTCATTCGCATCACCGCAGCGGGGATCTTGCCCGCCCGGCGAAGGCGGCGGACAGCTGCGGACCCTTGTTCCACGCGCTCCTCCGCCTTGATCTTGATCTTGTCCATTGTCGTTCCTTAAGCGACTCCGCCTGCTCTCGCGCCTCCACGAAACCGAGCCACTGCGGCCCGTCCGCGGCGCTACCCTCGGCGGTTTGACGGGTAAGTATATCAAAAACGGCGGGGGAGGTCAATACGGGCAAGAAACCGAATTTGAGCCGCAACAGGCGAAATTATGCTATACTGTCGCCATGGCAAAAATGAAAACAGAGCTCGAATCAATCCGCGAACTCGTCCGCGCCTGCGGCCTGTTCATCAAGGACGCCGACAGAGGGCATCTCCACATCGACGCCAAGAGCGGCCGCGCGGACCTCGTAACGCAATACGACAAGCAGGTGCAGGAACGCCTGCGCAAGGGTCTCCTGGAGATCATGCCCGACGCACATTTCGTCGGGGAGGAGGGCACGACGCAGACGTTCTCCCCCGTCGGGAAGTTCTTCATCGTGGACCCCATTGACGGCACGACGAACTTCGTCAAGGGCTACAATTTCAGCAGCATCTCCGTCGCCCTCGTCGTCGACAACGCCGCCGAACTCGGCGTCGTCTACAATCCCTACGCGGACGAGATGTTCTACGCGCAGCGCGGACAGGGTGCCTTCTGCAACGGGAAGCCCCTGCACGTTTCAAACGAACCGCTCGAGAACGGCATCGTGGTGTTCGGGACCGCCCCTTACCACGAAGAACTCAACGAGAAGACGTTCCAGCTCGCCTACGACTATTTCAAAAAGGCGTTGGACATCCGGCGCAGCGGCTCGGCGGCGCTTGACCTCTGCACTGTCGCCGCCGGACGCGCGGAGCTGTTCTTCGAGCTGTTCCTCTCGCCGTGGGACTTCGCGGCGGGCGCGCTGATCGTCACCGAGGCCGGCGGAATCGTTACCGACTGCGACGGCCGTCCCCTCGCCTACGACCACCCCTGCTCGGTCCTAGCCCGCAACCAGCCATGAGCAGAAAATCGATATTTGCGGCGCTTGCCGCACTTGCGCTTGCGGCTTACACGCGTGCCGAGACATACGTGTACGACCTTGCGCGCGACGGTGGTTCCATCGCCACGCCGGCAAGCGTCTCCATCGGCGACATCTTCGACATCTCGCTCCCAGACGCCGCCGCGTTCTCCCTTGAGGTGGTCTCCGCTCCGCCTGCCGGAATTGCGGGGCAATCCTTCATCGCAAAGGACGCTCTCTCGGATGCCGTAGCCGTCCTCAAGCCACTCGCCAACGGCATTCGCATCACCATCGACGACTTCGCGAACGCACGGAACGTCAATCTGCGCGTCACGGACGGCCGCGCCTCGTTCACCGTGTGCGACACATCCTCCACCCCCGCCGATTCCTGCGCCACCTGCAACGAAGGCCTGCCTCATCCCGAGCCCGCGCCGATCACCACTATCCCAACGTCCAAAACCTCGACGGCCAAACCGCGTTTGGGCGATGCCGCCAGCTTCCCGCTCGCCGAGCAGAAGAGCATCGTCGATATCCTCGTCGCCTTCGACCAGGGCGCGAAGGCGAAGTGCACAGAGCTTGGATTCGACGGGATGGACGATTTCGCCGACTATGCCGTCAACAAGATGAACACGGTGCTGGCCAATTCCCAGCTCGACGATCAGTTCTGCTATCGTCTGGCCGGCATCGCCGAAATAGACGGCTCGTGGTCGGAGATCAACAATGAACTATTGCTGAGCATGCGTGCCCGCGAAGGCAAGTTCGCGAAACTTTCGCAGCAGAGGGACAAGTGCGGCGCCGACACGATTACGCTCCTTGTCAACCGCACGAGCGGCAATACAACCGGCATCGGCTTCGAGTATTCCGGAAATGCGGGCAAGACCATTGAGTATTTCAACAGCATGGACTACGCCTGCAACGTGTGCGACATCAAGACGGTTCACAGCCGTTACACAATGAGCCACGAAACGGGACACAACATGGGCTGCGGACACAGCAACCGGCAGGGCACCAATTCCGGTCCGGGACGATACTCCGATTCCTGCGGTTACCATTTCACCGACGCCAACAATGTCAGGCGCGGCACGGTCATGGCCTACACGTACACGGGCGACGACAGCAACTACTACAATCCCGCCCCATACTTTTCCACCCCGGACATCTCGCCAAAGGAGTATGGCTGCGCCCTGGGCGTGGCGGGCGTCAACGACAACAGGCGGACGCTGACGCTCACCCATGCCGACATCGCCTCGCTGCGCGAGCATGTCCTGCCATACGACTGGGACGTGCGGTTTGTGGACGACAGCGGCAGGGACATTCCGGACGGTGCGTACTTCCCGTCCTACTACTACGTGACGATGACGAACGGCAATCCCAATGCGACGATCTACTACACATACGACGACTCGATGCCCACGGCGTCTTCCGCATCCTGTTCGCCGGGGACGCGCTTCACGATGAGCGGATCAAAGACGGTCACTGCATGCGCCGTCGTCGACGGCGTCGCGCAGTCCGTCAGGACAATCCACTTCGTCGCCGGGCTGACCTGGTCTGGAACCGCGAATGGCAACGGCCTTTGGCTCAAAAATGACAGCTCCGTACGTCCGTGGAGCGGCGAGTATTTCTACAATGGCGACGCGGTGATGTTTGGCGACCTGGCCGGCATCGCGTGCGCGACCGTGACGGTAAAGGGCGCGGTTGCACCTGGTTCGGTTGCGTTTTCTGCCTGCGAGACGGCGTATACATTTGATGGCGGCGACGACGGGGCAAAGATCACGATCCCCGACGCCAACTTCGCGCCGGCGGGCGACGTGACGTTCAACGCGCCCGTGCAGCTCTCCGCGACGACGTTTACGAACATGACAGGATGCGCGCTTGCGTTCAATGCGCCGTTCGGACAGTCAGTCGATTCGTCTGGCGGAACATTTACGGGCATGGTCAACATTGGCCCCTACGGTACGCTGACCGTCGCGCCGGGCGTCGGCAAGACGCAGACCTTGGAAAAGCTCAACAACGTCGGCTGGTACGCCGGCACATCGACGTTCCGCGTCGGCGAAGGCACGGTCGTCTTTACTGGCACGATCAACGGCGGCGCGGGCGTGATCGGCAGGACCCGGCTCGAAGTCGGTACGGACGGAGCGCTGGTGTTCAACATGGGCGGCGGAACCGGCTTTGAAATGAACAACACCTCGCTGACCGTGGAGCAGGGCGGATCCGTGACGTTCAACGACATGGAGCTTTTGCGGCGGACGCTCTACCTGAACGGCGGCACGATCTACGCCAAACGATTCGACTTGATGAGCAACCCAGGCATCTTCGTGACCGACGACTCTTCAATTGCAAACGCCGGTGGCGGCTATGTGCTGATTCGCAATTCCGATTCAGAAGTGAATGTGTCCGCCGGGAAGACGCTCACGCTCAATCTCGGCACGCAGACGGACAACAGAAGCGACACCTCCGGTTGGGGCATCATCAAGCGCGGCGGCGGAACGCTTGTAGCCAACGGAGAACTGAGACATTCCGGCGTGACCGACATCGAGGGAGGTTCGCTTGAGGTTGGTTTTTC
>CADCOC010000028.1 GCA_902802945.1 uncultured bacterium | reverse complement strand
TGCTGATTGACGGCAAGGCGAAGAAGTTCTCGGCGAAGGCGGTGAAAGTGGGGTTGGACGCGACGGGACTCGTCCCTCCCGTGAAGCTAGCGGTCAAGGCACCTGTTGGGGAGATGTCGCTTGAGATGGCGGCGGACGGCACGTTCACGCTCAAGAACGGCAAGTACGTGATGGTTGACGAGACAGTGGGCGGAAACTGGACCAAGGCGGGTGCGAAGGTGTATGTGGCCGCGACAAGCGCGGCCCTCCCGGATGGGACGATCGAGGATCTGCTGCCGGATGGTGAGCCGGTGATCCCGAAGGGCGGGAAGTGGTCGTTCGACAAGGCTGCGTCCGTGAAATACGCGAAGGACAAGAAGACGAATGCGTACAGCCTCGTGGTCGACACCACGAAGGGGACGAATCACTCAGCGATGAAGCTCACGTACACGCCGAAGACGGGCATCTTCAAGGGTTCGTTCAAGGTATATGCGATTCAGGACGGGAAGCTGAAGAAGTTAACGGTCAAGGTGATTGGCGTCGTCGTCGACGGGAAGGGCGAGGGTAGCGCAACGGGTCCGAATGGGATGAGGTTTGACGTGACGGTGGAGTAGGGGCGGCGGCTCGCCCGGAGGGCTCGCCCCACCATTGCAAGGCCGGGGCGGCCTTGCCCAGTTGCGGGCGGGACGCCCGCCACCCCGAAAAGCGCGGCCCGTACGGCGGTTTCATCGAAACCACCGGTCGGCACGGTGTTCTACCGCGTCTATCACAACCAGGCATAAATTTTAACATTTCCTGCTTGCTTTCCCGTCAGAGGCGTGTATAATGCACTCCTAACTTTCCACTAGACAATGCAAATTTATAAGCGCCAATCAATGAACAAGGCAAAAATTAAAATGCTCGCGATTTTCGCGGGTTGTTCCGCCGTTATGGCTTTTTGTGGTTGTGACGGATCAAAGTCGGAACCTGGCGGGGCCGCGACGAACGCGGTTGCGCATGTGGCCGCGACGAACGGGACCGCGACGAACGCGGCCGCTCCCGTGGCCGCGACGAATGCGGCCGCGACAAGCGCGGCTGCTCCCGTGGAGGCGAAGTCGGAGAAGGCGAAGCCTGAAAAACCTAAGGAACCTGAGGTCTGTGGATTTGACGTTGACGGGCTGCGTGGCATTTACATTCAGGTATCTGATACGCCAGACCTGACCGCGTTCATGGAGTATGTGGAGATTGTGCCGAATCCCGGGCCTGTGACGACGGACTACTACGGCTGGAGTCAGAAGGTGAAGGTGATGGCGGACTTCCAGCCGCGCACCACGTATCGCGTGACAGTCAAGGCTGGTCTGCCGATGGCTGACGGAAAATTGACGAAGGAGGAGTTCCGCCGCACGTTCAAAACTGGCGACAGGCCGGCATCCGTCGCGTTTGCCGCCCGCGGGCGTTACTTGCCACCTGCTGGCCGCCGCGCCATCGCCATCGACACCGTGAACGTGACGAACCTTGAATGCAGGATTCGCCCCGTGCCGCGCGCGAACATCGTGCAGCTCCTTGCGCGCGAGGAGGACCGTTATCGCCGCTACTATGGCGGCGGTGGAGATTCGGAGGAGACCAAGGACATCTCCGGCGAACCCATTGTGAAGAAGTTCCGTCTGTCTCCGCGCATCAACGAGAAGATCACCACGCCCCTTGAAATCCGCGACGTGGACGGTGTATCCGCGAATGGCGTGTACCTAGTATCGGCGAAGGACGCCGGAGACAGCTCGTCCGACGAGATATACCGTCTCGTGTGCCTTACGGACATCGGTCTCTCGGTGCGCCAGACGGAGGGGTGCGTGTATGTGTGGGCAACGTCGCTCACGCAGGGCAAGCCGATCGCCGGGCTGCTCGTGTCGGTGTACGGCGCAAACAACGTCATGGTGGGCGAGGGCATCACGGATGCCGATGGCTGGTGCGCCTGCGATGTGGCGAAGGACGCGGATGCGTTCGCGGTTGTCGCCTCTCGCAAGAACGGAGTCGATTCGTCTTTCCTCGCGCTCACGAAGCAGCTTGACGAGACCATCGCGAAGGGGGCGCGTCGGTCTTTCGTGGCGAAGAACGCATGCGAGGCTTACGTGTGGACTGATCGCGGCATCTACCGCCACAACGAGAAGATACTCGTACACGCGCTCCTGCGCAATGCGGAAGGTAACGCGCCGAAGCCGTTCCCCGTCACTCTAAAGCTCGTGGATCCCGAGGGAAAGGTCTTCGCGCGCAGCACAGGGCTGTCTGACATGGTTGGCGCCGTTGCGGCGGAGTCATTCGTCGTGACGGACGACCAGATGAGCGGCGTGTGGACCGTCGAGGCAGTCACGCCCGGCGACCCAGACATCGAGATCGGTTCCCGCACTATCAGAATCGAGGAGTTCGTGCCGCCGCAGATTCGTGTGAAGGTGGAGACGCCTCCAGGCCTTTCTGCGACGAACGTGTCGTTCACCGTCGTGGCCGAACACCTCTTCGGCGGGCCCGCGAAGGGACTTCCGGCGGAGGCTGCTGTGGCGTTTTCGGACGAGCCGTTCGCGCCGCGCGGCTGGAACAAGTTCCGCTTCGGGGACGAGAACCGCAGTCTGCAGCCGAACTTCGAGAAACTGGACAGGCGCACGCTGGACGCCAACGGGCGCGCGGAGTTCGCCGCCGCCATGCCGCCGCGGAGCCGTCCGCGTGCGGCCGTGAAGATGACGGCGCAGGGTTCGGTGTTCGAGACCGGGGGGCGTCCCGCCGCCGGTCGCGCCATCTGCACGCTCCACGTCTATCCCTACTACATCGGCGTGATGTTGCCGGACATCCTGCGTGAGGATCGTCAGCCGCAGGCCTGTCGCGTGGTGCTCGTAAATCCTGACGGCACGCCGCATGTCGGCGCCCGGAAGCTCGAGGCCCGGTTCGAGCGTATCGAGCACGTCTACGGACTCAAGCGCAACGACAACGGGTTCTTCGAGTGGATGAGCGACAAGGTGCGCTATCCGATGGGCGCGCCCGTGGAGGTGGGCGTGACGGCGGAGGGAGTTGCCACGCTCGAGGTGCCCCGTTCGTCCTGCGGCGACTTCGCCGTGACGCTGCGCGATCCCGCCACCGATGTCTCGTTCGGCGCGTCATACTGGGTGGGCGGCGCGGACGACGATGCGTCCGTGCGCACCTCGCTCGCAACGCCGTCGCACGTGACGCTAGTCGCGGACAAGCCTGTCTATTATCCGGGCGACGTGCCGCGCATCGCCGTGAAGGCCCCGTTCAAGGGGTACGCCTGGCTTGAGGTGATGGGCCGCGATGTTGCCTACTCGCGCGTCGTGGCGCTCACCAACGCCACGGCGGAGGTCGAGCTTGAGCCCGTGAAGGCTACGTTTGCACCGGGCGTGGACGTGGCGCTGAGCGTGGTGCAGGCCGCAACTGCCGGACAACGTCATGCCGCGAACCGCGCCTGGGGCGTGGTGCCGATCAAGGTGGCCACGCGCGACAGCGCGCTCGACGTTCGCGTGGCGGCGGACGTTGCGTGCGCCGCGTCCGGCGGGAGCGACCTCGTCGCGCACGTTTCCGCGAAGGGCCTTGACGGAGTGCGTGGCGCATACGCCGCCGTGACGGTGGTGGACGAGGGTATCAACCTGCTCACGGACGAAAAGGTGCCCGATCCCGTCAGCTGGTTCGGCGAGACGCGCGACGCCTACCATCCGCTTTACGACCTCTACAACTACCTGCTTCCAATCGTGGACGACCGCCTCAAGCGTTCGGGCGTGAAAACGGGCGGCGGCGCGGACGGAGACCTCTTCAACCGCATCAGCCCGGTGCCGAGCCGGCGCTTCAAGCCGCTCAGCCGTTGGCAGTTGAACGTGCCGCTACAAGACGGCCTTGCGGACGTGAAGTTCAAGCTTCCCGAGTTCGTCGGCGAAGTGCGCGTGACGGCAGTTGCCTACAACGCGCGCGCAACCGGCGCCGGTGCCGTGCAGGCGAAGGTCACGCCGAACCTCGTGATGCAGGCGGACGCCCCGCGCTTCGCTGCGCCTGGCGATACGTTCAACGCCACGCTTACACTTTCCAACCGCAGCGGGAAGGACGGCACGTGTACATACGCGCTGCAGATAGACGGGGCAGCAGCCCTTGCGCCTGGAGCGAAGGGGACAGGATCCGTGAAAATCGCCGACGGCGCGTCCGAGACGGTGTCCGTGCCGGTGGTCGCCGGCGCAGTTCCCGGCGAGGGGCACCTCGTCTTCACGTCCGAGGGCATGGGCGAAAAGCACACGGTCACAATCGACCTGCCGGTGCGTCCTGCCGCAGCGTGGGCGAAGACAGCCGAGACGGTGTGTCTTGCTCCGGGCGAGTCGCGTACCTTCCGCAACACGGCCGCCGTGTTGCCCGAGGCCGCACGCCGTACGTTCACCGTCGCGTCCAGCGGCCTTGGCGAACTCGCCGCCGCGCTAGAGTATCTCGCCGCCTATCCGTATGGCTGCCTGGAGCAGACGGTGTCGCAGGTCTTCCCGCTAGTAGCGGCCGGCGGCGTGCTGAACACGCTGCCCGTGGACGAGACGACCGCTGCCGCCGATTCGCAGAAGGCAGTGGACGCTGGCATCCGCCGAGTGGTGTCGATGATCCACTCGAACGATTTCTCGATGTGGCCGGACAGCTCCTACGCGCCGTGGGACCGTGGCGTGTCGCTTTGGGCCGCGCACTTCCTTCTGGAGGCCGAGGCCGCCGGATTCAAGGTGCCCGCGCAGCCTCTCGGGCGCGTGAAGGGTTTCCTGCGCACGTGGGCGATGTCCACGAACGCCACGACGAGCGTATACGCCTGCCACAACCTGGCGCTCGCCGGCGCGGCGGATGCCGACCGCCAGCTGCACTGGTATGACCGCCGCACGCAGCTTTCCGTGCTTGACAGAGCCCGTCTCGCCCGCGCGTTCGTGCGGTGCGGAGACCGTGCGCGCGCCGTGGAGCTCACCTCCTCGCTGCCGGTGGAGGACGTCAAGACCGCATCCTTCTCGATTCTCGCGCTGATGGACCTCGATCCGCAGGACGCGCGTCTGCCGGGACTCGTCGTGTACCTCAACAACCACCGCGACAAGGCGAGCGCGCACTGGGGCACCACTGCCGAAAACGCGCACGCCCTCCTCGCGCTTGCTACCTGGTACCGCACGCGCGCTGTGAAGGGCGATCCCGACGTGAAGTGCGTGGCCGACGGACGCGAGACGGCGCTACCCGTGAAGAAGGTACACGCCATGCGCGGCGGCGGCGACGTTTTGCTGACTAACGTCGGGAAGGGCCCCGCGTACGTGACGGCCACATGTCTCGCCCTGCCGGACGCCGCCACCGTGCCGGCCGTTGCCGACGGCATCAACATCACGCGCCGCTACTTCATGTCGGACGGCTCGGAGGCTAACCTAGACAAGCTCTCGCGCGGCGACCTCTTGCTGGTGGAGCTCACGATAGGCAACCAGCATAACCACGTCTACGCCGACCTCGTGGTAGAGGACCTCCTGCCGGCCTGCTTCGAGGCCAGCAACACGCGAGTGGACGGGTCTGCATATCCGTGGATTGAAAACGCAAAGATGCTGAACTGGGAGATGCGCCGGGAAATGCGCGACGACCGGATGCTCTTCTTCTCGAAGCGCTTCCGCGACTCGGGCGAAGATGGACGAGTGGCGCGTGCCTACTACGCGGTGCGCGTGGTGAGCGCGGGCGATTTCATCGCCCCGGGCGCTTCGGTGGAGGCGATGTACGACCCTGCAGTGCGTGCACGCACGGCGCCGCGGCGCATCCGCGTGGAGCGGTAAGTTGGACCTTAAAGCAAATTTGAAGGAGAAAAGAGATGAGCAAGAAAAACAGCGACGTGTTCTCTGAGGTGATCGTGGGCATATTCATGGTGGCCGTGATCGCGCTTCTGGGATACTTCACGATAATCATATCCGGCGTGGACGTGATGTTCGGACGCAAGCGCGCAACGGCGACGATAGCGTTCAAGGACGTCGGCGGCCTGAAGGAACGCGACAACGTGGTCTACCGTGGTATGAAAGTTGGTACAGTCGACAGAATCATCCTCGGGCAGTCGAACATCCTCGTGGAGGCGTCGGTGGACGACGACGTAGTGCTGCGCAAGTCGTGTCGCGTGTCGGTGTCGGCGCTGTCGCTCCTTGGCGGAAACTACCTTCTGCTGGAGGAGGGCACTGGTGAGCCGCAGCCGCTAACGACGACCGTTTTCCACGGCGAGCCGCCAGTCGACTGGATGCGCGACCTCGGCACCATCGCGCGCAACCTGAGCGACCTGACGTCCGACGGCAGCGTGCGGAGCATCGTGACGAACTTCGAGGCAACGGCAGCCAACCTCAACACCATCGTTTCGCGCGTGCAGCGCGGCGAGGGCACGGTGGGCAAGCTCCTCTCCTCGGACGAAACGGTCTACAACGACATAAGCAATGCGGTCGCATCCGCCAAGACGGCGGCGGCGGACATCAGTGCGATCGCCTCGCGAGTTGAACGCGGCGACGGTACGCTCGGCAAGCTCCTCTCGACGAACGACGTCATCCACGCCGACCTCCGCGATGCGCTTGCGTCGGCAAGGACGGCTCTGGACGCGGTGAAGTCCGCCGCTACCAACATCAACGCGATTGCAGCGCGACTGGAGCGCGGCGAGGGCACGATGGGCAAGCTGCTGTCTTCAGACGACGCCGTGTACGCGGACCTCAAGGCGTCTCTTGCGAACATCCGCAAGGTCACGGACGACCTCAAGGCAGGCGAGGGCCTTGCGGGACGCCTCGTCTACGACAAGAAACTCGGTGCGGACGCCTCCGAACTCCTCGACAACCTCAACGGCGTCTCTTCGCGTCTGGCAAAGGGATCTGGCACGCTCGGCAAGCTCATGACGGATCAGGAGCTGTACAACGAGCTCAACGCCCTTATCAAGGACGTGCGCCAGATCGTGGACAACTACCGCGACACGACGCCCGTCTCGACCTTCGGCTCCCTCATCATGGGCGGGCTGTAAGAATCCGCATTTCATCGGGTGGGGCGGTTGTGAAGGGTGCGACGATGTTGGATGGCGAGTGGAAGGCGGTTGAAGGGGCGACGGCGGCGGAGAAGGCGACAAGCGCGGCATTAGAGGCCGAGAAGGTCGCTGAACCGGACGAGTGCGTCGAAATAGCCTTCGGCCTCGACGATTGGGGCGAGTTCCCCGTCATAGACAAGCGCCCTGCGAAGTGAAACTTCCTTGCCGACGTGAAGGCGTTTGGCCTTTCTCTCCACTTCGTCGATCACGTCGTGCCCGATGTTTCTCTTCCGCTTGATCTCCACTATCCAAAGCGTGCGTTTCTGTCGGACAAGAAGGTCGATCTGCAGACCTTCGCCGCCCGTCCCTTTGGAAGGCCTTTTCCGGAAAGGCGCAGCGTAGAGTATGGGCGCCTTCCCAAGGTGCAGGAACTTGGTGAGCGAACGGAAATTGTTGACCACAAGATTCTCGAAGGCAAGCCCCATCGAGGTTTCCCATCCCGGCAGCGCGTCGAGGGAAATGAATTCGTATGCGTCGCGGTCAATGGATTCCCGAAGCGGTTCCACGTAGCGGAGATAGAACCGGGCGTGGTTGTCGCTGAGGCGGTAGATCTTTTCGCGGGCCGTCTCGCCCGTTTCCGGGTTTGATTCTGCATCTGCGGTGATGAGTCCGCATTCTTCCAGACGGTCGAGCGCGCGGGAAACGTGGCCGTTGCGCTGCATGTCGAGGAGGCGAGCGATTTCGCTGACACTTTTCCGGCCGTCAACCAGCGACCGCAGGACGCGCGCGGTAAACGTGGGCTGCTCGGTGATGACCTCTGTGAACATTTCGTCGAAATCAACGGCAAGTGGCGCATGAGGAATGAAGAACATGTTTCGGAGGTTGTCGGCTGCGGAAAGCGATGGGTTGACTTCTTCAAGGTAACGCGGAACGCCGCCAGTCACGGAGAGGACGTCGATGATTTCACGCATGTCGATCCGCCCAGCCGTGGTTCCCCAGAACTTGACGCACTCGGAAAGGGGAAGTTCCGGCACGACGATGTCAAGAGACCGGCGTCCGTAGAAGTCGCCGCTGTCGATGATCCAGTCCTTGATCCACGACGAAACGCTCCCGCAGACAACCAGTACGAGACGGCGGTGCTTCTTGAACAGATTGTCCCACGCCACTTTCAGGGAACCCGCGAACGTCACGTCGTAATAGGCCATCCAGGAAATCTCGTCGAGGAGAACGACGGTGCGCCCCTCGTCTCTGATCTCTCCGTCAAGACGCGCGAAGGCGGATAGCCAATCCGGAGGAATCGTCCGTTCTGCATGCGTCTGGAGAGCCAGTTGCGATGCGAACGCCGAAAGCTGGTCTGCATTCGACATCTTGTCCTTCGGCTTCAGTCCCTCCAGCTTGATGAATCTGGCCTTGCTTCGGTTCGCGAATTTCTCGATTAGCGTCGTCTTGCCAATCCGACGGCGTCCGCGGCATGTGACGAGCGAGGGGACGCGCTTGCCCCACAGGGTTTCCAGACGGTCTATGATTTCTTCACGGCCGAAAAAAGATAAATTACTCTGCTTTGCCATAACGCAGTGTAGGATAGCAAAATCCCACGCTGAGGGCAACATGAAAAATGGCACATTATCATGTTTTCTAAAACAATGTGCCATCGAGGTTGAGCCTAAGATACTGGCACGTTATTACTGTTTGCTGAATAATGTGTCACTTCAAAGATATCTTCATGTTTTGGGTGGAGGATCGAGAAGGGCGCGGCAACGTTGGATGGTGAGTGGAAGGCGGTTGACGGGGCGGCGGCGGCGGAGAAGGCGGCGATGCGGTTCTTCAAGGTGGTGGTGGTGGTGCAGTAGGGGGGACGGCTCGCCCGGAGGGTGCGCCCCACCGGGCGGTGGCGGTTCGACCGACTTGAGCCGCTAAATGGATTTTGCCGACAAGAACTTATGATATACTAATCCTCATCTTACACAAACAAGGAGATTTATATGATGACTAGAAAAGCACTTCTTCTGGTGGGGGCGTTTTTTACAGCCGCCGCTGTCAATAGTGGAGAAGTACAAGCACCTGCCGTAGTGCCGACTGAAAAACCAGCATTGGTATTGAAGAACCGCACGATAGCGGATGTGCAGACGAACGAAATCAGCGGCATGGCCATAGGCACGCACATGCGTCCACGGAACATGATCGGGTACAACAAGGTCATGTTGCCGGCGGCGGATGGCCAGCCGGTGCGTCTGCGCGTCGAGATGCAGATGATGGATTCCTATCATTTGAAATGCATCGTGCTGGAGCTCTTCGACGGTGTGGACTTGCCGGCCGCCGTGACAACAAGCGTACAACAACAAGTTGGCGCCGTGAAGGGAGTGTATGGCCGCGCTGTTGCCGCGCGTTACGTGCTCACGAAGGACCATGGCCTCGGCTGGAAGTTCGTGAACGCGGATGGTTCGTTCAACGGAACAGCCCATCCGCTCGTGACCAATCCAAAGGGCGCGGGCTACGGAATCGCCGACCTCACGCTCGTACCACGCGACATTGACGTGGGTGGCAATTGCGGCGGTCGCGGGGCGACCGCCCTACCGGCGCATGGTAGGGTAGCCAGCCCTCTGGCCGCCGAGGATCAGATCGAGGCCGCGCGTGGTGTGATCGCGCGTTTCGCGGGAGAAGAGGTGGCGCGGCAGCTCACGCTCGAAATCATCCCGTTCGACGCGGGGCGGCCTGTCTTCGAGGTGCTGGAGAAGGGAAGGCGTCTTCGCGCCTCCAACGGCGCGACGCTTGCGAAGGCGTTCTACACGGACGTCACGCGCAAGGGTGCGGGCGTCTGTTCGTGGAGCGGCAACCGCTTCGACGCGAACGTATGGAAGAATGGCACGCCGAACGACGACCTGCGCGTCGTCTCGCCGTTCCGCCGCCACCTCTACATGCAGCCCTGCACGGCGTCCTACACCACCGCGTTCTGGGACGAGGCGCGCTGGATGCGCGAGATCGACTGGATGGCGCTGCACGGCTACGACCTCCCCAATGCCGTCACCGCGTTCGAGGCGATTCTTGAGCGGGTATGGAAGAAGCACGGTTTGACTGACGCGGAGATCGAGGCGTCATTCGCGGGCCCGGCGTATCTTGCGTTCTCGCGCATGAGCTGCGTGGACAACGCGATCAGCCACTTGCCGGCGGCGTGGCGGAAGCGGTCCGTGCCACTCCAGCACGCAATATACAAACGCCTGCGTTCGCTCGGCATGGACGTGATGGCGCAGGGCTTCGCGGGCGCGGTTCCGGCGGGATTGAAGCGTGTCCATCCGAACGCGAAGATGGCGCAGCTCACGTGGTGCGGACGCTATCATTCGTGGTTCCTCTATCCCGACGATCCGCTCTTCGTGCAGATCGGCGCGGAGATCGTGCGCGAGTGGGAGAAGGAGTTCGGCAAGGGGAAATACTATCTCTGCGACAGCTTCATCGAGATGTCGCGCTCGATGCCGTGGCTCAAGGACGGCGACGAGGCGACGCGCAAGGGGCTGGAGACGTGCGGACGCAACATCTACGGCGCGCTGAAGGCCGCGAATCCCGACGCCGTGTGGACGCTCCAGGGATGGATCTTCATCAACGCGCCGAACGTGTGGACGAAGGAACGCGCCGATGCTTTCCTTTCCGCCGTGCCGGCGGACAAGATGCTGCTCGTGGACAACTGCGTCGAATGCTACAACAGACATCGGTATCGGCGCTTCCGATGGAACTGGGACAAATACCAGTCGTACAACGGACGCCGCTGGGCGTGGAGTCCGATCCCCGACTACGGCGGCAACACGCTTCCGAACGGCGATCTGCCGTTCAACGCGAACGGGCACCTCTCGGCGATTGCAAGCGGCAACCGCGGCGCGCTCTACGCGTTCGGTACGATGACTGAGGCCATCGAGGTACTGGACGACGTGTTCGAGGTGCTCAGCGCGGCGGGGTGGCGTGACCGTCCGGTTGAAATCGTCGACTGGCTGGAGCGCTATTCGCTTGGACGTTGGGGTGTTGAAGGCGCGGAGGTACGCAAATACTGGCAGCAGATGCTCGCGGGCGTGTATGGCGAATGGAACGGCGACTTCGGTCCGGGGAAGCTCTCCTGGCAGTACAGTCCGGCAAAGGTGAGAGGCAACGCCCACGGCGCGGCGGAGGCAGTTGCCGCGATGAAGACGATGCGCGGCCTTGCCGCGAAAGTTGGCGACAATCCGATCTTCCGCCGCGACTTCGCGGTGCAGTCCGCACACGCGGCCGGCAAGATCGCCGAACTGCTGCTTGCCTCGGGCAAGCCGGAGCTCGTTGCACGCGGGGACAGGCTCCTTGAGGGCGTCGACGCCGTGCTGGCCGGACATCCCACGCACGACCTGCGCAATTGGATCGCCAAGGCGCGTGCGTGCGCGGACGGCGACGAGAAGCTGGCGGACTACTATGAGACGGACGCGCGGCGCATCATCACGGTGTGGGCGCCGGGGCTGGGCGACTATGCGGCGCGCGTGTGGAGCGGACTTGTGGCGAACTACTACCTGCCGCGTCTGCGTCTGGCGCGCGCGGGCAAGGCCAAGGAAATCCACGCCTGGCAGAACAAGTGGGTGGAGGAGCGTCTGCCGATCGCGCCGCCCGCCCCCGGCTGGACCTGCGAAAAGCTGGTTGACGAACTTGTCTCCTCCTGGGATGCTTTAGGCAAACGCGAATGACGCACGTTCGTTCCGCACCGTAATCTCACGCTCGGCATTGCCTTCTGCATGGAAACGTGGTTTATGGTATAATGTTCGCGATGCGACCAAAAGCCACAATGAAAAGGATGTCATGGCGAAACCAAAAATTGTGATCTGTATGGGTAGTTCCTGTTTCGCGCGCGGGAACGAGAAGACCGTTGAGGCGTGCGAGAACTTCCTCGCTGCGCGCGGGCTCAAGGACGAGGTCGACGTGGACCTCGGCGCGAGCCTGTGTACCGGCAACTGCGCGGACGGACCGATCGTGGTTGTGGACGGCAAGATTTACAAGCACGTGGATCCGCTCGTGATGCGCGACATTCTCGAGACGACGTTCCCGGAGAAAGGCTAACATAATGGTCACAAGTCCAGTCTATACGACCGAGAACGAGTGCCAGGACTGCTACAAGTGCGTCCGGCACTGTCCCGTGAAGGCCATCCGCATTGTCGATGGCAAGGCGAGCGTGATTCCCGAGGCGTGCGTCGCCTGCGGCGAATGCGTGAAGGTGTGTCCCGCCCACGCGAAGAAGATCAGGAGCGACCTCGCGCGCCTGAAGGAGCTCGTCGCGTCCGGCGCGAAGCTGTACGCGTCCATCGCGCCGAGTTTCGCCGGCTACTTCAAGGGCGTGACGATCTGGCAGATCGCCGCCGCTCTGAAGGCGGCCGGTTTCGCCGGCGTGAGCGAGACGGCCCATGGCGCGGAGTCGGTGAGCGCGCACGTCTCGAAGCTCCTTCAGGAAACGGACTCCCCGCTCGTCATTTCGTCCGCCTGCCCGGCGGCCGTGGACATGGTGCGCAAGTACCTGCCCGGCTACGCCGCCTTCATCTCGCCGCTGCCCTCGCCCGTCCGCGCGCACTGCCGCCTCATCAAGGAGAAGTACGGACACGAGGCGAAGGTCGTGTTCTTCGGACCCTGTGCGGCAAAGAAGAACGAGTCCGACGCGCATCCCGACGAACTGGCGCTGGCGGTCCTCTTCCCCGCGCTGGAGCAGTTCCTCGAAGAGCGGGGCATCACGTTCGGCGAGGAGGCGGAGCTCGCGCTCGGACCGGCCGAGGAAGGGCGCTTCTACTCAGTCGAGGGCGGCATGAACGACACGCTCCGCGACGGCAAGACGGACGTACGGTATGTTTCCGTATCGGGCCTCGAGGATTTTAGGCGGATGCTGGAGGACTTCGATCCCGCGGAGTTCAAGCGCCATCCCGAGAAGTTCCCGCGCAAGCTGTTCGTCGAGGTGCTGGCGTGTCCGGGCGGCTGCGTGAACGGCCCGGCGATGCCGCGCGGCGCCTCGGGCCTCGCGACGCTCTTCGCGACGGACGCGACGGCGCCGATCCGCGCGTCGTCGGGGCGGTGCTTCACGCATTGCGGCACGTCCGCGTATACGGCGGCGGCCGTCGTGGACGACGAGCCGGACGAGTCGGCGATCGCCGGCGCGCTTGCGCGCGTGGGCAAGACCACGAAGGCGGACGAGATCAACTGCGGCGCGTGCGGCTACAACTCGTGCCGCGAGTTCGCCAAGGCCCTCCTCGCCGGCAAGGCCGAGGAGGCGATGTGCCACATCTACCTCAAGAAGAACTTCCAGCGGACGTCCAACGCGCTCATCAAGTACATCCCGGCGGGCGTCGTGATCGTCGACGCGAAGGGGCTCATCGTCGAGTGCAACCGCCTCTTCGCCGAGATGGCGGGCGCGCTGGAGGAGTTCGACGCGCTCGGCAACCTCGACGGACTCGGCATGGACGGTTTCATGCCCGACTTCGCAGAACTCTTCGCAGGGGCCGTCGCGCATGGCAGCGAGATCGTCAAGTACCGCCAGCCGTGGAAGGGCCGCATCGTGACGATCAGCGTGTTCCCGATCAGCGTGGGCAAGTTCGCCGGCGCGGTCGTGCAGGACGTCACGAAGAACGAGGGACGCCGCGAGGAGATCGCCGCCAAGGCGCGCGACGTCATCCGAAAGAACGTGTACACCGTCCAGCAGGTCGCGCGCCTCTTCGGCGAGCACATCGCCGAGACGGAGATCATGCTCAACGAGATCGCGGGCGCGTACGAGTCGCAGACCGTCGGCAAGCGCCTCCGCGAGGGCGGCCGACCTTTTCATCGAGATGGAGGCCGCCCAGTACACGAAGACCGGACAGGGTGCCTGCGGCGACGACGTGCGCTTCATGACCGTCGAGAAGGAGAACCGTCACCTCGTGGCGCTTTCCGACGGACTCGGCAGCGGCGTGAAGGCGAACGTGCTCGCCACGATGACCACGTCGATGGCGATCAAGTTCCTGGAGTCGAACGTGCCGATGCTGGAGGCCGTCGAGATCATCATGGACTCCCTGCCCGTCTGCGAGGTGAGGAAGATCGGCTACGCCACATTCTCGCTCTTCGACTTCCGCCTTGGCGGCAAGGCGCGGATCAGCGAGATGGGGAATCCCGGCTACATCCACCTGCGCGGCACGGAGGAGGTCGCGCCGCTCAAGGACGAGCAGATCGTCTCCTCGCACTGGCCCGACCGCGAGGTGCGCAAGTGCGAGGCCGACTTCCGGTCCGGCGACCGCATCATCCTCTGCTCGGACGGCGTGACGCAGTCCGGCCTCGGCGTGCGGAAGGACATGAAGTTCGGCTGGCGGCGTTCGGGCGTGCTCAGCTTCGCGCGCGAGAAGATCGCCGCCGATCCCGACATCTCGGCCCGTGATTTGAGCGAGGCCATCGCGCGCAAGGCGCTCTACCTCACGCCGGACGGCTGCAAGGACGACATCAGCTGCGTGGTCTGCTACCTGCGCCATCCGCGCGTGATGCGCATCCTCACGGGGCCGCCGTTCTACAAGGAACACGATGCGGAGTACGCCCGCCAGGCGACGCTCGGCTTCGACCATGTCGTCATTTGCGGCGGCACGACCGCGAACATCATGGAGCGCGAGCTGGGCGTCAAGGTGAAGGTGAAACTTTCCGACATGCGGACATCGGGCGGACTCCCGCCCGTCGGCACGATGGAGGGCGTGGGCATTGCGACGGAGGGCATCCTCACGCTCGGGCGCGTCCTCACGGCACTCGAGCAGATGCGTCCGGCGGAACGCGAGCCGGCCGCCGCGCGGGCGATCCTCGAGCGCATGATGCGCCACGACAGGATCGAGTTCGTAATCGGCACGAAGGTGAACGAATCGCACCAGGACCCGAACGTCCCGCAGGATCTCGAACTTCGCCGCAGCGTCGTCAAGCGCATCGCCGCCGCACTTGAAAAGAACTACCGCAAGAAAGTCACGGTGGACTACTACTAGGTTAGCGTCACTCTGCGGGACGGTGCTTCTTCAGGAGCCGATGTGCCTGATCCTCTGATTTGATTGCGTCTGCGACCATCGAGACGAGGCCGTGTTCGTTCTTTTCGTCGAGCCATGCCCATTGACCGTTGGGATTGAGCTCCAGAAAATAGAGTTCACCGTCCTTGCGGATAAAGTCGAAGCGTCCGAATCTGTAGCCGGTCTCGTCCATGAAGCCTTTGATGGCGCGTTCTTCCGCTGGAGTGAGTTCACAGCGCGGCCAGGGTGCCGAGTCTGAGAAGATCGACTTTCTGGAATCTTCACCGTCAAACGAATCGCGTGGCGCATTTGCAGCGTATGTCTGCCCGTCAATATAGACGACCGTCACTTCCTCCTCGCCGTCTATGCGCTTTTGCAGGAACCATGGATAATTGAGGTCGAGTGCGGAGGGATCAACCTCCTTGACGAAGAATATCTTGTCTTGTCCAATTGGCGTCGCGGTCATTGATTTGGCGACCCATCTGCCGAGTTTGAGTTCTTCTGGAAGTTCGCCATGGAAGAAATGCCATGGCGCGACGCGAAAGTATTTCTCGGCAGCGAGCAATTGGCGCAATTTGCCGTATTTGTTGTTTTGACAACAGACGAGCGCGACCAATCCCCGGTGCTGGCATTCTCGGAAAAAGTCGCTGAAAAGTTCGGTAGTTTCTTCTCGGCACCAGTTTTCAAGGCAACCGAATTTCGGTATGTCGATGTGCTTGAAGTATATCGGCTTGCGGAGGTAGAAAGACGTGAAGGTCTTGTCGGTAATTTCCCGCCCGCATGTTTTGTCCATGATGCGGAAGCCAAGGCGATGGAAATCCCAAGCAAAATCCTCGGGTTTGTCGATGTTCAAACGTAGAACATCGTTCTCGTTAAATTCACGCAAAACAATGTCGGTTGTTTCGCATTGGCTGCAAGTGAAGATGAAAATCATGGCGGGGGATTTTGCTGAGGTGATGAAAACAAGCCTTGGGGACCGATCGACAGCCCCCAAGGCAGGTTGGATTAAGACTCGCTTAACCCATTTGGTTTGCGTCGTCAATCGTCCAATTCTGGCCAACGAAACTCTGCGTACCATACGTCATTGTTGCAATGTTGCCATTGTTGGCGGGGGTGAGACCGCTGATGTCGGTCGCTATGTCATTAGGTGTCATTTTTTGTTTCCTTTGCTTGTTTTTGGTTAACCAATGCAGCGGACACCCGTCCGTTGCATACTAACATACGAAGGTTATTCTCGAATCTGACAAAAAATCTTTTCGTCGCAGAGATTGATGAGTGCCGGGTCATGGCTGACGACGAGGACGATGCGTCCGGGCGCGAGGCTGCGGAGCAGTCTTCCGAATGTTTCACGCGCTTCCATGTCGAGGTGGTTCGTCACTTCGTCCAGAACGAGGATGCTTGGCTTGCGGATGAGCGCACGGGCGATTGCGAGGCGCTGCATTTCGCCTCCCGAAAGGGACTGCCCCCACAAGCCGACGCGCGTGTCGAGTCCGAGCGGGAGACATTTTACGACCTCTTCAAGCCCGCTCAGCGCGATAGCCTCGTCTATATCCTCCTGTGCAAACGCGGGATCGCGCAGGGTGATGTTGTCGCGGATAGTCCCCGAAATGAGCAGACTGTCCTGGAACACGATTCCGACCCTGCGCCTGAAGGACTCGGTGTCTATGGCCGTCATGGGCGAGCCGTTGACGAGGATTTCGCCGGATTGTGGTTCAAGGGCGGATGTCGCCAGTTTGAGAATGGTCGTCTTGCCGGTGCCGTTGGCACCGACGAGCGCGACGACGTTGCCGACGCGGAATGTGGCCGAGAAGTCCTTGACGACGGGTTTTGCGTATGCGCCCGGATAGGCAAATGTCACGTTGCGGAAATCAAGGCTCTCCACGGCGTCGATGCGGACTCCTCCCCGCCGTGGCGGCGCGTGCGCAAATATCTCATTGAGAGAATCGACACCTTCGCGGAGCGCAGCCGTTTCGGGGAGGAGGGAGACGATTCCCTGCACGGACTGCATTGCCGCGAGGAAAAGCATTTGATAGACGACCACGTCCCCTACGGGAATCGCGCCCTTGGCGGCGAATGCGCCCGCAACGCCAAGAACGGCAATTTCGCCAACAACCAAAAACACCCCTAGCAGCGCTCCGAACGTCACCGTTAGACCGTCCATCGCGCAGTTGCCGTCCTTGAAATCGCCAAGGGACTGTCGTGGTGAATCGGCAAAGCGGCGTTCTGCGTTGAGCGTACGCAGGAAGGGGAGCGAACGGAACGAGTCGAAGAGCACGGCGAACGCATGGTCGCTTTTCGTACGCACGTTGTGGGAGTTGGCTGCGAAGCGCCGCGCGAAGGGGATGAAAAGGACAATACAGAGAGGAATGAGCGCCACAAAAGAAAGACCGAGTGCAGTAGAGCGCGAGTGGAGGGCGATACCCGCTGCGAACATCGTGACGACTGCGCCGAGAAGACGCGGGTAGAGTCCGCTCACGAATCCGCCCACCGCATACGCGTCGCGCGTCAGCTTTGCGACGAGCGTACCATCGGCGAGCGGCGCGAGTTCGGAAGGGGAGAAATCCATCACGGCGTCAAGAACGCGCCGCTGGAGGTTCAGCTCGATGTCCCGCGAGCGAGAGAGGATGAACCTCTGGAGACACGGCGTCGTGATGGACCGGACGAGCAGCAACGCGGCGAGAAGGACAAACGGTGCAACCGGAGACATCCCGCCGACAAGCGAGTCGATAAAGCGTCCCGTCGCGAACGGCACGGCGATTCCGGCGATCGTCAGCGCTAACAGAAGGGGCGAATAAACAAACACAATCAGAGGTGACGACAGTATGACCGACGCGAGAAACCTCGTCCGCCTGAGACCTACCAAGCTTTTCACACGTTTACTGTAACGATTCATATCTAAATAACATACGACGCCAGTACCAAAATCTGACATTCGATTGCCATCGATGAAACGGTTAATTTGCGTAAATTTGCACTTGTCAACGCCGGGGTAAATATCGTATAATAAAGGCGAATAAGCGATATTGTCGAAAACGATTTATTTTCATTTATTTTGAGGTATGAAAGAATGGATCGAATCAAAAATCCATTTACGCCCGGTGCTGGATATCTTCCGCCTCAATTGGCGGGGCGAAATCAAGTCATCGAGGACGGAGAAGTCGTCGCGATGCGCACGAAACTGCAACGTGCGGAACGCGGCTTGATGCTGATTGGTCCCAGAGGCGTCGGCAAGACCGTTCTCTTGAAGTGCTTGTCTGAACATGCTCGGGCGAATGGAATCATACCGGTCATATCCGAAATCCGAAACGATAAAAGCGATCTGGAGGAACTTGCCCAGAAACTGAAGGAGGCGCTGTACACGCTTGACTTCAAATGCAAGATGAAGTCCTGCATTCAAGAGGCGTTTTCGGTTTTGGGAAGTTTCGTCAAAAAGTTCTCGTTGAATATTGGCGAGGTTGGGGCGTCTGTTGAACTGTGTCGGGGGGTGGGCGAGTCCGGCAACATGGAACTGGATCTTTCGCAGGTGCTTCTTTCGTGTGCGCGCGCGGCCAAGGTCTCGTCGACGGCAATTGGCCTTTACATTGACGAACTTCAGAATCTGGATGAAGAGGCAATGCGCGGCATCATTGTCGCCTTGCACCGTTCCGCGCAGGAACTACTGCCGCTCTATCTGATTGGATCGGGGCTCCCGACGATTCGGACGCTCATCGGGAAAAGCAAAACCTACGCCGAACGAATGTTTGTCTACGAGGAGATCGGCGCCCTGGACGAAGATTCGTCCTGGGCTGCGCTCGTGAAGCCGTTTGAGGACAATGGCGTCTCCGTGGAAGATGCCGCATTTGTCGAAATGTACAAGGCGTCTGCGGGTTATCCATTCTTTCTTCAGGAGTGTGGATATCAGGTGTGGCAGCATGCCGAGCGATCGCCGATCAGGGTGGATGACGTGTTGGCGATATTGCCGCAGGTGATTGAGAATCTCGACAAAAGTTTTTTCACTGTCCGGTTTGACCGGGTGTCCGTAGTTGAGAAGAAATTTCTTCTGGCCATGGCATGTGGCGAATCCGAGAAGCCGCAATCCATCGTTGGTATTGCGGAGCGGATGGGACGAACTCCCAATTCGCTCTCGATGGTGAGACGGTCATTGATTAAGAAAGGGATGATCTACTCTCCAGCGTTGGGGATGGTCGCCTATACGGTGCCGATGTTCGGTGCGTACATGAGACGGGCGTCCGTGTCAACTTGAACGATTGATTGTTTTCTATGGAGCGGGCTCGAGAAATGAGTGAAGAGATGTTGCAGCAGCAGTGTGGAGCTTGGCGGCTTGAACGAGAGATCGGTCAAGGCGCTTATGGCGTGGTCTATCTCGCCGTCGGTTCGGACGGTGTGCGGGCGGCGGTGAAGGTCTGTCGCCGCGAAGCAGTTGGCGACGAGCGCTATGAGCGCGAGTTGCGCGGGGCGAAGCTCTACAGGGCGATTCCTCCGCAGGAGGGGCTTGTCCGCATGAGGGAACTCGTGGAGACGGAATGGGGCTTTTACACGGTGATGGATCTTGCGGACGACGAATTCGGCGGTCCCCTGGAAGCGGCGTCCGGTTATCGTCCGAAGACGCTCGCCCGTGTGATCGAGGGAGAGAAGGCATTGCCTCTCAAAGAGTGTGTGAAGCTCGGCATCGCGCTCGCGGGCGGACTCGCCACACTGCAACGCCATCATCTCCTGCATCGCGACATCAAACCAGGAAACGTGATCTACATCGGCGGGAAGCCCGTACTTTCCGATCCGGGACTCCTCGTTGACGAATCGGATGCGACATCGCTCGTCGGGACGCCGGGTTACGTCCCGCCAGAGAACTTCACCGCCGCCGCTGGCGATATTTACAGCCTTGGACTCACGCTCAAGGCGGCGAGCTTCGGGAGGAAATTGGAAGACCTCGACAAGGGTCCCGCGCAGGAAGCCGATACCAGTGCGCCTCTCTTCCCCGCGTGGTGGCGTATTCTCAACAAGGCGACCGATCCGACGCCGTCCCGGCGTTACCAATCCGCCAAGGCGCTTCTTAAGGACCTCAAGTCGCTGCGGATGAGGATGGCGATTGCGACCGCGGTTTGGTCGCGCATGGGAAAGATTGCAGTTGCGTTGTCCGTACTTGTGCTCATTGGTGTTTCAGCGTTAAGTTTTATTCGTCAGGGCGTTTTGAAAAAGGAGGTTATGCAGCAGAAGGAGCAGATTGCACCACTCAAGAAGTTCAAGACCGACACTGAGGAGATGATTGAGAGATCACGTCAAGAGACTCTTTGGGGCGTTTATTGCACCGATTTCACAGAAATAGCTGGAATAGGGTCTCCGCTGACGAGGCATAAGCGTAATCTTGCCACAATCGAGGCCGTTGATAAGGTCAAGGCTGCGAAGTTCCGATCACTGCTAGACAAGTTGGAAGAACTTGACGCAAAAGAGGACGCACTACGTCAGTCTATTGTTCAACTGCACAAGGTTGCTGAAGAAAAGAAAAAGAAAGGCATTTACATTACGGAAGAGTTTTATCAGGCCGAGAAAATCTACAAAGAGAAAGTCCAATTCAATAAAACGAAGGTGAAACCTCTTGAAGACGAACTGAAGGCCATGTGGGAAGATTTTAAGGCGGGGAGGAAAGGTAAGTGACATACCGACATTTCAACAACGAATCGACGCGCTCCAGCGTGCTGAGGGCGGTTGCCGACACCGAAAACGAGGCTGCGTGGCAGCGGCTCTTCGACCTCTACGCCGGATTCGTATTTTCGATTGCACGCTCGAAGGGCCTCAACGACGCAGACGCCGACGACATCGTCCAGGTTGTTTTCACGGACCTTGCGCGGAACCTGCCGACGTTCCAGTACGACCGTGCGAAGGGCAAGTTCAGGGCGTACCTCTCTGGACTCGTCAACTGGCGCGTAATGGACAAATTGAAAGTGGGCAAACGCGACGCGGATCTGAAGGCGTCGTTTTGGGAAGAGGCCAAGGCTGCGTCTTCTGGCGACGATGGTTTTGCCGAACGCGAATGGCAGGCGGCCGCGCTGGAGGAGGCGCTGCGCCGCATCAAGCCGGACGTGAATCCCGAACACTACGCGGCGTTCGTCGCAAGCGCGATTGAGGGACAGGACACCGAGACCGTAATGCGGCTCTACGGCATTTCAAGCGACAACCTCTACCAGATACGCAAGCGCCTCACCGCGAAACTTCGCGAGACCGTGGCTTCCGTCCTTTCCGAGATGGACGCCCCCGACAGCATGTAGTGCCCATTCGTGCCATGTTCAAATTGTTGAACTTAATGTTTCATCGTTTTGTGTGTCATAAAAGATGGCTTGATTTGCTCGGTTTGGTGTAGTATAATTATGAGCATGAAAAATTGCCTAAAAAGGAGCAAATCATGAACCCGTTCAGACATGGATGCGCGGTGGACGGCGAATACTTCTGCCCAAGGCCGGAGCTTGAGCGGCAGCTGAGATCGTTTGCCGAGTCGGGGCAGAACGTCGTCGTGCATGGCGAGCGGCGCATGGGCAAGACCTCTCTCATCAGACATGCCATAGGCGGCATGCGGAAGATCCGCATGATCTACATCGACCTGTACTGCATACAGACTCTTTCAGACTTTTGCCGAAGGGCCATGAACGGAATTGCCGAAGCGGGCGAGAACATGTCCTTCATCAAAAAGGCGATGGCGTTCATCCATCGGTTGCGCCCCACGCTGTCCTTCGACGTCAACACGGGCGCGCCGCAGATATCCGTAGATACGCGCGCGGCAGGCTCGCCCGATTCGCTCAACGCGGTCATGGGCATGATCCGTCGGCTCGCGGAGGACGAGCGGATATGCGTCGTGTTCGATGAGTTCCAGGACATACTCGACATCGATCGGTCTGACGTGGTTCTTGCCGAGATGCGCTCGACGATTCAGTTCCAGGCCGATACGCCGTACTTTTTCTCCGGGAGCGTGCGCAACGACATGATGCGTATTTTCGATGACAGCCGCAGCCCGTTTTTCAAGTCCGCGGCGACGTTCACCGTTGGCCCTATCAAATTGGTCGATTTTGAGAGGTTCATCGCCGGCAGGTTCCGCAAGGGGGACAGGAAGGTCAATGCGGACACCATACGTAAGTTGATCGGATATGCTGATTCCGTCACGGGCGACGTTCAGGAACTCTGCGAGGCGATCTGGGACACTACCGAGTCGGGGGCGGAAGTGACAGTAGCGGACATTCCCCGCGCCCTTGACTGCGTCTTTGCGCGCGAAGGGGAGGCGTTTGGAGAGTCGATCAGGCAGCTGACGCCCCTGCAGGTATCTGTCCTGAGGGCTTTTTCCGAGTTGGACACGTCAAGCATATTTTCAGAGGCGTTCATGCAGCGCGTTGGCACGACAAGCACAGGGGCCTTGCGCACGGCGATCAACAGACTTGTCGCCAGGCGGATCATCTACCAGTTCGGCGGGAAATACAGATTCGCCAATCCGTTCTTCAAGGCGTGGCTTATTACAAGAATGTGACAAAACGGATCGGTCAAACAGCCGGAGACATGTCGTTGTTGAAACGATTCCTTACCCCTCTTGGATGAAACATTGATCGATCAGATCATAGCAGGCGCGAATGACTTGAAACATTTCTTGCGTTGTCAGATTCCCCATCTCCGCTCGTATATCACAGTGCCACTTGGCAGACACCCGGCTGAGAGAGCCCGGGCAGACCTGCTTTTACGTTGAAATGTTTCTGATTCGGTTGAAGCATGACATTAAAGTAGGTCAGATTTCGGACTAACTTTAACGTTGGCATGTTGACATGTAAGGCGGCAAGGCGACGCGAAAACAGCTTGAGATTGACTTCGTCGTCAATACCGGCTTCAACAAGATCTATATCCAATCTGCGTACGCCCTGCCGGACCAGGTGAAACGCGAACAGGAAACGCTTTCGCTCAGGAAAAGCGGCGACTTCTTCAAGAAGATCGTCGTCACTGCTGCGAATGCGCCGGCCTTTGAAGGGCAGGACGGCATAACCTACATCGGCATCATACCGTTCCTTCTTGACCGGGCGTTTCTTGAGAGTACCGTATCATCTGCAAGCAACGAGCCAGGCGCATTCCCGACGTAATGGAGTTCATTCTATCCTATCGGGATGTCCACATTCCCCTTGTTAGTTTCCCATTTCCCCGTTCCCCGTTCCCCATTCCCCGTTCCCCATTCCCCTCTTTTGTCAGATTTCCCATCCCCGCTCGTATATCACAGTGCCACTTGGCAGACACCCGGCTGAGAGAGCCCGGGCAGACCTGCGGGCGAATGCGGTTTGGTGAAAGACTGGTTCGTCCTGATATTATCAAGTCATCCCGCTCGCGGGTCTGATTTTTGGTATACTATTTCCGCCAACGCGAAAAGGGGCGTGCCCCGGATTGCCGCGGCAAACAGATTTCCCGCGCGGGAGGGTCGGTAGAGTTGATAACGGAAGCGACATTATGAGGAACTTGATGAGTATAGCCGTAAGCGTGATTGCTTGCGGGGTGTGTCTATATGCACATGGAGTTCCCTCCACGACCAAAACGGCCGTGAAGGAAAGTGCTGTCATCAAGGCGAAGGTAGCGGCGGAGAAGGAAGATGCCAAGGCGCAGTTCCGCTATGCAGAGATGCTGCGAGACGGACGTGGCGTGGCGAAAAACATGCGCGAGGCGGTCGTGTGGACGCGCAAGGCGGCGGATGGAGGTCTTGCCGCTGCGCAATGCCAGATGGGGCTATTCTACATGAACGGACTCGGCGTCGACCGCGACGAGGACAAGGCGGTCGAATGGCTCAACAAGGCGGCGGCGCAGAACCACGCGCAGGCGCAGTACAATCTTGGAATCTACTATGCTAAGTTCTCCGACGAGGAAGCCCAGCGTCTAGCTATGAAGTGGCTCAACGAAGCTGTGAAGCAGGACTACGCCGACGCGCAGTTCAACCTCGCGCAGCTCTATCTCAATCCTCACCATCCAGCCTCGAGCGACCCAATTGCCGGCCGCCGCGCCATTGCGCTTCTTCGCCGCGCCGCTGCCCAAGGCCACGCTGGAGCGAAGGCAAAGCTTGAGGAGCTTGGAGTCAGATAATTAAAAGGAGCGAGCCAATGACAACAGGAAAATCACTTGATGAAAACCAACATGCAGGAAATCCGCTATCCCAGCTTGACAAGGGGGAAGTTGTACCGATAACAAAACTGAGGCAAGGGGGTTTATGTAATGCAACCGAGGTTGTTGAGGTGTGTAATGATGTGCCGTTAGCTGTTCAGAATTCATGTTTCTTTGGGTATCTTGATATTCTTGGTTTCAAGGATATTGTAAAGCAAAATTCATTTGATCAACTGAAGGGTATTGTTAGGGATTTTACCGTAAAATGTGCAGAATCAATTGATCAGTCTCGGAGTATTGGCACCGAAAAAGTCAAAATGGGATCAAACATCCATGCTCGGATAGTCTCGGATTCGATTTATCTTTGGACGGAGAACGATGACCGACTTAAACAATTTGACGATTTGCTTCATATTGTGAATGCCATGTTAGCAAGTGGATTTCAACAAGATATTCCTTTAAGGGGTGTGGTAACTTTTGGAGAACTCTTTATAGGGGATATTAAAATTCCTGAAGATATTCCTTTAGACTTCTCTTTTGATAATGGTTCGGTCTATGGGAAGGCTTTGGGTGAAGCGTACGAGTTAGAATCACAAATGGACTGGAGCGGTGCAATTTTAACTCCAAAGGCGTGGGCAAAAGTAGAAGGTGAGTTTGAAAGGTGGCAAGAATTTGGAGAGAATGTGATTATGCGTTCAGGGAATATTAAGTCGCCGACTGACTTATTCAATCATTTTCCACATCTTCTTTGGTACGAAGTTCCTTTCAAGAACGGCAAAAAGAAGGCCATAGCGTTTAATTGGAATTACAAGCCGAGCCTTGAGTTGTCTTCGGAAATTATCCATAATGCGTTTGCCAAGCGATGTGGCGTTGTTGACAACGCTGTCAGTACGAAGCTTGATGAGACAATTCGCTTTTATGAATACACTCAACGTGTTGCCGAGTTGTGTGATTTTGGTTTGAAGAAAGGATTGCCGGTTCCAGATTCGGATTATGTTTTATCGACTCTTGGCAAAGCCTAAACATCGCACCTACAAGGGGACTGCTAATTGTTTGTCAAACGAAGCATTGCATGTAAAACAAAGAAAGGAATAAGGTCATGACAAGTGGAAAAACACTCACTGGAAAGCAGGGTGCGGGGAATCCGCACTTATGGTTTGACAGGGGTAAAGTCGTACCGACAACAACGTCGAGTCGTGGGATTCTACCCTACAATACTGTCAAAAAACTTGCCGCGATGCTTTTTGTTATCTTCGTCGGGATTAGCCTGATGGCATTGGAAACTCGGCTGCCGACAGGGGAGAAGGGGCGCATTACTGAAGAGCAAAATGCCATCCTCGATACGATTGCCCAGATAAATCACATCAATTGGGTTGTGAATGTCATCAAGACTTACGACAATGCCATGATTCTCGAAGAAGAATATGAGAAGATTTCCTATGGCAATCTGAATCTGAATCGCATTCCTGACGAGGAGGCGCGTGGTCGTATCACCAATATGCTTGACACACTCTATTCTCTCCGTAAAGACGAACGCGAAATGAAACATTGGCGCGACAAGTTTTGGGATGATCGGATGCGCAAGATGCGAGAATATGATTTAGGAACCGCAAAACGAGTCTGGGGACTTTTCAGGGAGGGAATCCTCGGTTTCATGACATACGACATTGGTACGGTGTTGCAAACAGCTTTTGACGTCGGACATGGCTGCTTGAGTCTGCAATACGATTACGACAACTTCGTCCATAGTTTTGATCAAGAGATGCAGGAAAGAGTGTTTGCCTTCGATTCTCAGAAAATGGCCCTTCTCCATAAGTTGAACAAGGAAATGCTTGATGACCAATGGCGGCTCATGCAAAAGTATCATTTGGATGACAAGGCAACACGTGTAACGGACACCGACATAAAAGCGTTGCTTTCAGTCTTAAAGGATGGTAACGCTTCGCGAATTTACACGAGGCTTGTTTCAATGAAGAGTCGTTATAGACTTTTCCCCGAATACTGGTATTACCTATCGTGCGCCGCAATGGAAACAGGTCATTTCAAAGAGGGTAGAGATGCCTGTGACACCTTCTTCAAAGTGAATCGTGGCATATTCCGAGACGATCCGATGGCTGGTACGGTCGCGTTGAACAAGGCGTTGATGTTGGATAAGGAGGCGGCCAACCTGCCTGAACTGAGGAAATGCCTTGAAATTACGTGGGAAAACAACCAGAACAGGAATGAATGGGCGCAGGATTTCATCATCGCTTCACTGTATGATGGTATTCTTCACGACAACAAAAAGGCCGTTGAAATCCTTGAACACGCCATTGCCGGGCTTGAATCGGAAATGAGTGAACGCAGGCGTAAGAACAAGAGCATTGCATACCTTGCCAGAACGCTCGGGAAGTATCACGCATTCCTTTTCCGTCTGCTCCCTGACGAGCCAATTCCTGCGGCAATACGAACAAGCGAATACATTTCTTTCTCCGACAAGCTGAGATTTCTTGCGAGAAGCAAAACCGACAATTTATGGGAAACTATCAAAGACGACGTTCTCGGAGTTTCGTTTGATTTCGATTATTGGGATGGCTATGTAACTGTGACCGTTCCCGCCAGTTGGCTATTGAATGAAGATGTTCCAGTGAAGGTCGCGAAATTGCGTTCCGATGGGGAGTGGGCAGAAATGGACGAACAGGTTTTACGCAGAAGTAACAAAGATGACAAAAGTTTTATCCTCAAGTTCAAGTTTAAGATTAACAATGACAAGTCATCGCTTATTTGGCCATTCTTTTTACTTGGATTTGATCATCCTGATTTTCCAGTTGTCCTTTTGTATGCAATTAATGGCCTGAAAACCCACGAAAAATGGGAGAGTCTATTCCTTTTTAGGATTTTTGCTTTTGATAAATTGTATCTATGGCAGCCAGAATCGGGGCTTGATACGCCGTCTTATTCATCTGATGTTACTCCGCAACAAATGCATAATGCGTTTTTGTCAAAGTATCCTTTGGTGCCGCTTGAAACAGGAGAATTCGTATGCCCTGATGCTTGGACTACAAATGGGATTAAGCCCGTAAAGGTTAAATCGGGGAAGACAGAGATTACTGTAGAGTATCGTAATGTATCTCAAAAAAAAATTCGTCCAAATGTCTCTTTTGTGTTGATGAATGAATATGGTATGCTTGCTGAGAGTGAAAGTGACACTTATTTCGATAAATACACAAGATCGGAAAGGACTGTCCCTGGATTGATCTTTGACGATCATTATGTGGATTATAATTACCGGTATATGTCACCAAATGAAACACGAACATTCACAATTACAAATCCAGGCAATGCGAAATATATGTGGATCTATGTTAGGGAAGCTAATTATGAACTCAAGAAGACTTACAAAAATTAATCCAAGTCATGGTGGTTGTTGCCTTTGTCGCTATTGAAAACACGGCGGAAGCGCAGTATACGCTGTACCAATCATAGCCTAGATGCCGAACGGTCCCGTGCCTGTGACTGAACAGAAAGGTCTATCTCAATAACACCGAGAGCCCGTTGACAGAATGGCCGCCAGAATGGGCAACATGACATGTTTTTTTAACGCGAATTGGGTGTCGTTTGGGAGAGCCACTACGATGGGAAGATTGTTTCCTTTGGATGACGTGGATTGATTGTCGAAATGGACTGGCGGAAAAAGGACGGTGTCTGTAAGGTCAAAGTAAGATGGCGCGCAAGGTGCTGACGGAGGCGGGGTTGACGAAGTGATGTCTGTCAGATTTGACTGACGGCATCGTATAGTTGTGTAAGATTTCGCGCTGAAGAACGAGAAACATGCAGAAAGGGAAACAAGGATGAAACAGTTACACTTCTCAGGATTGGCAGTTGCCGTTGCTGCTTTTGCAGCGGTAGTTACGTTGACGCAGAAAGAATTGCAAGCGGCAATCGCGGGTAAGGACAAGTCGGCGTCAGATGCCGTGCGGGCATCTGACGCGAGCAAGAGGGGCGTGGCAGATGCAAAAGGTGCGCCGCCCGCTTGGATTGTTTCGAGTACGGGAATTGTCGCCCGCGCGGAAGCGGGTGATACTGAGGCCATGCGGCAGTACGGTGCTTTGCTTGCCTCCGGGGAAAACGTGAAAAAGGATCTTGATAAGGGATTGCTTTGGTTGCAAAAGGCTTTTCATTATGGTGACGAGAGTGCTGCCTTATATATTGAACTATATCACCAAGATGCTTATGATCAATTGTTTGTAGAGCTTCGCGACAAGGCGGAAGCAGGCGATAAAGAGGCTGCAGACAGATTCAATAAATGCATGGAACTTCACAGGAAAGGCCTTAAAGGGAATCACGTCAGTTTAATAGAGAGTCAAGCGCTGGTGGACCATGCTCCATCCCAGGCTCAATTGGGGTTTGCGTATATGCTTGGCAAGTCTGTAGCCCAAGATCATGCGAAGGCCGTGGAATGGCTGCGGAAAGCCGTGGCTCAGGGAGAATATCGAGCCATGCTCTGGCTTGGAACGGCTTACGAGCATGGCCATGGTGTCGTGAAAGACGATTGGCGGGCTTTTGATTTGTGGAGACGAAGCCATGAATTAGGGTGGGATCCCGCAACGGAGAAACTGCAGTCACTTTCTGATGAATACTGCAAGGAAGCTGAGAAGGGCAACGCTTCCGCGCAGTTCTTCATGGGTGTTGTACATGAGTACGGATATACCGGAAAGCCAGATGCCGCGAAAGCCGTGGAATGGTATCGCAAGGCCGCCGAGAAGAGACATCCGGGGGCAATGTTCAATCTCGGGGCCTGTTACTTGGAAGGAACAGGAGTGAAAAAGAACGTTGCCGAAGCGGCGAAATGGTTCAAGCGGGCGGTATCGTTGGGACACGAGCGAGCCGCCGAGATGTTGGAGAAGGTGCAAAAGTAAGCCATGTAAGATTTTGTTGCGATGAACAAGTAGTGGGCCGATTCTCGTGAAATGGCCCGTTGTTCGGAAGAAGTGGAAGGCCGTGGCCGAGATCGTGAAGCACGTCGCGGCGGCGAAGCGGTAGTAGTTGCATTTTTGTACATTGTTATCCGCCCTCTGCCGAAAGTTCGGCAGATTTGATATACTTTTGCCACGGGAGAATCTCAAGAGAGCCAATAACCTAAAGAGGAAATCGAAATGAAACAAACAACGACAATCCGAATCATGGTGACTGTTGCCCTTGCCGCCTGTGCGAACATGGCGGAGGCGCAATGGACGCAATACCGGGGTGCGAATGGTACCTCTTGGGGAACTGCCAACAGGATGGGCAACACGACCTACTTCAACAACGCGAACGGTACGGCGGCGGGAAGAGCCACGACGATGGGTAACACGACCTACCACTACAACGCGAACGGTACGTCGGCGGGGCGGTCTACGACAATGGGCAACACGACCTACTACTACGGCCCGAATGGCGCGCCGGCAGGAACGGCCACCAGAACAGGCTGGTAATGCGGCGTTGAGCGTTGCTCCAAGTGGCGGGGGGCCGTCTCGGTCGCGCGGGAGCGCGACCCTCCCGCTGCCGTTGCGGTCACGCGCACGTAGAAGTCAATCCACACCCCTGCTCGTGTCGGCAAACGGCACGGAACCGGGAATGTGCCGCAACGAAATCAACTGCGAAGTCACACTTGACGCATTATTCGCATAAATTCTGCTACAAGAGTAGAACCTGGAACACTCGGACGAGAGAGCCCGGACGGGCCTGCGGGCGAGAGGTTTGGTGAAAGCCTGTCTTGATTTTATCAAATCGTCCCGTCCGCAGACCTGATTTTTGGTATGATGCTCGCCGGCAAGTATAAAGCTATGTTGCATGCAACGGAAAGATGCACGCATGGACATAGAGAGAGGAGACTTTGCGTTTCAAAATCAAAGAGTTGTAACTCTCAGAATCGTCATAAGTCCATTGCCATAGAGTTATAACTTTTGGTATAATGTCGGCCACGAGGAGATAGGTCAAATGGTAATTCGCAAAAAAACGATAGAGGAAGTTCGGCCTTTTATCGGTACAGATGTCGTGAAAGTCATCACTGGCGTGCGACGTTGCGGAAAATCTGTACTCATGTCCCAGATAAGGGATTTGATTGTAACTGAACTTGACAAGGCGGCACCTGTCTTTTATCTTGATTTGGATGACGAGACGAATGCAAAGTACCTCAAGGCGGGAGTGCTGTTTGATGAACTGACATCGATTCTGGACAAGAATCCGGATCGCAAGACATATATTTTCCTTGATGAAGTCCATGATGTCGAAGGATGGGAAAAGACGGTCAACTCCATAAGAAAGCGCAAGAATGCCGACGTGTACATAACCGGCTCGAATTCCAAGATGCTTTCAGGGGAATTGGCCACTTATCTGACTGGCAGGTATGTGGAATTCTCGCTTACCCCATTTTCATATGGCGAATTTCTTGAGGCATCGAATTCATCCAGTTCCGAGGAGGCGTTTAGGCAATATCTGAAATTCGGCGGCATGCCGTTCCTGTCGGAACTCGGTTATCGTGCGGAGCCTTCGATGCGCTATCTGCGCGATGTGTATTGCGCCATCTTGCTGAAGGATGTTGTTAGGAGAAAGGCCATTCGGGATGTTGATCTGCTGGAGCGGATTGTCCGCTTTGTCATGACAGAGACGGGGCATGTGTTTTCGGCCAAGAGGATTGTGGATTTCCTGAAGAACGAGCATTGCGTGACGGCGCCGTCAACCGTCTTGAACTATCTCAAGGCATGCGAGGAGGCGTTTCTGCTTCGAAAGGTCGAACGGGAGGACCTGATCGGCAAGCGTATCTTGAGCGTGGACGAAAAATACTATGTCGTCGATACGGGAATGAGAAATGCCAATGTGGCGGCATCGCCCGCAAGAGACGTGGATCAGCTTCTCGAGACTGTCGTCTTTGCGGAGATGTCGCGCCGGGGCTACAAGGTGACAATCGGGAGGGTCAAGGAGAAGGAAGTCGATTTCGTTTGCGAGAGGGATGGGGACAGACTCTACCTACAGGTGGCGTATCTCATGCCGACGGAGGAAACGCGTGAACGGGAATTCTCGGCGCTGCGGACGGTTCCAGACCAGTATGCGAAGATTGTGCTTTCGATGGATCGATTTGACTTTTCCAATGGAGGCATCAGACATCGCTATTTGCCAGATTTTCTGCTTACAGAGTAGGCATGGTGGCGCATGTCTTCGGCCGGGCAGACTGCCGGCGAGATGAAAAGCGCCAAGACAGTTTGGCCTTATCCCCTTCGGGACAATCTGCTTCAAATCTGCCAGGCCCTTACCCCTTTTATCCCGTTCGGGATAAAAGTCCCAGTTGAGAATATGAGTGGAAATTGGAGTTTTGGTGTAAAAACTTCATGTCCCCGTTCCAGGAAAGATGTACAGTGGAAAGCCATTGCCGAGATCGTGAAGCGTGTCGCGGCGGCGAAGCGGTAGCGCGCCTGACGACAATCCCTGCGCCAGTGGGAAACGGCGAAATGAATACTGAGAACTTCGCTCATAAAAATGGTTGGCACTACGGAAAGTTCGCTCATAAAACATGCCGTTATTCCTGATAGTTCGCTCATAAAATATGTTAGAAGGTTGCTTGGTGGGGCGGATTTATGATATAATGTCCGCGCATGAAGCCTAAAAGACCAATTTTATACTTGCGCCGCAAGTTTGATGCGTTTCTTCAGAGTTGGAGAGCGCGTGAAGACCGTTTGCCACTAATCCTAAAGGGTGCGCGGCAGGTTGGAAAGACGGAGGCTGTTCGCCATTTCGCTGAAACGGCGTATTCGGAATTCATTGAAATCAATTTCGTTGAAAGGCCGGAATTCAAGGAGATTGTCCGTGACGGCTTCTCCGTTGACAGCCTGATCCGCAACATTTCCATTATCGATCCGAGGCTGCGTTTCACGCCGGGCAACACGTTGCTGTTCTTCGACGAGCTGCAGGAGTTTCCCGAGATCGCAACATCATTGAAGTTCTTCGCGCAGGACGGACGCTTTGACGTCATTTGCAGCGGCTCTCTCCTCGGCATCCAGGTCAAGCGCGTCAAGAGCTACACTGCCGCTCGGCGCGCATCTCGACAACGATGCATTCAAGCTCTACATGTGCGATTCGGGACTGCTCCTTGCGATGCTTGAAAAGGAGGTTCAGGAGGACGTGCGCATACGACGAGACCTCGGCACGTGGAAAGGAGGCCTCTTTGAGCACATCGTCGGCGAAGCCATGGTCAAGGCCGATATGCCGCTCGCATACTTCAAACGGGACAACTCGACCCTTGAAATGGATTTCTTCGCCAGGTCTGCGGACTGCCTCGTTCCGATAGAGGTCAAGGCCGAGAACAACCGTTCCAAGAGCCTGCGCACCTTGATTGACCGAGAGACGTACAAGGACATCCGCTGGGGCGTCAAGTTGGTGAACGGCAACGTCGGCTTCACAAACGGCATCTTGACTCTCCCGCAGTGGTGCGCCTTCAAGCTACCCGAGATCGTCCGTGACTTTCGACCTGAATTGTCATAGCGTTGTCAGATTTCATATCCACATTCGTATACGGTTTGACGATTCTTTCTTCCGGGCATGGGTCCTCAGGTCGGCTACTTGACCGCATGTCGGAGGTAGAACCGATTGGCGCGATTATGGTATACTATTCGCCGTCAGTCACAGACTAGGAGAAGACCATGGACAAGATTAAGGTTGAAATATGCTGCGGAACCGCCTGCTATCTGCTGGGGGCGGCGAATCTCATGTCGATCGAGGACGAGATCCCCGCCGAGTTCCGCGACAAGGTCGAGGTCGAGGCGCGCACGTGCCTTGAGCTGTGCGAGAAGGAGAACCTCGGCGGCGCGCCGTACGTGCGCTTCAACGGCGAGGAGATCATGGCGCAGGCGACGAACGAGAAGGTCCTCGCGCGCATCGAGGAGCTGGTCGGAGGGGCCGCCTGACATGTTGAACGGATCGACTTTCATTCGCCGCGAGCTGATGATCCGCATCGTGCGCGCGTTCGACGACGGCACGCTTGAGAACGAGCTGGACCAGATTCCGATCAAACTGAGGCCGAAGAACTCGGTCGCGTCGCGCTGTTGCGTCTACCACGACCGCGCGATCTTCAAGTACAGGCTGATGGCGCTTTTGGGCGTGTCCGTGGAGGACGAGACGGACGAGTCGAAGTCGCTCGCCGCCTACTATGCCGAGAAGGCGTGGGGCGGCGGGACGAACGACACCAAGCCGAAGACGCCGCTCAGCGTGTGCGGCCCGGCGTGCAGCGGCTGTCCGGACGCGAAGGTCGTCTCGACGCCGAACTGCCGCGGCTGCTTCGCGCGTCCGTGCGTGTACAACTGCCCGAAGAAGGCGATCTCCATCGTCGGCGGGCAGTCCGTGATCGACCAGTCGCTCTGCATCAAGTGCGGCAAGTGCATCACCGCGTGTCCCTACCACGCGATCGTCAAGACGTCCGTCCCGTGCGAGGAGGCCTGTCCCGTGGGCGCGATCCGCAAGAACGAGTACGGCGTGGCGGAGATCGACTTCGAGAAGTGCATCTTCTGCGGCAAGTGCTTTGCGGCGTGTCCGTTCGCGGCGGTGATGGAGCGCTCGCAGCTCGTGGACGTTCTCGCGGCGATGAAGCGCGGCGAGAAGCTCGTTGCCATGATCGCGCCCGCCGCCGAGAAGCAGTTTCCCGGCAAGATCGAGCAGCTGCTCACCGCGTGCGCGAAGGCCGGCTTCGGCGACGTGATGGAGGTCGCCCTCGGCGCGGAGAAGACGACGGAGCACGAGACCGCCGAGTTCATCGAGCGCATGGAGAAGGATCCGAAGACGTTCATGACGACGTCGTGCTGCCCCGCCTGGGTGAACCTCGTCGGCAAGCACCTCCCCGACCTCGTCGACCACGTTTCGCTCACGCCCAGCCCGATGGTGTACGCCCGTGAGATCGTGAAGGCGAAGGATCCGAATGCGAAGACCGTGTTCATCGGCCCGTGCGTCGCAAAGCGCAGCGAGGCGCGTCGCAAGGACGTGGACTACGTCCTCTCCTTCGAGGAGCTGGGCGCGATCCTCGCCGGACGCAAGATCGACGTCATCGCCTGCGAGCCGTGGCCGGTGGAGCGTCCCGCCAACCCGACGGCGCGCAACTACGCGAAGAGCTGCGGCGTGACGGACGCCGTGCTGACGGAGGCGACGTCGAAGATCCCCGGCTTCAAGCTCGACGCGAAGCAGATCAACGGCATCGACCGCAAGACGTGCGCGATGGTGAAGCTGTACGCAGCCGGGAAGATGCCTGTGAACTTCCTCGAGGTGATGGCGTGTCCGGGCGGCTGCCAGAACGGCCCCTGTTCACTTGCCTGATAGTGCCGGATTAGGAAATTGCGTGGGTGGCGCTGAGGGTGCCTAGCACTAGGAAGAGGGCGCCGATTGCGAGGTAGGTGGCGCCGAAGGCTAGGACGCGCGACGGTTTCTCGGCGCGCCATGTGAGCAGGCGGCGGAGGTGCCACGGATAGAACATCCCAATCATGCCCGTCACCGCGCAGATGTATGCGAATACGACGAGCGTGAGCCGCCAGGGCGTGTCGCAAAGGCGCACAGCCGGGAAGAGTTCCGCCGGGAAGAGCATCAACAGCGCGCTGAGGGCTCGGAGCGAAAGGAGGTTCTCCATCCAGAGGCACGTGAGGACTGTGAGGATGATCGCAAGGATCCACACCATTCCCGGAATGTCGGACGAGAAGAACCACAGCCGACGCACGATCCGGTCGAACACCTCGATGCCGATGGTGTCGATCTCATACGCCGTCCACAGCCACGCGGCGGCGCACAGCACTTGCGCAGCCGTGCGGTTACGCGGAAACGCAAGCAGGAAGCGCGTGGCCAGTTGTGGCTTAAGCACCGTGAAAAGCCCGTAGCCGAATAGCGGCACGCCAAGAACGAAGAACCAGAATGTCATGTTAACCTTTCTTTTTCTATTGCGTTTTCAATGATTTGATTGTTCACATTTGGGAGCACCGACGATGTAGGTACACACGTTGTCGCCCGTTACGTTGCAGCATGTCTCGAACATGTCGAGGATCGGGTTGATGCCGAGCGCGAGCGCGACGATCATCGCCGTCTGGTCCGGCGCTAGGCCCATGTTGTCGAGCACCATGAAGAGCAGGAACACCGAGCCGCCAGGTACGCCGCCAGCACCGACCGAGGCGAACATCACGGAGACGACGAGCGTGAGAAGCTGCACGGCCGTGAGCTCCAGGCCGAACATGTTTGCCGCGAGGATCGCGAACACGGGGAGGTGCACGCACACGCCGTCCATGTTCACCGTGGCGCCGAGCGGGAGCGAGAAGGAGGAAATGGCGCGCGGCACGCCCGCCTCGTCCATCGCGCGGAAGCTCACGGGCAGCGTCGCGGCGCTCGAGCGCGTCACGAAAGCGGTCAGTATCGGTCCGCGCAGGCGCGCGAGCACGCGGAAGGGGTTCTCGCGCCGGAAAATTGCGATGGCTGCGGGGTACACGATGAAAATCATCACAAGCACGCACGCCAGCACGCACGACACGATCCGGAGGTAGGGCCCGAAGAGCAGCGGACCGTTCTCCGCGAAGTTCGTGAACGTGAGCGCGAACACGCCGATGGGGAAGTAGAGCATCACCCAGTCGATCAGCTTGAACGCGACGCGCTGGGCGCCGTCGCAGACCGTGAGGAGGCCGCGCACGGGTCCTTCGGCCTTGGCGTCCCCGCTATCCAGCAGACAGCGCGCGGCGATGCCCACTAGGATGGAGAAGACGATGATCGGGAGGAAGCTTCCGCGCGCGAGCGCCTCGAATGGGTTGACGAAGAGTCCGAGGAAGAACGACGCGAACGTGCCGCCCCCCTGCGACCTGCCGAGCATTTCCTGCGCGGCGGCGGCGTGTGCGGAGGCAGCAGTGCCGGCCTGGGTCATGGACGGGTTGAGCGCGAGCGCGAGCGCCACGCCGAGCACCGCTGCCACGAGCGAGGTGAGCGCGTACCACACGAGTACGGTGCCGCCGACCTTGCCGGACTGCCTCAGCGGCAGGCTCGCCGCTCCCATTACGAGCGAGAAGAAGATGATTGGGTAGACGACCATCTTTAACATGGCCACCAGCACACCGCCGAACGGCGCGAGTACTGGGAGGATGTGCGAAAGCGCGCCAGGGGATAAACTCCGCTGCGCCAGAAGCCCGCCGACGATGCCTAACACGAACCCGGCGAGGATGCGCCAGACGAGCGGTACGCGACCTATGGACAAAATGAGTGCTTTGAACATGCGATAATTATACCATATCGCCGCCGGATTTGGTAGAATGTATGGCGATTTCACAAGCCGCATGGTCGTTTTTCCAGATGGCTTGCTGGAAACGAAGTCGAAAATTGAAGAAAATCAAGACGAAATGAGCCAATGAAAGAATTTTTCGATGTGACAGTCTTGGCCGTCCTACAGGGCGTGGCCGAGTTCCTTCCCATCTCGTCAAGCGGGCATCTGGTGATCGGCCAGCACCTGCTTGGCATGAACCCGCCCGGCATGAGGCTGGAGGTGTTCCTGCACGTAGGCACGCTTGCGTCCATCTTCGTGTTCTACCGCCGTCCGATTGCGTCCATTTTCACGGGGCTCTTCGCATCGGACGCGGAACGCCGACGCGAGGCCTGGGGGTACGTGGCGAAGATCATGGTCTCGGCCTTGCCCGCCGTCGCCATCTACTTCCCGTTCAAGAAGTCGATAGACGACATGTTCGAGAACGCGCGCATGGTGGGCGCGCTCCTGATGTTCACGGGCGCGGTGCTGGCCGGCACGCGCTTCCTGCCGCGCGGCAAGAACATGGTGGGATTCCTCCGCGCTTTTCTGATGGGGTGCGGACAGGCCATAGCGATCCTGCCCGGCGTCTCCCGCAGCGGCATGACCCTTGCGGCGGCGCGCGCGGGACGCGTGTCTCCCGAAGCGGCGGCAGAGTTCTCGTTCCTCATGAGCGCGCCTCTCATCGCCGGCGATGCCCTGCTACACATCTTGAAGGCCGTCAAGGCCACTCCAGAGGAGCTAATGGGCGAACCATCATGGGGCGTTGTCGCGTTTGGCGCAGTCGTGGCCGCAGTCGTGGGCTACTTCTCGCTCGCCATCCTCCTGCGCACGTTGCGCGGACGCGGGTTCTGGCTTTTCGGACCGTACTGCGTCATCGCCGGACTGCTCGTCGTGTGCTTCTGCAAGTGAGGAACCGTAATACTTTTAACCAACCAAACAAACAACTAAAGGACAACATGAAAAAGATTGTTCACAAATGGCAAATGCCACAATTGTTCACAAATGACAAATGTCGTTTTCGGTGGGGACTGTACGGCCTGATGGTTTGCCTCGCGGGCGCCGTTGGCGCGGCTGAAATCCCCGACATGCCCGCCGCGTACCGCGCTGATCCGGCGGCGGTCGTCGCCGCCGCGTCCAAGGCCACTACCGCGCTCTTTCCCGACGCCGACCGCGTGGTGGTGGACGACCGCATCCACGTGACCTACGAGCCGGACGGCACGCAGGTCTCGTGGGACGACGAATGGATCAAAGTGCTCACGGAGAAGGGGCGGCGTTCGACGGCGGCTGTTTCGCTTGATTTCTCGGAACGCTACGGCGACGCGAAGATATTCCTTGTCGAGATTGTCGGAGTGGACGGCAAGGTGCGCAAGGTGGACTTCGAGCAGACGCTCAAGGTCGCCACCGACAACTCCTCCCTCAGCGCTAACATCGTGGATCCGCTCGACAAGACGATGTCCTGCGTAGTTTCCGGGCTTGCCGTGGGCGAAGTCCGCCACATCCGCTACGCGCGCCGCACGAAGAAGGCCCGCATGACTGGCACGTGGGCGGACATGCAGCTCTTCGAGCTTACGTCGCCAATCGTCTCCACCGTTTATACGGTGGACCAGCCCGACGCCAACCCCGTGCGCCACGCAACCGTGCGCCATCCGTTCGGGAAGACCGTCGTGCGCGCGAAGGACCGTCCGCTCGGCAACGGCCGCACGCTCCTCCGGTGGGACGTGCGCGACGTGCCGCAGGCGTTCCCGGAACCGGACATGCCGCCGCTTGCCACTTGCGTGCAGGCGCTCAGGATATCCACGGCCAAGGACTGGCAGACCGTGTCGCGCTGGTATTGGGACATCAGCCTGCCGCATCTCGTCACCTCCACGCCCGCGATGACGAACGAGGTGAAGCGCATCGTGAAGGACTGTTCCACGGGCGAGGCGAAGATGCGCGCGCTCTTCAAGTTCGTGTCGCAGGAAGTGCGCTACATGGGCATCACGATGGAGGATGGCGCGCCGGGCTACGAGCCGCACGACGTACACATCACGTTCGAGAACCGCTATGGCGTGTGCCGCGACAAGGCCGCGCTTCTCGTGCAGATGCTGCGCATCGCGGGATTCAACGCATATCCCGTGCTGATCCACGCCGGCGCGAAGATGGACGCCTCCGTGCCCTGGCCGTTCTTCAACCACGCGATCGTCGCGGTGGATGAGGGCAACAGGAAGTACCGTCTCATGGATCCGACGGACGAATCGACGCACGACCTGCTTCCCTCATACCTCTCGAACCGCTCGTATCTCGTCGCCCGTCCCGACGGCGAGACGCTCCTCACGTCGCCGGTCCCCTCTGCTGAAAAGAACACGCTGAAGATCGCCTCCGAAGGCTCGCTCGAAGCGGACGGGGCGCTGCTTCTCACGACGTCGTTTGACTTCGGCGGCGTCAACGACACCATTTTCCGCCATTCGTTCCTCAGGCGCACGCCGCAGGAGCTCCGCCGGATGTTCGAGGGATACTTGCGTGCGGTCTCGCCCGGCGCGGAGCTGCTTTCGGTCGAAGTCAGTCCGCAAGACCTGCGCGACACCGAGACGCGCCTGTCGGCAAAGACGGTCGCCCGCTTCCCGGAGGCGGTGCTGCGCGGGAAGACGCGCAGCACGCTGTCGCTGCCGTTCGTCACGCGCCGACTCAACCTCGCGAACATGCTGCTGGACGGTTCCACGTCGCTTGAAAAGCGCCGTTTCCCGCTGCAAATCTACTCCACGGCGGGTGTGGAGGAGACGGTGCGGATTTCTCTCGGAGAATCCGTGGGTGTACCCGTTTCGCTGCCCGGCGCGTGTTCGATCGGCAAGGACGGCTACCAGTTCACACGCGAATGCAAGGTGAAGGACGGCGTGCTGCGTGCGTCCCGCAAGATGTACGTGAAGGACGTGACGTTCGAGGTGCCAGCGTACAACGCGCTCCGACGCGACCGGCAGGAGACGGAGACAGTTGAGCGTGAAAACCCCGTTTTCGCGTCGCTCGAAAGCGAAAACGCCAACCTCCGCTGGATAGAGGACCGCACCGTGACGCACTTCACCTCTCCAACGAGCTGGGTCTCCACGAACACCTTCGTCAAGGAGGTCCTGACCTACAAGGGCAAGAAGGGCGCTGCGGAGATGATCTACAACTACAGCCCGTCCACACGTCGCGTGGAGGTGATCGAGGCAAGTGTCTCGAACCGCAACGGGGTGGTGCGCAAGCTCACTCCGAAGGAAGTGAACCTCATGGACGCGGACTGGGTTGCCTCCGCCTCGCGCTATCCGGCGTCGAAGAAGCTAGTGGTGAACCTGCCGGGCGTCGAGGTGGGCAGCGTGATCCGCGCGACGGTGGTGAGGACGGTCACGAACGCCCCCGTCCCCTACACGGGCCTCTTTACCCTTGACGCATCCGACCCAGATGAATTCGACGAGATCGAGCTGCATGTCCCAGAGGGGATGCGTTTCCGAATCAAGCAGAAGGACCTCAAAGACAGCGGCACAAACGGCGTACACCGCTGGACGCGCAAGAACCCGCCGCGTGTCCCGAACGAGCCGTCCCAGCCGCCCGCGTCGATGTGGCGTCCCTACGTTAACGTGTCCGCCGCCGACTGGCACGAGACGGGACGCGCGCTCGTGGACGCCCTTGCCCGCGCACGCGGCGAGGGCAGCGACGCGGTGCGAGAGGCCGCGCGCAAGGCCGTCAAGGACTGCCGCACGCCGCAGGAGAAGATCAAGGCGATCCGCATGCTCATGCGCCGTCTGCGCACCGCTGGGCCCGGGCTATTCGAGCTTCCTTTCGACATCGCTTTTTCTGCTCCGGATCGCGCCCTTGCTGATGGCTACGCATCGACCGGCGACCGCATGAACGTGTTGTTCACGATGCTTGAGGCCGCCGGGTTCGATCCGTCATTCGTGATGGCGGCGAATGACGTGCGTGGCTTCAAGGGCACGGCTACCTCGCGCCGGAACGTGCCGAAGCCGGAGAGTTTCGGCACGCTCCTCGTGCGCGTCGAGGCGGAAGGGCGTACCTTCTGGATCGGGACAGAGAACGAATACACTCCGGCGGAGACATCGTCCCGCGCGTATTGCTCGTACTACGATCCGGTGGCTGACGAGTTCGGGACGATCACGACGCCGAAGACCGTCGCGCCGCCCTCGTCCTGGTGGGCGCCGTGGACCTGGTTCGCGTCCGCTCCGCCCGCACCGACCAACTTCACATGGAGTACGTCGGCGAAATACACATGCAAGATGTCCGTGCGCGAGAACGGTGCGGTGGATTTCGACGTGGAAAGCCTCTCGTGGGGTGCGGGCGTCGGGGATTTCCGCAAGAGCTTTGCGGAAGTCTTGCCCGAGATGCGCAGCCGCTTCTACCAGAAGGTTCTCTCGAAACTCGCGCAGAACGCCACTTCAACGCGCGAACTTGAGACTGATATCGAGTCGTATCCTGCGAAGATGACCTTCTCTGCATACGCGCCTGAGTACGCGGTGGCGAAGGGCGACAGTCTGACGCTGCGCATCCCCGACTTCGACGACGAACTCTTCTCGCTTGGGGGGCCAGTGCGCAAGTCGCCGATTGCGGTGAACGGCAAGTCGTGGTCCCTCGACGTGTACGAGATCACGTTCCCCAAGGGCTACACGAAGGTTGAGCACCTGCCGTCCGAACTGAAGCTCGTCAACCCGCTCGACCCGAAGGACGTGTGGCTCACGCACAAGGTCACGTCGAAGGTGCGGGACGGACGCCTGGTCGTGACAGTGGAGCGCGAGGCGTTCCGTACAAAGGCGGTGATGCTCACGGCGGACTACTATCCGTTCCTCCGCGACTGGAACCGCCGCGCAGCGTCCGCCGACGCGCGCACCGTGACGGCGCGGAAGGGCGACTGACGAGGAACGGCCATGGACAGGGACTTCTACTATTTCCTGACGTTCGCCTGTTTCGCGTTTGGGATAGGGTGCTGCATCGCGAGTTTCCTGAACGTCTGCATCTGGCGCCTGCCGCGCGAGGAGTCCGTGGTGTGGCCTCCGTCGCATTGTCCGAAATGCAACGCGCGCATCCGCTGGTACCAGAACATTCCTGTCCTCAGCTGGCTTGCGCTGCGTGGACGGTGCGCGAACTGCCACGGGCCGATTTCCGCGCGCTACACGGTGGTTGAGCTGCTGGGAGGTGTCCTTTTCCTGCTTGCCTACCTCCAGTGGGCGTCAGGGTTCTTCCTGCACGCGCCGACAGTACTTGGCCTGCAGCCGCTTCTTGGTGTCTGGGCGGTGCCTGTCTATTGGCTAGTCTTCTCCGGACTTATCCTCGGCTCCTTCATCGACCTCGAGCACTTCTATCTGCCGGACCGCGTGACGATCGGCGGCATGATACTTGGCGTTCCGCTCAGTTTCCTCGTGCCGGAGCTGCAGGGCGAGACGAACGGCCTGACCGCGCTTTATTGGTCGCTTGGCGGTCTCTCGGCGGGGTTCTTCGGCTTGTGGGCGCTCAGCTGGCTGGCGTCGAAGGCGTTCAAGAAAGAGGCGATGGGATTTGGCGACGTGAAGCTGCTCGGCGCGGTGGGTGCGTTCTTCGGTCCGGTGGCGGTGCTGTTCACGGTCATCGTCTCGTCGTTCGTGGGGGCGCTTGCGGGCGGACTCCTCATCCTGCGCGGCAAGGCAAAGCTCGGCGGCTTCACGGCGGTTCCATACGGGCCGTTCCTCGCGTTGGGGGCAGTGACGTGGATGTTCTGGGGGCCGCGCGTCGTCAACTGGTACCTGCATCTTCATGCCTTCGCCAGGTGACATCCAGGCGTCCGCGCCGCGCATGCGCGGGATGTTCACCCGCATCGCGGGGATGTACGACCGCCTCAACCGCGCGCAGTCGCTCGGACTTGACGTAGTTTGGCGGAAGCGGGCCCTTGCGTGTCTTGCGCGCACCTCGCCTTCGCCGCGCCGTGTTCTCGACCTCGCGACGGGTACGGCGGACTTCGCCATCGCGTGTGCGCGGCGGTTCCCGGACGCGCACGTGACTGGCGTGGACCTCACGCCGGCGATGCTGGAGGTGGGGCGGCGCAAGGTTGAAGCGGCGGGGTTATCTGGCCGGATCGTCCTTGGAGAAGGAGACGCGTGCGCGCTCGCGTGCGCGAAGGGTTCGTTCGACGCGGTCCTGTGCGCGTTCGGTTTCCGCAACTTCCCCGACCGCGCGAGGGCCCTGCGCGAAGTGTCGCGCGTGCTCAAGCCGGGCGGGCATCTGCTCGTGCTGGAGCTGTTTAGGACGCGTTTCCGCGTCCTTGCAATGGCGACTGCGGCGTGGATGGCGTGCGTCGCGCGCCTGTTCGCAGGCAGGGCGCGGGAGGACTACGCCTACCTGCGCGCGTCGATTGGCGAGACGTGTACGGCGGCGACGTTTGGGGAGCTGGCGGCTGCGGCCGGTTTCTCGCCGGTGCAAAGATTTTTTCTCTTTCCTGCCTGTTCATGTTTCCTATTCCGCAGAAATGTGATAAAATAACGCCATGAAATTTTGCATCTACATGTCTACTTGCGCCTGCATGGCGTCCGTGCTTCTGGCGGAGGACGCCGCGTTGGCCTTGACAAACGCGGTCGCTCCCGCCGCGACAAGCGCGGTCGTTCCCGCAGATGAGAACGCGGACGAGCCTGCCGAACAGGCAGTTGTGAATCCTGGATTCGAGCGGTTCAAGACGATCATGGACCGGAATCCGTTTGGGCGTCCGCCGCCTGGATTCGATCCAGATGCGCCGGGTGGTGCGGTCGATGTCCGGGGCGGGGCGAATGGCGGCGTTGATGCTACTGCGGAAGTTGAGGCGAGCGAGATCGAGCAGCAGATAATTTCGTCCGTGCGCGTGTCCATGCTGAACGTGACGCCGGCGGGCAAGATCAACGTGGGCTTCACGGATTCATCCGTACAGCCTCCGCGGAACTACCTGTTGGAGGTTGGCGAGAAGCGCGAGGGGTGCGAGTGGCAGGTCGTCGACGCGGATACAGAGAAGTTGACCGTGAAATTGTCGAAGGACGGCGTGGAGGCCACGTTAATGTTGGGTGGGGGAAGCGGGGCCTCTTCCGATGCAAAGAAGGAAGGCGAGGAGGCCGCGAAGGCTCCGGGAGCGGGTCCGATGCCGGGGCCGGGGATGCGTCCGGGGATGCCGATGCTTGGCATGAGGCGTCCGCCGATTGCCGGGGCCGCCGGTCCTGTCGCCGCAGGTGCTCCTGGCGGTGCGACGGAGGGAATGTCCGGTCTTGACATAGCCCGCGCGCGCCGTCAGGAACGCCTAAAGCAGATGCAGGTCGAGGCGGAGCAACAGCGTCAGGCGGCCGAGCAGGCGAAACGGGAGCGCGAACAGGAGAGGCGGGAGCGCGAACAGGCCGCAGAGGAACGCAAGGCGCAGCTCGCGCAGCTAATGCAGATACAGGAGGAGCTGCGTCGCCAGCGTGAGGAGAAGGAGAAGCTGGCCGAGGCAGAGGCCGCGCGCCAAGCTGCGGAGGCTGCTCCGCAGCATCAGGAGCCCCAGGACTGATTTTGGTGGAAGCGATGAAGCATACGACGTTGGAGATGTTTCGCGAGGAACTGCTTCGGACGGGCGGATACCGCACCGCGCCGGACCGAAAGGCGCCTGTTCCGCGCAAAAAAAGCTGGATGACCACGCTTGGCTTCACATGGAGCGTGTTCAGTGTTTTTCCGAAGTGCGCCATTAGCGAGGCGCTCAGGCGGCTTGATACGGACAAGTGGGCGCACTACTGCTTCGCCTCTCTCCAGAAGGCCGAAAAATACGGCACGGACGTGATCATGGACGGCTGGGACAACCGCAAGAACTACGACGGCCCAGTCGTGTATCTCGCGAACCACATGAGCACGCTGGAGACGGTGATGCTGCCGTTCGTGCTGCTCACCTACGGCCCGATCGGCACGGTGGTGAAGCAGTCGCTCTCGCACCTGCCGTTCCTCACGCGCGCCGCCGCGCACATGGGGCTCATACCCATCGGACGCAAGTCGCCGCGCGAGGACCTGATGACGATCTTCAACGTGGGCGGCGAGCGCATCGCGAAGGGCATTTCCATCCACATCTACGCGCAAGGCACCCGCCAGCCAGTGTTCGCGCGCAAGGGCTGGAGCTCCATCGGCACGAAGCTCGCGGAAAAGGCCGGAGTGCCAGTGGTGCCGATCGCGGTGAAGACGGACATCGAGCCGACGCGTCCCGGCGCGAAGGGATGGTTCAAGGACTTCGGCACGGTTGACCCGTCGAAGACGATCCGCATTTCCTGCGGACCCGTTCTCACCGGCAAGTCGAAGGAGACGCAGCAGGCGTCGTTTGACTGGATCAAGTCACGCCTCGACGAGTGGGGCATGCCGACGGAAGGCTAGAGGTTTATAGAAAGGAAGAGAAAATGGCCTGGTTCAAGAAACCCGAAACGGCGGCGAAGATCCCGCCAACAAAGGCGCTTTGGCAGGTGTGCCCGCGTTGCAAGAGCTACATCGCGAAGGACGAATGGAAGGCGAACAACGCCATCTGCCCAGTCTGCAACTACCACGGGCGCCTCGGCGCGCGCGCGCGCATCGCGCAGCTTGCGGATGACGGTTCGTTCACGGAGGTGTTCCGCGAGGTGAGCTATTCCGACCACCTCGACTTCCACGACGCCACCGGCGCGTACAAGGCGAAGATCGACGCGACGATCGCCAAGAGCGGCGAGAACGAAAGCGTCGTGGTCGGCACCGCCCAAATGGGCGGCATCCCCGTGATGCTCGGCGTGATGGACTTCGCGTTCATGGGCGGCAGCCTCGGCACCGGCACGGGCGAGCGCATCGCCCGCGCGTGCGAACAGGCGATCGCGGAACGCCGTCCGCTTATCCTCTGCAGCGCATCAGGCGGCGCGCGTATGCATGAGGGCATCCTCTCGCTCATGCAGATGGCGAAGACCTCTGCGGCCGTGGGCCGCCTCAAGGAGGCGGGCCTTCCCTACATCAGCGTGCTGACAGACCCCACCACGGGCGGCGTCTCCGCCTCGTACGCAATGCTGGGCGACATCAACATCACCGAGCCGAAGGCACTCATCGGGTTCGCCGGACGCCGCGTGATCGAGAACACGATCCACCAGAAGCTCCCGCCGGACTTCCAGAGCGCCGAGTACCTGCTCGCTCACGGGTTCATCGACAAAATCGTCGAGCGCAAGGACCTCAAGGCGTTCATCGTGAAAATGCTCGGTTACTTCGGCTTCGCCGCCTAATCTCCTCTTCCGATGCAATCCGTCAAGCGAGCCAACATCCCAGTCGTCGTCGTCACGGCGCTGTTCTTCGTCGCCATCGCGTCCTTCGTCGCGTTCAGCACGTCGCGGATGATGGAGAACGAGGCCCGGAGCACGGTGGAGAACGTGGTGAAGGCGACGGTCGGTCGCATCGACGGACTCATGGCGTCCGTCGAGAGCGCGGTGAAGAACTCGACGTGGATCGTCGAGGAGCACCTCGACAACCCCGACTACATGTTCAAGATCACTGGCGAGCTCGTCCAGAACAACCCCTTCATCGTGGGCAGCACAATCGCGTTCGAGCCGAATTACTTCCCCGCGAAGGGCTACTACTACTCAGCCTTCTCGTACAGGGACGCAAACGGGAAAATCAAGCGCATCCAGCAGGGAGGCGAGGACTTCCAGTACCACGGCATGGACTGGTACCGCATCGCGAAGGAGGCGAAGTCTCCGTCCTGGTGCGAGCCCTACTTCGACAAGGGCGGGGCGGAGGTGATGATGTGCACCTACTCCCTGCCGCTTACCGGCAAGGACGGAAAGGTCTACGCCGTGCTGACCGCCGACGTCTCGCTCGAAGACCTGACGCATCAGGTGGCCGCAATCAAACCGTACCCAGATTCCTACGCCGTCCTGCTCTCGCAGAAGGGGCAGTCGCTCGTCGACGCGCCGGAGGACGCCGCGGCGTTGGCCGACACGGTGAAGATACACGGTCGGGCCAGCAACGGGTGGACGATGGAGCTGATCTGTCCGTTGTCCAACATTCTGCAGGGATCGCGCACACTCGTCAGCAGAATCGTCCTGTTCTCGGTCGTGGGCCTCGGTCTCATTTTCTTCGTGTCGTGGTTTTTCTCCACGCGACTGCAGCGCGTGACCGCTGCCAACGAACGCCTCAGTAACGAACTGAGCATTGCGCGCACGATCCAGTCAAGCGTTCTCAACCGCCGCATTCCGCCCTGTCTCGGCGCGGTCCTGCGTCCGGCGCGTGAGGTGGGCGGTGATTTCTACGACTTCCAGGAGAAGGACGGATTCCTCCATTTCGCGATCGGCGACGCATCAGGCAAGGGCATCCCCGCCGCGCTCTTCGCGTTTCTGGCAGGCGCGGGGTTCCATCTGTCGGCGGACATGGGACTTCCGCCCGACGAGACCGTCAGCCGCATCAACGCGCTTCTGTGCAGGGACAACGAAACGAGCATGTTCGTGACGCTGTTCGTCGGTCGGCTGGAACTCGCCACCGGCAAGCTGGAGTATTGCAACGCGGGGCACCCGCCGATCGTCGTCGTCAGGCCGGACGGCTCGTCCGAGTTCCTGTCGGCGAAGTGCAACGTCGCCGCAGGCGTGCTGGAGGGTTTTGGCTACGCGCGGGAGACGGCGGAGTTCGCGCCGGGTACGCGGCTTCTCGTCTACACGGACGGCGTCACGGAAGCCGAGCGGAAGGACCACGCGCAGTACGGGGAGGAGCGTCTGCTGGCGTTCGCGTCCGCGCACGCGAAGGAAAGCCCGGCAGATTTGGTCGGCAGCCTGGCGGAGGAGCTTGACAGATTTGAGGCCGGGGCCGAGCAGTCGGATGACATCACGGCCATCGCCGTCCTCGTCGGCGGCGAAACCAAAACAGCTTAAGAACTGAAACAACTTACAAACAAGGAGAAGCAAATGGCAGTGAAAAAGAAGACCACCGCGATGGACAAGGTGAAACTGGCGCGCGACGCGAAGCGCCCGCACCTGATGGACTTTCTCGGATTCATCGCGAGCGACTTTGAGGAGCTGCACGGCGACCGCCTCGTGAACGACGACCGCGGCCTCATCGCCGGATTCGCCACAATCGGAGGGACGAAGTGCCTCGTGCTCGGACACCACAAGGGCGTCACCGTGGAGGAGAATGTGGAGGCGAACTTCGGCATGGCGCAGCCGGACGGCTACCGCAAGGCGATGCGCCTCGCGAAACTCGCCGAGAAATTCCACCTGCCGATCGTGACGTTCGTGGACACCCCCGGCGCGTATCCCGGCGACACCGCCGAGGCACGCGGGCAGGCCGAGGCAATCGCGAAGTCCCTTGAGTTCTTCTCCCTCCTCAAAACGCCGATCGTGGTGGTCGTGACGGGCGAGGGCGGGTCCGGCGGCGCACTCGCAATCGCCGTGGGCGACCGCATCCTCATGATGGAGAACGCTGTCTACAGCGTGATTTCGCCCGAAGGTTGCGCAGGCATCCTCTGGCGCGACGGCGCGAAGGCGCCGGAGGCGGCGGAGGCGCTCAAGATCACCGCACCCGACCTCCTGCGCCTCGGCGCAATCGACGCAATCGTGCCCGAACCGGAGGGCGGTGCCCAGAAGAACCACAAGGCCGCCGCGCTTGCCGTCAAGAAGGCCGTGCTCGCCGCGCTGAAGGAACTCGCGAAGATTCCCGTCGACCAGCTCGTCGACGCCCGCTACGCGAAGTTCCGCGCCATGGGGAACTTCTACAAGTGAGCCGACACGACCAGCATCGAGGGCCGCGCGAGCTCTGTACCGGCGGCGAATGGATCTACGGACGCAACCCCGTCGTGGAGGTCCTTCAGGCCGAACGTCGCACATTGACCGAGGTGATTCTGCCTCCGGCCGAGAAAGGCGAGGCGGACGAAATCTCCTGGATACGCCAAGTCGCCCGCCAGATGGGCCTTGTGGTGCGCACGGAAGATCGTCGCCGCCTTGACCAACTCACGCACGGCGGACACCACCAGGGCGTCGCCATCAAGACGACCGGTTACCCATACGTGGGCTTCGATGAGATTCTACGCGACGTGGAGAACGACGAGAACGCGACCGTCGTCGTGCTCGACCACCTTGAAGACCCTCAGAACATCGGCTCCGTGCTACGCAGCGCATGCGCCGCCGGCGTGACGGGCGTGATCATTCCCGAAGACCGTGGCGCGGGCGTGACGCCCGCCGCCGTCCGCGCCTCCGCCGGCGCGAGCGAGTACCTGAAGGTCGCGCATGTCGTGAACCTCGTGCGCGCGATGGAGGCGCTCAAGAAGGTCGGCGTATGGATGACGGGTCTCGACTGGGGCGACGACGCGAAGCCCTACACCGAAATCGACTTCACCGGACGCGCCGGACTCGTCGTGGGCGCGGAAGGTGCCGGCATCTCACGTCTCGTACGCGACACGTGTGACTTCATCGCCGTCCTCCCCATGCTCGGACGCATTGAATCCCTCAACGCCGGAGTCGCCGCCGCCGTGTGCCTGTACGAGATGATCCGCCAGCGGAAAAAATAAAGAGTTTACAATGAAAAATAGGGTGCTCACTTGGACGGCTGTTGCGTGTGCGGCCGTTTCCACACACGGGAGGGCCGCGCTTGTCGCGGCCGCAGAAACATGGCGCGCCACGGAACTCGCGGCGCGGACGCCGTGACGTTCGACGCCGTGTTCACGCACGAATCCGGCGAGAAGGTGTCGCGTCCCGGCTTCTGGGACGGCGGCAAGACCTTCCGCGTGCGCTTCGCGCCCACGAAACCCGGGCGCTGGAGCTGGACCACCACCTGCCAGGGCGATGGCGCGCTCGGCGGCAAGTCCGGCACGCTGGAGGCAAAGCCCTACGCAGGCGACCTTGAGATCTACAAGCGCGGGTTCGTGAAGCCGGCGAAGGGCGCAAAGCACTTCACCTACGCGGATGGCACGCCGTTCTTTTATCTCGGCGATACGCATTGGGGCCTCTACACGGAGGAGATCGACGAGCCGGGTCCGCACGCGGGCACGACGGGTGCGACATCCCACTTCAAGTACATCGTCGACCGCCGCGTGGCGCAGGGCTTCACCGTCCTCCAGTCCGAGCCCATCGGCGCGAAGTTCAACGTCACGGACGGCAAGGTGGACGCTGCCGACATCCCCGGCTTCCAACTTGCCGACCGCTACTACCAGCACATCGCCGACAGGGGCCTCGTCCATGCGAACGCCGAGTTCTTCTTCGCCGCGTCGATGAACAAGAAGCTCGCCGACGACCCCGCCGCCATTGACCGCCTCTCGCGCTACTGGGTGGCGCGCTTCGGCGCGTATCCGGTGATGTGGACGCTTGCGCAGGAGGTGGACAACGACTTCTACTACGACCGCGGCAGGGGACACAATTTCTACTGCGCCACGAACAACCCGTGGCTGGTCGTTGCAGAATGTCTCCACCGAGCCGACGCCTATAACCATCCGCTCACGGCGCATCAGGAGAACACCCACCACACGACCGTGACCGGACGAGGCACGAGTCCGGGACAGAAAAGGTTCGGCGGACGCTCTGTGTTCGCGGACGCATCCGTCGCCGCGCGCACGGGTCACACGTGGTGGGGCGTACAGTGGTCGCCGTCGCTCACCGCGTCGCCCAACTGCGAGCCCGCGCGCGATTACTGGGCCGATCCGCGTCCGGCGGTCAACTACGAGGGGCGCTACTGCTACCTCTGGACGAAGGACTTCGGCGCGCGCGCGCAAGGCTACATCTCGTTCCTGAGCGGCATGTTCGGCTACGGCTACGGCGCGATCGACATCTGGCTCTACCTCAGCACGTACGACGTCAAGACGACGAGCAACGACGGCGTGGAAAAGATCACGCCGTTGGACAAGCAGGTACCGTGGTGCAAGTCCGTGGAATTCCCCAGCGCATTGCAGATGGCGCACATGAGGAAGTTCTTCACATCCTTCGACTGGTGGAACCTCAAGCCCGGCTTTGGCGACGGCGCGCGCTTCACCCCGCGCGAAGGCACTGCGAAAAAGCCTGCGAAAGGCATCGCCTACGTGTTCGCCACGCTCGCGAACCCGAACCGCGTCGTGTTCTACTTTTATGGTCCGAATCGCCTCACGGGAACGGTCCACGGTCTCACGCCCGACCGCTTCCACACGATGCGTTGGTTCAACACCCGGACGGGTGAGTGGAAGGACGAGTCCGTCACGTTCGTCTCCGACGATCTCGGGAATCTCGAACTTCCGCCGAAGCCCGATGCGTCGGACTGGGCGCTTGTCGTCACCGAGTTGCCCGCGCTCACGCTCGCGCCGGGTGCAGACGTGAGGCTCGACTACGGCGGCGTCGGCGTGGGCGGCTATCCCGTGTTCCGCATGCTGGCGAACGATCCCGCGCGACATCGACTTGCCGATCCTCCCTGCGAACATCGACCGCTATGAAAGCTACGTGCTCGCCTCGAATGCCGCCTACCGCGCGCCACTCCTGCAAGGGCTGATGGCGTATTTCGCGAAGTAGCCGCATGGCAGGAACGCCTCCTTTGTGGTATAATTACGGGGTCTTTCAACCCAGAAGCACAAGGAGAAACAAAAATGGCGTTCATCACCGACGATTTCCTGCTGACCACGAAGGCGGCCAAGGAACTCTACCACGGCTATGCGGAGCAGATGCCGATCATCGACTACCACTGCCACCTGCCGCCGGCGGAGATCGCGGAGGACAAGCGCTGGGAGAACATCGCGCAGGTGTGGCTGGGCGGCGACCACTACAAGTGGCGCCAGATGCGCTCGAACGGCGTGGACGAGAAGTACATCACGGGCGACGCGCCGTGGGAGGAGAAGTTCAACGCCTTCGCCGCCACGATGGAGCGCCTGCTCAAGAACCCGCTCTTCGACTGGTCGCACCTTGAGCTCGCGCGCTACTTCGGCGTGACGGAGCGCCTGTCGTCGGCGACGGCCGCGAAGATCTGGAAGAAGTGCAACGCGAAACTGCGCGGGAAGGACTTCTCGGCGCGCGGGCTGATGAAGAAGTCGAACGTGAAGGTGGTCTGCACGACCGACGACCCGGTCGACTCCCTTGAGCACCACCTCGCCATCGCGAAGAAGCCGTTCGGCACGAAGATCCTGCCCGCGTGGCGCAGCGACAAGGCGTCGAAGATCGAGGACGCGAAGGCGTGGAACGCGTGGATGGACAAGCTCGCCGCCGCCGCGAAAACCCCTGTGAAGAGCTGGGACGACTTCCTCTCCGCGATGGCCGCGCGTCATGCGTTCTTCGCGAAGGCCGGCTGTGTGGTGAGCGACTATGGCATCACCGAGGTGTTCGCCGCGCCCTACACCGAAGCCGAGGTTCGCCGCATCTTCAAGAAGGCGCGCAGCGGCAAGGCCGTGACGCCGGAGGAGGCGCTCAAGTTCAAGAGCGCGTGGCTCTACGAGGGCCTGAAGGCGGACGCGGCGGCGAACTGGACCGCGCAGCTCCACTTCGGCTGCCTCCGCAACGCGAACACGCGGATGTTCCGTCTGCTCGGCCCCGACACCGGCTACGACTGCATCGGCGAGTGGAACTCCTGCGAGTCGCTCGCGCGCCTCTTCGACCGGCTCGAGCTCGAGGACGCGCTCCCGCGCACGATCCTCTACTCCCTCAACCCGAAGGACACGGAGATGCTCGCGACGCTCATGGGCTCGTTCCAGAAGGGCCCCGATCGCGGCAAGATCCAGCTCGGCGCGGCGTGGTGGTTCCTCGACCAGAAGGACGGCATGAAGAAGCAGGTCGAGGCCCTTGCGGCGCTCGGCTGCCTCGGCAACTTCGTGGGCATGCTCACGGACTCCCGCTCCTTCCTCAGCTACACGCGCCACGAGTACTTCCGCCGCATCCTCTGCGCGAAGCTCGGCGAGGAGATCACGCGCGGCGAGCTGCCCAACGACATCAAGTGGATCGGCGGCCTCGTTTCGGACATCTCCTACAACAACGCGAACCGCTACTTCTTCTTCTTCGGCGCGAAGTAATTCCGCCGTGGTGGGGCGAGCCGTGGTGGGGCGAGGCGTCCCGCCGAGCCGGGTGGGGCGAGCCCTCCGGGCGAGGTGGGGTTGGGCACATGCGGACGTGAGACGATAGACGAGAGACGCGCCTGACAAGGGTTGCCAATCCTGTTGAATTTGCGGTGGAGGTTCAGAATGCGAATTAATGAACATGACATTTGCATAAAGGGCTTTGAAGCTCTTGCCAAGGCATT
>CADCOC010000027.1 GCA_902802945.1 uncultured bacterium | reverse complement strand
CTTGCCAGCAGCGCCACTTCCGGCGGGGCCGTGCTCAACCTGAACGGCGGCACGCTTGCAACCCGGCGCATCAACGTCGGCACGACGGCAGACTCGCTGATTCTCTTCAACGGCGGCACGCTGTACATCAATGGGCTTACGAACGACGGCTTCACCCTTGGCACCTCCGGCGGTGCGACCCCTGAACACCTGACCATCGCTGTCGGCGAAAACGGCGGCACGATCAAGACGACAAACAACGATGATAAGGTCAAGGTCTGCGCTGGCGTCGTCAAGGCTGACGGCGTAGCGGCTGACGGAGGACTGAAGATTGTCGGCGGCGGCAAGCTGACCTTCACGGGTTCGCTCGCCTACACGGGCGGCACGACGGTCGAGATCGGCACGACGCTCGTCGTCCCCGACACGTCGCTCGGCGGCGGACTTGCCGCGTCGCTCCCCGCGACGCAAGCGTCGGCTGGCACGACGAACACTCTTGTCACGACGACAGGCGAGGGTGTGTTCACCGACTCCGACCTTCCCGATGTCACGGCGTTCCCGTACTACAGGGCGATGCTTTCCGAGGACGCGAAGAGCATCCTGGTTGTGCGCGTCGCCCCGTCGATGACCGTGACGGGATTCAATCTCGAGACGGGCGAGATAACCATGGGATTCGAGTACGTGGACGGTGCGCTTGATCTCGTTGTCGCATGGGACACCGCCGACCATGGCGCGACTCTCACAAGCTGGCCCTCCGGCAAGAGCGTCGTTCTCGGCACAGTCGCGGCAGGCACGACGACGGCCACGTTTACGCTTCCTGACGAAGTTCAAACGGTCGGTACGTACTACCGCCTCTTCCTCGGCGACAGCGCAACCATGCCCTACGATGAGGAAGTGGAGTGGATTCAGCCAGTTGCACCAGGCGCATACATCAAGACCGATTTCACGCCGGTGCAGTATCCAAAGTTCGAGTTGAAGGCAAATTTCACAGGCAATGCGATAGAGAGCGATTGCAACTACGGCAGCATACTCGACGCAGGAACCGCCAGTGGCAATAGTCTGTGGATATTCTGCAATGCAGGCTCGTCTTTTACGATTGGTGCGCGTCGCGGCGGATATGCCTACTTTACCGGATTTTCGTCATCCATAGACTACACAATACAAGGCGAGTGGGCGACAGCATCGAAGGCACTCGTCATAAACGGCACTGCTAAAACACATGACAACCTCAATCCGGCAAATGGTTTCAGCGGCGTAGCCAGTACCGCAAAGCTCCGTTTCTGGGCAGGATTCAAGGGGGGTGCAGACAGCAAGCAGTTCGGCGCTTCCGCCTATCGTTTCATCTACTCAAAGTGGAATTCGGGCAATACGCTTCAGGCGCATTTCATTCCCGTGAAGAAAGGCAGCGAATACGGCCTGTACGACAAGATCGGTAAGAAACTTTACTGGAACGCCGGCGCGGAAGGGACGTCGTTCAAGGGCGGCGCGAAGACTGCGTATGGGCCTGTCACTTTCGCCGACGGGCAGATGGGGGCGTCGGATACCCAGCAGTATCTTGGCGCGACGGTTCTCGACCAGGAGAACTGCTCGATAACCATGGACGGAGCCACGGCGACGATCAACTGGGCGCTCACGCAGCCGGGTGGCCCGTCGGCGGAGATCGTGGCCGTGTTCACGACCGGCAGTACGGCAGTCACGAACGTCCTTGCGACTGGGGTTGCCACTGCCAGCAATGGCGTCGCCACAGTTGAGAATGTCTATGCCACAGGCGGCATTGACATCACCCTCTTCGCGAGAAGCGGCGACAACAAGTCGGTGAATGTCTCGAAGACATTCTCTGGAACTACCGTGGCGAGCGTGCCGTCCACGCCGGTTCTTTCGGTTGATGAGACGCTGCACCAGATCGCGGCGACAGGCATGGTCACGCTCGGCGTTGGCACGACGTCCGCGTGGCTCGACTACGGTGCGACAACGTCCTACGGCAAGAAGATCGACCTGACACTCGACGAGGGTGCGTGGAGTGCGACGATCCCCTACGATGACGCGCTTTGGAATGCGGGCAAGGTCTATGTGCGCGTGAAGACGGTCAACGAGATTGTGGGCATCTTTGGCACTTCCAGACAAGAGCGCACCGCAACGGCAAACGCCTCCTTCACAAAAGCCGAAACGCGCACGATCACGTTGACCGCGTTCAATCGCGATAATCCCACGCACCCCACGACGGGTACGGCGACGCTCGCATTCGGCGGTGAAGCGGCCGCGGCGCAGGATCTCGTGATCGCGTGGGGCGACCATGACTACGGCGAAAACATCGGATCGTGGCCGCGCGCCAACCGCAAGGTCATCGGTTCCGTCGCGGTGGGTGATTTGTCCGGCACTTACACGCTGCCCCCGGAGGCATTGGTCTCCGGCACGTACTACCGCTTCTTCCTCGGCGACCGCGCGGTCGCGCCCTACGACGAGGAGGTCGAGTGGCTCCAGCCGGAGGTTAGCGGCGCATACATCAATACGGGCTATACCCCGGCTAGCACTGACAAGGCCGAGTTCAAGTTCAACATGGACAATCAGGTTTACAGTGACGCTGACTACAGGACAATCTTTGCCGCCGGCAGCGGATGGCAGAAAACAATGCATGCGGCAGTCAATCGGGACGGATGGATGTCCAACGTCCGTGCTGGTACTATTCGCTTCGCGGCGAAAGGCAGCAACAACATCGTGACAGGATTTGACAGGTTTGCCGATCATGTCGTGAAGATTGTCTATCAAGGCGATGTCGACAAGTTCTTCACGATCGACGACAAGACCGGAAACAACATCTACCATGAGTATACAGATGGCAGCGCGACCGTGACAAGCACCTGGAACACCTACAACAACACCTTCTACGGGCCGAATTCCTCGTTGAAGATCTGGGCGAACGGCAGCAGCACGCCGTCGATGGTGAAACTCTACTACATGAAGTGGATGAACTCGTCGGGCATGGTAATACACGAGTACATCCCCGTCGTAAAGAGTGGCGAATATTGCCTGTACGATATAAATACGGCAAAGGTACTGCACAACGTGGGCGCTGCAAATACGTCGTTCACGGGCGGTTCGAGGACGGGCTATTCACCGCTCACCTTCGAGATGGTGCAGACGGCGGTGTCGAGCGTCAGGATGGTGGGCACGGTTGAGATTACCGAGCGCGACTGGGCGAGACCGAATGAGAACGTGACCTTGGAATGGTCTGCGTCCAGCGTCGCCACAAAGCTGTGGGTCGCGTATTCAACAGAGCCGATTAGTGCCGCCCCGGGTGAGTTCGCCGATCCAAGCGCATGGAGTTTCTGCACCAATATTGCCTCTGTCGCGGCGAACAGCACGACCGGCACCTACACGCTTGGCGATCCGCTCGGCGATGGCAACAGGTACAAGACGATGCGCTTCATCCTTTCGAAGGACGGGGATACGCTGGTTCCGCTGCTCGTCTCCGAGCCGTACCGCACGTTGAAGCAGGGAAGCGTCATCTACATGAGGTAGGCCGCACGACCGGCTGGTGTAAAACACCGCATTCCCAGTTATTCCGCCGCCAAGATGGCGGCTTCCCCAGTCAGTGTGTCTAACTGGGAAAGCCGCCTTCCAGGCGGCGGTACGATTTTCGGAGCATTTCAAAATTCACACCGTCCCTTGACGGGAAAACGCGCAATAGAGTAAAATCATGTCGCCCGGGGCAATGTGCCCTTGTACGGAGAGTGAGGCAAAGAACATGAGAATACTGATAGCAAGTGCGGCACTTACGGTGGCGTCCATGGTGTGCATGGGCGCGGGACAGGATGACGCCTGGATGGCGTCCATTCGCAGGGACCATCCGCGGATGTTTTTCAACGCGGAGACGTGGCCGCAGGTGAAGGCGCGTGCCGAAGGACCAGCGCGCGCGCAAGATGTTGGAGTCCAGTGTGGCCGCGTACCATGCCGCGTACGCCAACCATCGCGCCGTCAACTGGTACTCCACCTCGCGCATCCTCGCGCTATGCGCCTACGACTGGATATGGGAGGGGCTCACCCCCGACGAACGCAAGGCAATCATCGTCCCACTCGTGCAGCACGTTGAGGACATCCAGCCGGGGAAGGGCAAGCCCGCAATCATCCGCCGCGACTTGGGCGGCATCGAGAGCGGATTCTACGGCGTGCCGAGCCTCCTCTGGTATTCCGGCCATGCGTCGTTCGGCGACGGGTTCTGCGACAATCTCGCCACGTCGCATTTGCGGCGTGGCGGCTTGAGGTTGCGCCCGGCGCGCCGCGTCCGAATGACCGGTTCCTGCATGTCCTCACGGAGGCGGTATTTTCTGATAGGCGGTAGCCTCGCGCCGTTGCAATGAACGTAGAACGAATGAAGTGTGAACTTTTATTCGACGTCTTCCGCAGTGGAGCAAGGGAGCGCATTTTTGATATAATATGCGGCGGCACTTGAAAGTGAGAATGAACGATTTATGGCACAGAGACTTTTGAAGAGAAAACCGCATAAGGTCACATCTGGTAGGGCGCGGACTCCGGTCGCGCCGCCACCAGCGGGAGGGCCGCGCTCCTACGCGACCGCCTCCGCCGTCCTTGTCGGCACGTACAAGGCGAAGCAACTCGCCTGGATCAAGCGGCACGGCATCTACAACTACCCCGTGAAGGACGGGGACGAGTTCGATGAAAAGTCGTTCGCGTCCATCAAGGAACTTTGGCTCTACGCGGATGTAAAGGGTACACGGCATGTGTTTGAGGCGGAATTCATCGGCATCAAGACCCGTGAGGAGCTGATCAGCGAATATGGTTATCCCGACGGGAATGTTTTAGCCGCAAAGAATGGTAGGGCGCGGACTCCGGCCGCGCCGCATGGCTCCCGCTACTACGTTTTCAAGACAAAATACCTTGACTACGGCCCTCGCCTTGACGACCCGTTCGTGATCGCGCGCACGGCGGACTTCGGCGGACGTTCGGCGAAGGTGAAGAAGGCCGTCGAGCAGTTCAAGGCCGACGGCGAATTCGCCGCCCGCGAAGGGGCGGCGCGCGGGCACGAGATCTTTGTAAATTGAAAAGGAAAAATCTATGCAAGACGAAAAAACCAAGGAACAACTCGAGTACGCGCGTCGTCTGATAGATGGCGAGGCGGCGTCTTCAAAGCAGATTGCGGAAGGTGCAGGGATCGTCAGGGAGCTTGCCGAGAACGCCGACTGCCTTGAAGCCTGGCAGTATATGCTCGAATGTCATGAGCGTGGCGTCGGGCCGTTCAAGACGAACAAGTTCCGCCGGGCGGCCAAGGCGGCCATCGCCCGGCTTAGCTTCCTGCAGAGCGAGGAGAATCGCTCCGATGCTTCGGACACGACGGATTTCTCATGGTGTAAGAGCAAGGCCAAGCGCGAGGCGAAGGTACAGGAATACCGCAACGCGCGGCGCCAGCTCGACAAATTCATGACGGACTGCGTGCAGCCGATTGTGCCCCGGAGTCAATATGCCGCCGCCGCCGCGCGTATCGGACTTGACTGGCAGAGACGGACTGCGTTCTCCGAAAACGAGAGTTTCGCCATCGCCGACTTCGCCTGCATGTACGACGATTCCTGTGGCTTTGTCCCAGTTGACCGGGCGATCAGGGAAACCATACCCGGCAAGAACCCCGATTACGACGCCTCAATGAAGAGGCTGAGCCGCTTGCGCTACTCGTGGGCGAGGATTGACGAACTGGTGCCTGGATGCGGAATGAAATGCCGCGACATGCTGACGGATGAGAAGTTCTTCCTCTTCGAGCGGAATATGAGCAAGTTCCCCCTTTTGCTGGATGGTGTGATAACGGGCGGTTTCGTGCCAGTCGGCAATTGCTTCATGCACACGGGGTTCGGAGTCCCTATTCCACGCGAGGCTCTCACGGAAGGGACGATTGATGATATGCTTGACGAGGTGCTTGACGAGCTCAAAATTCCGCGAGAACATCCGATTGTCCTTACCAGGGGACAATCCGCCAGTTTTGCCGCAGTTACGATACGGGCACTTCTTCATGCGGGGGTGGCCGATATGCTGAAGCTGTCGTTTCGATGACAACGACATGTGACAACTGCAAAATGATCACCTCCGCCTTTACATGCATCGGGCCGTATGCGGTTCTCATCATGCTTGGAATCAAGCACGTTGAGAACCGCAGCGCGATGCCCGTGCCCGCGAAGGGGAGGTGTGCGGTCAGTTGCTCGAAGTCGTTCTGCAAGGAGGAGTACGGTAATTTCTTGCAGTGGGCGGCGCATGCGTTGCCGGAGGAGGATTTTGAGCGGATCCCGGCATGGGGCGACGTGAAGGAGTGGCCGGGGAAGATCGTGGGGGCGTGCGATTATGAGGCGCGGGGGAGAAATGATTTGCGGTTGGAGGGGGACAATACGGCGCGCTCGGTGATCGCGCCCTACCAGTGGGACGAGGGATATGCGTATTGGTGGGATTTATCTGAGGTGGCGTGTTTTGACCAGCCGATTCCGTGCAGGGGCAATGTGGGGATGTGGCAGATGCCAGACCCTCTTGCCGTGCAGGTGACGGCGGCGGACGCTCTTGCACGATGCGTAGGCGAACAGGTTGCGACGGCGGAGGATGCGGCGCGACTTTTTCACGCGGCGGTTCCGATCGCGGGTGCGCGCGAAGGATTCTTCATGTTGCCGCTCGACGATGCCGGTCGTGCGCTCTCGGCACCGGTGCTTGTTTCACTTGGCGCTCAGACTGGTACGGCGGCGGTTGATCTCGGCGAGGTGTTCCGCGAAGCGCTCAAGGCGGGTGCGCGTTCCATCGTCGTCGCGCACAACCATCCGTCTGGCGACCTGACGCCGAGTTTGGCGGACATCACCATGACGGCGAAGCTCCGCGAGGCAGGCAATCTGCTCGGCGTCTCGCTTCTCGACCATTTGATACTTGGATCGGGTTCCAAGTTTGCAATCGTCAACACGACAAAGGAGTTCCCTACATGAATATCAGCAGTGATATGCTCTACGGACCGTGTCCGTGCGGCAGCGGCAGCAAGTTCAAGTTCTGCTGCTGGCCGAAGTGTCGCGACAGCATCGCCCCCGACATGACGAACGCCGAAATTGTGCAGACAGTACGCTGCACTGCGGCGGGCGTGTACCACAGGACGGACATCGCAGAGGCGGATGAGGCCTGCAACGACGGGATGACCGCGTTTAAGGCGGGGCAGAACAAGACGGCACGGCAGTTGTTCTGCAAGGCACGTACCCTTGACCCCAAGATGTGGACAGCATGGAACAACGAGGCGATGTGTGCATGGGAGATGGGAGACGTCGAGGCGGCCTACGACCTCCAGAAAAATGGTGTTGACGCCTATCCCGAGCGCAACACGTTCGGTGCCGCATGCTTGGCGATATACTCGCATGTGCTCGGGCGCGACAGCGAAGCTTTCGAATGGATCCGCCGAGCACTGCGTGACAAGCTGCCCTTAGGCCGCGATGTCGTGTTGCAGGTGTGCAGGTCTCTCGCAATTTTTCGGCGGCATCGAGAGATTGTCGATTATGCCGTCGCGTCGAGGATGGACGATGACGAGATTGTTGCATTCTTCAAGGGAACGGCCTTAGCGAATCTCGGAGAAACGACGCAGGCGCTCGCCTCGTTTGAAATCGCGGGTTTTGGACCGTATGGACCTATCGCCGATCACTATGCAGACACTATTCGGGAGAAGGCTTTTCCTTTTGCGGCACATGACGGTGACTGGCCCTATTTCTGGATTGGAAGTTATCCGCCGGCCAAATGGTTTGATGAAGATCTGAAGGCTGGGCGCGATCCGTTTGCGCGCTATCCGAACACAGCCGTAGATGCGATAGAGGTGTTGATTTCCGATGAGAAACGCAAACCGGCGGAGATGCTTGAACTGATCAAGGGCCGTAACGAGATTGGAATGTCCAAGTTACGCGAAGACCTAGAGGCCATTGTCGATGATGTTGAATATGATGACGAGAGCGACGGCGAGGCGGTGGTTGATGACGGTGTGTTGCCAGAGGGCGTGACGGCGAAGGAGGATGACACTCCGGGCGCATTTGGCGGCAGGCCCAAGTGGACGATGACATACGAGCCGAAAGAAGGTGAAACGGCAGAACAGGACGCTGATTTCATAATTGAAAGTTTTGTGCGCCCGTATGTGGAGCGTCACTGTTCCATGAGGTACGATGCAGCGAACGACGATTTCAAGATCGCACTTTTGCAGACGCAAAATGACAGGGGCGAGAGGGTGATAAGTTGTCCCTCCGTGAGGCTGGGACGCTACAGCCAGCTGATGGAGATGCTGCGCGTGCGGCTTGTGGAATTCTTCGAGTATTTCTGCGACCATGTCTACAGCTGCGAGGTAAGGTGGGATGCCTGTTACGGCGGACCGCTCCTGACCCTTGAAGATGAAGACGGATCGGCGGAAGTCTTCATGGTGTCAATTCCCGAATCATTTGGCGAAGATAGCGATGACGTGAAATGAACATATCGGGCTGCTTCGACAGTAAGAAAGCACACGTCAGTGGAAAGAAAGGCAGAAAAAGATGAACAGAAGAGAATTCATGGCCAACATGGCGGTTGGTGCGGCGCTGCCGCTCCTCGCCAAGACAGGTGCGGATATCAGGCCGACGCGGTTCAAGCCGATTGAGCTGCACGGACTCGAACCGCGCCCCGACTTCTGGAAGGTGCGTCCGCAGGAGATCATTGACATTTGCGAGCGGGCGACGAAATGCTCGCGCAGGGAAATCATCGCGCACACGCCGCTGGGCTATCCCGTGTACGCGCTTTTCTACGGCGACTTCCCCGACGCGCCGCCGCAGACGAACTGGTCCGCCGGCGCATCCTCCACCACGTGGAAGAACTACATGGGGAATCCCCCTCCCGTGAAGCAGACGTTCTTTCTCCTCGCGGGCGTCCACGGCGCGGAACCCGAATGCGTGGCCGGAACGATGAACCTCATCCAGGCGCTGGAGACCGGCAGGGACTTTCGCGGCAAGACGCACCGCGAGCTCACCGACCTCATCGCGAAGTACCGCTTCATCATCGTGCCCTGCGCGAACATGGACGGACGCGCCATCTCGCCCGACCATCTGCGCGGCGTCGCGTGGCACGACTTCCGCGCCGCATCGCAGGGCACGTGGAAGGACGGCTCGCTCGTCGGGTGGCGCGGGAGCAAGTCGTGGTTCCCGCTTCCGCTCGACAAGGTGTCGTATCCCGGCGGATACCCCAACGCCGACGGCTACAACATCATGCACGACGCCACGCCGGGCGACATCCGCACGGCGGAGGCGCGCGGCATCCTGAACCTCGCCGCGCGCTGGCGCGTCGACGCCGTGCTGAACGGGCACTCCTACGAACACGCGCCGAGCGCCATCACCCCGAGCGCGGTGGACCTTCCCGCCAAGGTCGAGCGGGTGAACGCGATCTCAGACCGCATCAACGCGGCAATCCACGCGGCGGGGCTCAGGGCAGGCAAGATCAGCGCAAACCGCACGCCGACCAGCACGATCAACCTCAACACCGTGCTGGCGCTCGCCTCCGGCGCGCTTACGCTCACGCTCGAATGTTCCGTGTCGTTCGACCGGCCGATCAAGCCACCCAAGGCCAAGCCCACGCGCACCTACACGTTCGACGAGCTAATGGAGCCGCTCTTCATAGCCGTGCGCGAGTACCTCGCGGACGGACTCGACCGCCCGTTCCTCGTGCGTGGCACCGACCGCATCTTCGGAGACTGACCGTTGAGTGGACAGACTCCGCGCAGGATATGACCGCCGATAGTTTCCCAAAACTTATGAGTGTTTATGGCATTTTGGTGAACGCACAAAACGCTTTTATGCTGTTTTCTCATCGTCGCCAACGTGAAATGATGGTATAATACGCCACATGAAAAAAATTCAATTGCTTTTCGCATTCGTCTGCACGGCGGCGATGTGTGGCGCGGCACAGCCCGCAGAGGGTTCTGTTGAGGTTGCCTCCGGGAACCTTTCACGCAGTCTTGATCTTCGCGGCGGGCATCTGCTCGGCAAGTCGTACAAGGTCTCCGACGGCACGGAGTTCATGCGCAACGGTTCGCCCGAGTTCGCGTTCCGTGTCAATGGCACGATGTACGCCGGATGGTCGACCTGGAAGGACGTCAAGGTCGTGAAGAGCGAGACGAAGGGCGGCGCACGCACGACGACCGTGACGGGCGTATCGTCCGACGGCAAGGTGGGAATCGAACTTACCTACACCACGTATCCCGGCCTTGTGCTCGTCCGCAAGACGCTCGCCGTCGCGAACAAGGGCGAGAAGGACATCGCGATCGAGGACGTTGACGTGGAGACGTTCCGCCTCGCGACGCTCGGCTGCACCAACTCCCGCGTCATGCGCCACTTCGGGCGCTACCGCGAGGAGGGGAGCGTCTATATCGGCGACTGGAACGACCCGCTCGTCGTGGCACACGACTACAGTAGGCGGTGTGGCATCGCCGTCGGCAACGAAGGCGTCTCCACGATGAAGCGCACGACCGCGTTCCAGGACGGCAGCTACATCGTTTCGGGTACGCCACATGTCGGCGAGCGGTATCCGTTCAGGAAATGGCTGAAGCCCGGCGAGAGCTGGACGGCCATGCCGGTGTTCACGGCGCCGTACTCGAAGTGTCCCGATCCGTCGCGCGTCGTGGAAGGGGCTGTTTCGGGATACGTGCGCAGACACATGGGCGTGCGGGTGGAGGCGATTCCGAAGAAGCCCATGTTCGTCTACAACACGTGGGTGCCGTTCCTCACGCACATCGACGCGAAGCTCATCCGCGAACTCGCCGACGCGGCGGCGGAGTGCGGGATCGAGGAGTTCGTGATCGACGACGGCTGGCAGATCAACATTTCCGACGGCAAGTATGGCCGGGGCGACTGGGCGGTTGACGAGAATAAGTTCCCAGGCGGACTCAAGCCCGTGTTCGACTACATCAAGTCGAAGGGCATGAGGCCGGGGCTTTGGCTCTCGCTCGCGTGGGCCGATCCGGCGTCCGCCCCCATGAAGGAACATCCCGAGTGGTTCGTGAAGGACAAGTCGGGGAATCTCTCCAACCTGCACACCACGCACGGAAACACGCGCACGGCCTGTATGGGGACGCCTTGGCGCGAATACATCCGGGACAAGATCCTCGGCCTCGTGCGGGACCACGGCCTCGCCTACGTGAAGCTCGACCTCGCGATCGCCACGAGCGCCTACGTCTATAACGACGTGCGCACGGGCTGCTACGCGAAGGACCATCCCGGACATCGCGGACACGAGGATTCCTACGACGCGATCCTCACGGGCTGCATGAAGCTCTTCGACGAACTGCACGAGGCCGCGCCGGACCTCTTTATCGACTGCACGTTCGAGACGGCCGGCAAGACCTTCCTCATGGACTACGGTATCGCGAAGCATGCCGAGGGTAACTGGCTCTCCAACATTCGGTCTAACGAGGACGGACGCCTCTACGTGCGCAGTCTTGCGTGGGGCCGCACGCCTGCGTTGCCGGCGACGTCGCTCGTGATCGGCAATCTCCACCTGAACGGCGACAACCATCTGCTGTCTTTCAAATCGCTTGCGGGGACGCTTCCTATCATGCTCGGCGATCCCCGCAAGCTTTCTCTTGCCGAACGTGCCGAATACAGGGAATGGGCCGGCTGGCTCAAGGAACTTGAGGCGCGGCATGGCATTATGTCGTTCCGCCAGGACCTCCCCGGATTCGGAGAGCCGCAGGAAGGCGCGTGGGACGGTTTCGCGCGTATCAACACAGAAACAAAGAGCGGCGGCCTCGTGGGCGTGTTCCGCCACAACGCGGTGGAACGTTCACGCCGCGTCGCCGTGAGAGGGCTTGATCCTGATGCGAAGTACGCCGTCCTGAAGGGCGCGAAGGGCGAGCGCGTGTCGGAGATGGCAGGGCGCGAGCTGGAGGAGGTTGGCTTTGAGGTCGTACTGTCCGAACGCTATGATGGAGAGTTGTTTGAGATCTTGCGCGTGTCGTCCGAGAAGAAGATGCTCATCCATTCGCACAACGACTACGCGCAGAAGCGTCCGTTTTGGGGGGCATACGAGGCGGGGGCTGACTCCATCGAGGCCGACATATTCCTTGTGGACGGCGATCTGCTCGTATCGCATTCGCGCAAGGATCTGAAAAAGGAGAACACGCTTCGCCGTCTCTATCTGGAGCCGTTGCGTGAAGTCATGCGCAAGAACGGCGGACGTGCCTACGCGAACGGAAAGCCGCTCCAGCTGCTTATCGACCTCAAAAACGGGAAGCCGGCGCTCGACCGTCTGGTGGAGATGGTTGAGAAGGAGGGCTATCACGACTGCTTTGCCATCGCGAAGAACCCCTCTGCGGCGAGGTTGACGGTAACGGGCGACCATTCCGAGATTACGGATTTCTTCGCCTATCCCGATTATGTGTTCTTTGACGTGCCGCCCACCAAGAAGCTGGCCGACGAGCAGTACAAGCGCGTACCGCTCATCAGCCACTACGCGCGTGCCTACACCAAATGGCGCTCAGGAGAGATGTCCGAGGCGGACAAGGAAAAAATCCGCGTTGCCGTCCGCGAGGCCCACGCGAAGGGCTGCAAGTTCCGTCTGTGGGGTTATCCCGACAATCCAGAGGCTTGGCGTCTTGCGCGGGAACTTGGCCTAGACTACATCAACACCGACCATCCCGCCGCCGCGTCCGCCTTCCAGCGGAACCAATGAGTAAAGGTAATTGCCGATTTGCGGTATTGTCGATGGCCGAGAGAAGTTTCCTCTAACTAGGTAGGATTATGGATGCGTGGAAAACATGGGATAGGTTTTTCAACCGGTTCAGCTGGATAGTGCTGGGCCTTGAGGTCATCTATGTGGTGGCGCGGCTGCTGATCTCTGTGGATACGGCGGCGGGTATTGACCGGTATCTTGGCTGGTTTATGCCGATATTGCTTGCGGGAGCCGTCGGATACATCACGAACTGGCTGGCGCTTTGGTATCTGTTCAGACCGTACGAGCCGCATCTGGGCGGACGCATCCAGGGTATTATCCCGAGGCAGAAACGCGAAATGGCCGTCTCGCTCGGCAACATGGTCGGGAAGAAACTGCTCAACCCCGATGCGCTCGTCGAGGAGATGAAGGGTGAGGTACTGGCGTTTGTGAACGACACGCGGCGGATGACTCAGCTCCGCGACTGGATTCAACGGTATCTTGTTGAGCATGAAGCCGAGATCGTCGAGTTCGTGTCGCCTTACGTGGAACGTCAGGTCCTTGCCGTCATTGACAGCCTGGCGACGGATGATACCTGGTCGAAGATATGGAACGAGGGAATCCTGCCCCGAATCAAGAGCGAGGGATCCCGGCGGTTCATTGTCGAAAAGCTGGTTGAGGCACTTCGCGAAAACGCGGGCGGAATCATCGAGGAGGTGCGCGGTGAATTGCGCACCTTCCTGCGGCAGAAACTGAACGAGAAGATCCCATTTGGCATAGGCGCGGATGCGATTACGGACTATGTCATGAATAACTTTGCCGATTATGAGAGCATGAAGGCCAAGCTGGACGGATGGCTGGTGCGCGAGACAACTCAGACGATGTTGAGGGAGAAACTTCTCGCATACGCGGACCAGCTCACTCTGTGGATGAAAGGCGAAGAAGGACAGAAGGTGATGGGCGGAATTATCCGCGAAATGAGGGTACGCGGCAAGCGTTACATTGCTACGTATCTCCGCGAGAACGTTCCCGCGCTCATCGACCGTGCATTCGCCTCCGACATGCTGCGCGAAAAGCTTGAGAAGGGCGTGCTGCCAAAGGTCGGCGTGAAGGTCGCCCAGCTCATCGGCGAGAACAAGCAGGCGATTCTCGACAAGCTCCGGCTTGAACAGCGCGTAACGGAAGCTGTCGACGGCATGTCCGTCGCGACGTTTCACCAGACGCTTGACGAGTTCATGTCCGAGAATCTCTGCGCCGTGCAGGTGCTGGGCTTCATTCTAGGCGCAATAGTTGGTTCGCTCCAATTGCTGACGCGGATTTGATTATGAATTGGCTGATGTTCAAAGACGATGACGCGGAGACGCTTGAAACCTGGCGGCAATCCGCAACGGACTGCCTGCGGAAGGTGGCACCGGACGTGGATAAGGTCAAGCTCATCCTTCCCACTGCTGATGACGCGAAATTCGCGTATGCGAACAACGTGGACCTCACGGGACGGTTCTGCATCTCCTTCTCGGACGGTGACTCGCGCGAGTTTGGCATTTCCCTCCCGTATCACGGCGTGTTCGTGATGCGCGGCACCGGCGCCGAAAACAAGGACGCGCCCCAGCGGCTCGTCTGGAGTTCCTGGCTCGGTGAAATGCCGGGTCTGCGCAAGGTGCGCGTGCCCAATGGCAAGGAGCTGGAGCTTCGTCTGGGGTTGCCGGACGGACGGTTCATCCGCATCGGTGGAGAAAAGCTCTCCAAGTCAGATCAGTACGACATTGCCTTCGTCCATTGGTGGGCAAAGTTTTTTCCGGGCGTCTATGACGCGGTACTAGATTACGCCGACTTGAAGGAATGGGCGCAATCGAATCAGGACAATATAGAAACTTATGATGCCGATGACTTGGGCCACCGCATGGCGGTGACGTTCCCTGTTTGGCTGCGCAACCGTATTTTGCGACTTTACTATCGTTTCTTTGTCTTGAAGGATGGAACGCGAGATAGCTGGGGTGATTTGGCGGGGGAGCTTGTGCCTGTTTCGTCGATTGGTGAACGGCGGTTCAACGGGTTTGACGTGATCCGTCCTGATAACATTCTCGAGGCGGCCGGACGCATCTGCGGCATCAAGCGCTACAAGGTGAGCCGAAGCCGTGTCGGGTTTCTGCCTGCCGAATTCCGACAGAACCACCCCTCGTTCGAAGGGCGCATCTGCCCGATCGAGAGCCCCGAGTCCGAGATGGTGGGTATCCAGCTACAGCTCGCGCGTGGGGCGTGGGTGGATGAGACGGGACAGATCGTCGCGGCAGAAGGCAACGGGCGAGACGCCCGTTGTCCCAGTGCGGGAGGGCCGCGCTTGTCGCGGCCACAACGGGCGGGACGCCCGTTGTCCCAGTGCTCAACGCACGTGAGCTGGTGCACATCGCTGATTCCGTTCCTGAACCACAACGACGACGCGCGCAGCATGATGGGCGCGAAGAACATGCGCCAGGGCGTGCCCGTGAGCGGGGCGGAAGCACCGTGCGTGAAGTCCGGCGGCGAAGCGGGGCTTGTCGAATTTATGCGTCCGCTGGAGCGCGCGGGGCTGTGTCCGACATGCTCGGACGGCGGCGAGCTGAAGATCGGACGCGACCTGCTTGTCGCGTACATCCCCTGGTATGGCTGGAACCTCGACGACGCGGTCGTGGTGAGCGACGCGATTGTGAAAGAAATGGCCGTTACTGAAGAGAAGGACTACGCGCTCGACATTGATCCGGGCTGGACGTGTACCAAAATCCTCTCGGCGGGGGCACCTCTGCGTGAGGGTACGGCCATTGCGGAATTCAAGAAGATTGCGAACGGCAAGGAACAGACCCATACGATCCGGTATGTCGACGCCGCCCCCGCGAAGCTCGTGCAGATTGAATACCCGCCTGAAATCAAGGAGAAGCCGCTCAACCGCGATCCGGGATTCGTAGGCCGCCTGAAGTACCGCATTGCGCGCACGTTCGCCCTGGAGCCGGGTGACAAGTTGATGGGACGCCACGGCAACAAGGGCGTCGTCTCCAAGGTGTTGCCTGCGAAGGAAATGCCGAAACTGAAGCTTCCCGATGGCATGACAGTGACGGTTGACATTCTCTTGAACCCGCATGGCGTCCTCTCGCGCATGAACCCCGGCCAGCTGCTGGAGACGCATCTGGGATGGCTGTTTCACAACGGAAAGACCGATGCGGACGTGCTGAAGGACGGGACCGTCGGACCGGCGGGCGCGCCGTGTTGCGGCGCGCTCGACCACGAGAAGGTCCAGCGTCTGCTCAAAGAGACGGGACTTGATGAATGCGGCAAGGCGCATCTTCACTGGACGCTGCCCGACGGACGCAAGGTGACGACGGCATCGCCCATCGTGGTGGGGTATCAGCATTTCTTCCGCCTCCACCACATCCCCGCGTTGAAGGCGCAGGCGCGCCGCGGCGGAAAGGACGCGTTGTATTCCTGCGCCACGGGACAGGCCGCGCACGGGCGGCTCATCGGCGGCGGGCAACGCGTTGGCGAGATGGAAATGTGGGCGCTTTCCGCCTATCCCGGATCGGAGCCGATCATCGCGGACCTTCTTCGCAACTCCGATGCCGTCGCCGTCAAGGGGGCGGGCAAGCCCGCACTCGACCAGACTGGATTCTCCCAAGTCTTGTCCGCCCATCTTGCGGCCATGCTGATCAAGATGGATGTCAACGCGAAAAAGAAGACCGTGTCGTTTTCGCGGATGTCGGATAACGAATTGCTCAAACGGATCGGTCTCAATGAGGAGCAGAATCGCAAGGGACGGACAATCGGAAAGGCGTCTGCGGTAGCGGTCCATTCGGCACAGTTCCGCTGCCCGAAGGATTCCGCACGGCTTGCGTTCGGTGGAATGCGTTTTACGTGGAATGGGGGCGACAAGCGGAATACGCTGAGCCTTGCGTCGTTGCTGTCACTTTTTGGCGTAACGATCAAGGGACCGCTGGAAGAAAGCAATGGCAATTATTGGATGCGCGTTTCGGGTGCCTGCAACGGGCGAGACGCCCGTTGTCCCAGTCGGGAGGATTGCCTAGAGGTACTGCCGATTTGGGGAACAAAAGGGGGCTCGGCCACAACTTTGTCGTTGGAGGTGAAGACTTCTGCACTTGGCATTGACGGCGTGGGCGATGTGCGTTGTTTCATCAAAAGGAAGGTGAATGCGGGCGAGGTACTTCGGAGGATGTGCCTCAAGACGTCGGACAAGCAGGCGGAAAGCATCGGAGACGCGCTCGTGCTGTGTCCGTGCGAATTGTGTAGTGCGAGTAAGCCGGGCGAGCGCTTCCTTCTCAAGGCTGCAAATGAGCAAAACGAGATGGCCGAAGGAGGCGTGTGCGATCCGGCGATGTTCGGTTCGCTTAACGAGGCATTCGTGTGCGCTGAAGAAGAAAAGTGGGGCGTGATCGAATTGCCGGAGCCGATCGACTATCCCGCGAAAGCGTTGACGGGCAAGAATTTGTCTAATCAGCCGAAGCTGCGCTACGTCCCCGTCCTGCCGCTCCGGTACCGCGTGGGATACGAAGGCGAGGAGGATCCGTTCGGGTATGGGAGCATCGTCGCCGCGTGTGACCGGTATGCTAAGGCGCAGACGGAAGAAGAAAAGACGAAGGCGTTGACGCAGATCGAGAAGGCGGTCGCGACCGTGTTTCAGATATTGCGTGACGCATGCTGCGGAAAACACGGGCTCGTGAGACGGGAGGGACTCGGACGGCGCGTGGACCGTTCGTGTCGCTTGGTGATTACTCCGGGGCCGGATCTTGCGTTCGACGAGGTCGGCGTTCCGGCGTCTATCCTTTGGGAACTCCTGGCGGACCGTGTGGCCGGCGAAACGGCTGACGGACATCCGCTGTCGTCCCACGGTGCGACAGCCGCAGGATTCAGCTGGCGCTCGCCTAAGCGTGGAGGGGTGCCGACGATCACAGAAAAAGTGCAGGCGCTTGAAACCTACCTTGAACATGATCCGCTCTGGATGCTCATGAATCGGCAGCCGTCTCTCCACAAATACAGCATGCAGGCCTTCAAGGTGAAGGTCCTAAAGCCCGCAGACGGCGAGGTGTTCCGTTTGCAGCCGCTTTCATGCAAGGGGTTCGGGGCCGATTTTGACGGCGACGAGATGGCTGGTTACCTGCCGCTTTCCGACGCTGCACAGGAGGCGCTGCCGCGTCTGGCGCCGTCCGCGAATCTCTTTTCGGCGGGGAACGGACAGATCACCCCGAATTACGACCGAGACTTCGTGATGGGCGCATATCTCGTCTGCGCGCGCGATTCCGGTGCCGCGAAGAAGCGATTGGAAGAGCATTGTAAACAGGGCGAAGCCGAATCCGTCTTGAAGGATGCGCGTGCGGCGTTCGAGAAATGTACGGAAGAGGGTGTCTCGTTCGGTTACTACGACCTTGTGGTGTATGACGGGAAAAACGGTTTCGCGGCGGATATGGTCAACTCAGGGGCAAATGGTGCAAAGCAGATCAAACAGTTCACGAATCCTCGCGGTCTACTTGCGACCGGCAAGCTGGGGTTTGTGCCGTCCGAAGAGGTGAAACGGAAATTCGATATTCAGGGCTCGCTCGTCGGCGGCATGTCGTGGGAGGACATCTTCTGGTCGTCGTTCAACGCTCGCGCTTCGATGTGCGACAAGAAGCTCAACACCGGCAAGGCGGGCGATCTCACGCGTTGTCTTGTCTATGCCCTGCGTCCAGTGACGATTACGTGCAAGAAGTGCAAGACACCGGATGGCGGCAAGCGTTCGATACTCAACTGTGGTTGCGAAACTGGCATCTGCGCGGCGTGCTACGGGGCTTTGTCGGACGGCACTTTGCCAGAAGTTGGGTACCCGGCGGGATTGATCGCCGCGCAGTCGATCGGCGAACGCGGCACGCAACTTTCGATGAAGAGCGCCCATGCGGGGAAGAGCCAAGTGGACATCGAGTTTGTGCGCGCGCTCATCCTGAGCGGTAAGAAGGCTAAAACATACGATGAATTCTACAAATGTCTGTGCGGGGAGGACGGCGCGATAACTCCGTACCGTGATCTGGATCCGCGGCATGTCCAGCTCTTGTGGCGCGTTCTCGTTGGTTACGGGACAAAATCCCTCAACGGCGCGTTGAAGAAAGTGGACGAAGGCAAGGACATGGAATCGGTCGCGCGCCGTGCAAACAAGGAGACGATCTTGAAATTACTGAGTGGCGAAATGCGGGACATCCCGCTGTCCTCGCCGTCGGCGCAGGTGATGTTCAACAGTTTTGCAGCGGGAGCGTGACCATGGCTTTAGGTTTTGGATTGCAGATGGCGACAATCGTGCAGCCGTCTAATCGAATGGATGTCTCCACCAGACATGAGCAGGAAGCCAAGGTTGAACTGTCCACACGGATACAGGCATCGACGTTTTTGCGCGCGGATTGTGCCACTCAAGTACAGATTTTGCAGGCGATGATCGCCAGTTTCCGGATTGTTGTCGAGACCGACGTAGAAGAAGAGAATGTTGCTGAAATTGCGGATGCCGCAGAGGGTGACTACGACTCGGATGTGGATTTCATTGATGACGACGAAATCCGGGATGAAGTCGATTCTTCTGGCGCGTATGCGGCACCAAACGGCGAGGAGGTGTCGCCGCTCGATTCTATCCTTCGTAGTTACGAGATCAGAATTGTCGAGATGGCACCGGGGCGATGGGCGTGTATTCCTCCTCGCAACCCGCTGTTGGGATATCGTCCCAATGGGTTTGATTCGGAGGCGCACAAGATTCTAGAAGCCGTTCGCAAGCAGTTTGCGTTCTACGAGGCTGTGGCGAAGTGGCTGCAGAGTGAAGGAAATGAGGTTCTTGAAAGTCCGGCAGCGTTTAGAGGAAATCACAAAACAATGACGCAGACGGGCTTTGTTACGTCAGATTTCTGCGCCAACTTTCGTTCTAAGAAGGCAGAACCGTCGAAAAAGGCAGACACGGGGAACATCCACGCCTATTGCAAGAATTGTCGTTTGGTCTGGGGGCATGCTTCGCTACCTTTGGCTAGCGTTTTCACCGAGTAGAGCCGGGACAGCAAGCGTACGACAACAAGTGCGGCCGTATGGAGAACCGCCATTTTGGCGGCTCTCGCCGCTTCAAAAAAATTCAGAAAACTTGAAAGATATTACTGCGCATACGGTTTCTGTTTATGGAGATTATAAAGCCATGGCAGTAAAAACCGAAAAAATCGACATGAATTCGCGGATCGGCGACCGTTTTGAGCCGATTCCCATTACACCTCGCCGTATGGTGGAGGTTCTGGAGTGCGACGATGAGAAGATTAAAGGTCTTTCCATCGGGCAGACAACTTACAAACTGAGCGACCGGTTCTACAAAACCCTTGCCGCCGAACTGGGGATTCCCTTTGGCGTGTTCGGATTCTTCTCTCCGCTGGAGGTGATGACGCGCGCAGCCGAGAAGGAGCCCGATCTGGCGCTCCGCGTGACGGTCGATACGGAACGGAACCAGGCGCTGGGTCTGACGCAGGACAAGGGCCTGCCCATGCCCGTGAAGTTCATCGAGGGCGTCCTGCACGAGGACCGCCGTCTGCAGGAGGTCGAATACGGCAACGGCATGCTGAGCGCGATGCTCGACCTCGACGACCCGTGGGATGTGCCGAACGACAGCACCTACCACGTGCGCGTACGCTGTCGCGTGCCCGTGGACGGCGTGGGCATGCCCGACATGAGCCTCGCCACATGGCGGCAGGTCTGCTCGAACGGCGCGGTGGCGGAGGCGCCGCTCTTCCGCACGAAGATGGAAATCAAGGACAACAGCGGCGAGCATTTTCGCCGCCTGCTGGCGTCCTTCAGCAACCCGTCCGGCGTCGAGATGCTGCAGGAGCGCATGTGCACTGCGGCTGGTACGAAGGCGTCGGTGGGCGAGGTAGTGCTGTTGGATGGCCTGATTCGCCGGTCGGTGGCGAACACGCGCAACCAGATGCTCCTCCGCGAGCGGCTGAATGAAATCGCCGATAACCCGTGCGTGCGCTACGGCGTGACGGACCTCACGAACATCGGACAGAAGAAGCGTCCGCTCCTGCCCGTGGGGTGCAGCGTGGCCGACCTCCTCAACTTCGCCTCCGAGCTCGCCTCGCACCATGCGGAGCTGCTCAAGCCCGAATCCACGCTCCATTCCTTCGCGGGGACGGTGCTGTCCAAGGACTTCGACCTCGAGGACCTCTATCCGAACGCGGTCCGGACCAGCAACTTCTACCTCGGCGGCATCAACTTCTCGCAGGAGGCCGCGTAAGGTGACGCAGTACGAAGAGAGACCCTACCAGCAGGAGGCAATCAAGGAGGCGCTGTCCGCGTTCGCGGAACGGGGACACACCTCCGTCCTGCTTGAATCGCCTGTCGGCTCTGGGAAGACGTACATGGCCCTGGAGGTGATCCACCGTTTCCAGGAACACCTGGGGCGTCCAATCAAGGTCGGTTGGGTGGCGCCGCGCCATCATCTGCTGCGCCAGATGATGGAGGCGAACCGGGACCTCTACCAGGACAACATCCGCCCCGTCTCGCTTTTCGAGAAGGTACCGCCGGAGGTGGAGCTCGTCGTCCTCGACGAGGCCCACCATGAGGCGACGCAGAGCTGCGTGCTCCTCTACGAGCGGATGCGCGCCAGGTGGACGATCGGCCTCTCGGCCACGCCCATGCGGACGGACCGCATGAAGCTCTCCTTCCAGGAGACGGTGCGCACGTGTTCCATCGGCCGCCTCGTGCGGGAAGGGTACCTCAGCCCGTTCAATACGTACGTCATTCCGAACTACAGTGTGGCCACGGCTGCGGATTTCTATCTGGCGGACCCCAAGCGCTGGGGGAAAAGCCTCGTGTTCTTCTCCACGATCGTCGAATGCGTGGCGTTTCGCGAACGCCTCGCCGCAGGCGGCGTGGCGTGCGAGGTGGTGACGGGCGAGAGCGACAAGGAGAGCCAGATCGATGCCTTTGCGAGTGGTCGCGTGCAGGTGGTGGCGAACGTGGCGATGCTCACGGAGGGGTTCGACCAACCCGACGTGGCGAGCATCTTTGCGCGCGACGCCTCGCGTCTGCCGACGATCCAGATGTGCGGACGCGGTCTGCGTCGCGCCCCTGGGAAGGCGGCCTGCAACATCGTGCAGAGCGCGAACTCGAGCTACCTCTTCGAGCGCGTGGCGCCCCCGCGCAACGCCTTCCGGTGGCAGCTGGGCCGCTGGCTGGCGCTGACGGACGGCACGGAGGCGATTGAGCAGACGCTGAAGGAGACGCTTCGTCGGATGGATGTGCGGGAGAAAAATGACCGTGCAGCGCGGAAAAGCGAGTTCCGGCGTGCGGCGCGGGTCGCGCCCTTGAAGTTCGCGCGCAAGCTCGAGCGCCTTGAGCGGGCGTTCGGTGGCATCTACGATGCGCTTGCGCGCTTTCGTGAGGCGGCGCATGCGGTCTGCTGGGACGGCGTTCCCGCCCCGTGCGCCATCCATCTCAACAAGGGCTTCGGCACGAGCCTTGACCGGGTGACGGCGATTTCCTGCTTCCTGCGCGACGGCGACCGGGTGGTTCCGGCCCTTTCGCTCAACCTGCGCGTATGCGTCGACCAGATTTGGCGGCACACGCTGTCGCACCGGCGGCTCGCCATAGAGCTCCTGCGGGGAATGGTGCTCCTACGTCTCTCGGCGGACGGCCGTGAACCGAAGCCGGGCGAACTGGCCATGCTGATGGACTACTTCGGCTACAACGAGACCTCGAACAAGTACCGACGGGGGACGCAGGTTGAGGAGGTGCTGCATGCGGCGGATGAGTGTCTGGCGGATGTGCTACCCCGTCTCCGTCCGGCACTCTATCACCCATACGGTGCAACATCGAAGGGCGACGCACGCTACTATCTGCGCACTTGAGACGAATCAGAGGGCTTGAGCCCGCGCGCAAAGGACTTGACCTTGTCGAAGTTCAAACCCAAATGGTACAGGTACTTGAAGAGTTGCGGGGAACCGTCCTTTGAGTCGTTCTGATTGATGCGGAGGCGTCGGCTGGCGTCCGCCTGGTTCTTCGCGTCCGCGCAGACCGAGGCGACGAAGGCAAGTTGGGCGAGTTCATCCAGGCGGAGCTCGGCGTACTTCTCGCCAAGCAGTTCGCGCAGGAACTCGAATTTGCAGGAGGCGTCGGGAAGGGTAGAGGTTGGGGTTGGCGTATGAATGGTTTGCGACGCGGTTGGATGTCTATCTTGCTCCGTTGTAATTGTAGGGGTGTTGGCCGCTATTGTCGAAACATTGTCGTCGGTCTTGTATGATTTTTGTTCGGCCTCGGCGTATTTGATTTCCCGTTCGACGTCATGTAACTCAATCTGAAGACCGTCTGCGAGTGTCGCCATTCTGAAGATCATGGCGTTGAATTCACGGAAGTTGCCCTTCCATTCGGTGGTGTCTGCTTCTGCATATTCGATGAAGCGCCTTAATGCGTCGGTAGCGAATTCAAGATGCGAGGAATACTTTTTATTGTACTCATTCAATACCTGTTGGCAATTGAGGGCGATGTCTTTCCGCCTTGCGGCATAGCCGGGGCGTTCTTTTTCCGCGAGGCCTGGGAGGTGGAAATGCCAGGTGTTGATGCGCTCCAGCAGATCCAGGCGGAATCGCTTGGCCTTGACTTCTTCCCACAGATCCTTGTTGGTGCCGCAGATGAGCATGAAGTCGCATTGTATGTCCACCGTCGAATGCGGACGCCTAAACTTCTTGGTCTCGATGGCCGTCAGGAGCATCGCCTGGGAGTCGAGGGGAAGTTCGGCAATCTCATCGAGGAAGAGGATTCCCCCGTTAGCCTGTTGCAGCTTTCCGTCGCACGTACTGATCGCACCCGTGAAGTCACCTCTGTCGTGTCCGAACAGCTCGCTTTTGATGATTCCCGGGTCGCCACCCAATGTTGCGCAGTTGACGGATACGAATTTATCCTTCAACCCCTTTGCCTTTGCGATGTTCTGGGCTAGATGCGATTTGCCGCTGCCAGTGGGTCCGGTGAAGAGTATCGGCTCCTTTGTACGTTGCGCCACGAAGAGTATCCGGTCGAGCAGATCCAAGAATTCCGTGTTGCTCTTGTCGATGAACATTCCTTCCAGCAGGCCTTTGCCTTTCGCTTGCCTTTTCGTGGCGCTGGAAAGCTTGCGATAAGCTGCGTTGAAGTCTGATGGATCGTCTTTCGCATAGCTTCCCACCGGGGTCCGGTAGTCGCGTTTTGTATTGTCGTGCCATGGAGACGGTAATATTCGCAAGCCGGGAATCTTGCCTTCCTGGCTGAGCATGAACAGGGACTCTCTGATCTGCATCGTGCCGTGGTTGCAATTCACATAACACATGGTATCTTCTGCGCCGAATTCCGAGGCGTGGGCTTCGGCAAACTTGTAAAGGTTCGTGAACACGCTCACCATGTCCCACGGTGATTTGAACGCCATCTCCTCTATGTGCAGGTTCACCTCGGGCCGTAACGCCTTGATGTCTTCCACGACTTCATTAAAGGTTTTCAACATGGAGCCCTTGAGTCCGCTGTAGAGAAGATAGTAATCGTCGAACTTTAGGTCAGGGTAGGAGGCGAGCGCGACAGAAGGACGCCAGATGTCCGTCCTCTTGATGTCTTTCGGACTCAGGCTCGAGAGATACCCTCTAGTCCTTGCGTCTTTCCCGAAAGAGGCGAGGAATGTCCTGTCTAGCACCTTGTATTCAAGCTGGTCATGCTCGTATCCGAAATAAGAGATTAAAATGTTTTTCTTGATGGCCTTCTTTTCCATGAATTGCCTCCTGATGTGGAGTTAGGTGTTGTCCAAAAATAACTTTTACACAACACGGTAGGGCGGCATCGATGATGCCGCCGATTGCGGCGGTTTCGTCGAAACCGCCCTACCATACATTACTTTTGTGTTCAACATATTTTGGGACAACGCCTTAGTGAGCCTTTTCGAGGATTTTCTCCAAGTCTCCCAATCTCCTAAACTCCCAATAGCGAAAGCAAGAAAGGGCTTGCGGTTGATATTGTATCAAAATAACTGGTCACGGGCAAGGGAGGAACCGAAATTCTTTCCATCAGGAAAAAGCATTTCCATTAGTCCATAAAACTGTCTGGCCAACCAACTTTTTGCGTCCGCATATAGAAATGAACCTCCAACAACAAAGGATCATTATGACAAGCAAACATACACACGCAGCAAGCGACAGCATCGCGTACATCCCCACGCTCGGGGAATGGGGCGTGCTCCTTTGGAAGCACGGTCCAAAGATCGTCAACTCGCTTTGGCGGTCTGGCAACAGGCAGGACTGCGAAGACGCAGTTCAGAGTGCGGTCATAAAGATTGCGGGGCTCGATCCCGTCCATCGTCTTGAGGAGGCGCTTGAACCTAAGACAGAGGCGCAGTGGGTCGGGTTCGTGCAGATGCACGCGCGTTCTTTTCTGAGCCACAGGAACGAGCGCGAGGCGAAGTGGGCGTGGGCCGGCAACACGCACAAGGAGCTGCGCGACGCCTACTCGGCGACGCTTGCCGACCGCACGCTCGGAGAGCGTCCCCGCGCGGAGCGTCTCCGCAACATCCGGCGTCAGACCCAGTACCTGGTGGCGAGGGAGGAGGTTCGGAATCAGGACGCCAAGTCGCCGATCGAGCATCTGAGCGAGAAAATTCGCTGCATGGCGGTCCGGGAGATGGTGGACCTTGTCTGCGGCGAATATGGTGTTAGCGACCGCGACAGGGATGTGTTTATCCGCACCGTCCTCGACGGAGAGGACGCGCAGCATGTCGCGGACGACCTGCTGAAGGGTAATCGCAGCCATCTCTACATCATCGTGTGCAGGGTGAAAGAGAAGCTCGTCAAGCACGGACGCACGGCGTTCAAGCGCGGCTGGATCCGCGCCGAAGAGAAGCTGTGGAGGATTGGAGCATAACGAAATGGCGGTGTGGCATAGCGATTTAGGAGGATGTTTTTGGATAGGCAGCTATACTAAAGTATAGTCAGGCAAAACGAAGCAATGTTACTGCTGTCAAGTAATCGCTCAAAATTTGACCACCATCAGTCAGATGTCGACAATCAGATCAGAAAAATCTTGTTGTTTGTAAGGGTGTGACGTTGGTACAGTTATTGCTTCTAGAGAATGTGGATGACAACGCATTAAGAAAATCGAAACAGAAATACGGAAGGAACGAAAAAGTGAACAACGATGAAGAACTGATGTCCGCCGAAGAGCTCTTCGGCGAACTTGCGTACGAGAAGAAGGCGCCTGTCCGCAAGGGACGGGGCCGCGGGAAGAAGTCTGCAAACGACCTCTTCGCTGAAATCAAGGTAAAGATGGTGATGCGCATCTACGGCGTGACGAAGGCGCGTGCGCTGGAGATTCTCGCCGACCGTGCCGAGGAGAAGGAGACGCCCCCGGCGTCCGACGGCGACGCGGACGCGGCCGATGACGAGGACGATGACGATGGTGTCATGTCGGCGTCCGAATTCTTCAGCGTGCGCCTCTGATTTTAATAACAACGAAAGGAAAGAGAAAAATGGCGAAATTCAAGCAGGTTCCGCAGAACTTCCTGTTCCGCAAACTCCTGAAGTACTGGGGCAACATGGTCCAGAACTATAAGGACGACTGCCGTGACGACGACTTCTTCGACATCATGCGCAACTGCTTCGACCACGACAAGGGCGTGGAGCTTATTGAGGCGGCCTACACGCCGGAGGAGCTTGAGGAGATGAAGCACGCGAAGTCGCGTGCATGCCGTCTCGACCTAGAGGACGCGCTGGACGACGTGTTCTGCGCGCTCTGGAACAACGAAGATACTCGCGACAAGTGTCGGGCGGTCCTCGACGCGGCGCGCGAGTACATGGAGGCGGACAGCGCGGAGAAGGGCGCCGACATCGTCTCGCGCCGCTTCGCGGAGCTGGTGCGCGTCCTCAAGCTGAACGCGCTCGAGGCCGACATCCTCACGCTCGCCTACGTGCGCGACCAGACGTGCTTCAGCTGGCCGTGCCGCGTGGAGGACCGCGAGAAGCCCCTCTACTACGCGATGGCGCTTGACCGCTCGTACGACGAGGTGGTGAAGGCCCTGTCGCCGAAGGGGACGCTCCTCAAGTTCTGCCTCCTCGACGGCGACTACGACTTCAGCCGCCGGACGCTGGGCGGGTTCATGGACGGCACGTCCGACGAGACCATCGAGCGCCGCTTCTACGCGAAGAGCGAGGATAAGGACGTCCTTCCCTGGAAATTCTACGGCGACCTCTCCGCGAAGGACGGCGAGGTCCTCAAGCGCATGATTGCCGCAAGCGGCGGGAAGTGCAACATCCTCCTCTACGGGGCACCCGGTACGGGCAAGACCTCTTTCGCCCGCTCCCTCGCGAAGGAGCTCGGGCGTACGGCCTGGGAGGTCCGCCAGGGCGACGAGGACGGACGGAACATGAAGTCCGAGGCGCGCATGATGGGCATCCAGGTGTGCAACACGCAGGAGGACCCTGCGGAAAGCCTCATGATTGTGGACGAGGCGGACGAACTCCTGCGCGGCAGCTCGTGCGGGTTCGGTCTCTTCGGCCTCTTTGGCTTCGACACCGGCGGGAAGTCCACGGAGAAGGGCGTGATGAACACCATCCTCGACGAGATGCGTGTTCCTGCCGTGTGGATTTCCAATGCCCCGGCGCGCGAGATGGACGAGTCCGTCCGTCGGCGCTTCGACTACTCCATCTGCTTCGAGCGTCTGAACAACGGACAGCGCGTTGCCATCTGGCGCAACCAGGTGGCGAAACACGGCCTGGAGGCGCTCATCCCCGAGACGAAAATCGAGGAGTACGCTGCGAAGTACGAGACGAGCGCGGGCGGCATCTCCACCGTGCTCTCGAATGTGAAGCGCATGGCGCCCGCGTCCGAGAAGGTGGACGAGCTTGTCGCCACACTGATGAAGCCCCACTGCAAGCTCATGGGCGTGAAGGATGCGAACGCGTTCCTCCCCGCGAAGGACTATTCGCTCGAGGGCCTCAGCATCAAGGGCAAGGTCGGCCTCGACCGCGTCGTGAAGGCCGCGCGCAACTACCTCGACGCCGGCTTCGGCGCGGAGTCCGAGGACAAGCCCCGTATGAACATCCTACTCTTCGGGCCTCCCGGTACGGGCAAGACTGAGTTCGTCAAGTACCTCGGCAAGGAGCTCGACCGCCGGGTCGTGGTCGTGAAGGGCAGCGACATCCTCGGAATGTACGTGGGCGAATCCGAGAAGAACATCGCCAAGGCGTTCCGCCGCGCCGAGGCCGAGCACGCCATCCTCTTCTTCGACGAGGTTGACGGCCTCCTCCAGGACCGCTCGAACGCCGGACACAGCTGGGAAATCACCCAGGTGAACGAGCTCCTCCAGCAGATGGAGAACTTCGACGGCATCATGGTGGCCGCGACGAACTTCTCGAAGAACCTCGACCCGGCCACGATGCGCCGCTTCACGTTCAAGCTGGAGTTCGGCTATCTCGACGACGCCGGGAAGAAGTCCTTCTTCGAGCGCATGTTCAAGGCTACGCTCACTGACGACGAGTTCGCCGAGCTGAAGGCGCTCCGCAACCTCGCGCCCGGCGACTTCCGTACCGTGCGCCAGGAGCAGTTCTACCTCGGCGACGCCGTCACGAACCTCGACCGCATCGCGGCCCTGAAGGAGGAGTGCGCCGTCAAGAAAGACGGCGACCACTCCGCCGCCATCGGCTTCGCGGGCTGAACCGGTAGGGCGGCATCGATGATGCCGCCGCATTCCGGCGGTTTCATCGAAACCGCCCTACCACGTGTCGCATTACAAATTTCTAAACAACCACACAAACAGGACAAAACGAAATGACAACGAAAGCAAGTCTTATTCCCATGGTCGTCGAGAAAACCTACGGCGGCGAACGCGCGTACGACATCTACTCGCGCCTCCTCAAGGACCGCATCGTGTTCGTGGGCGGGGAAATCGACGACGACACGGCGAACGCCGTGGTGGCCGAGCTACTCTTCCTTCAGGCGCAGGACCCAGAGAAGGAGGTGTCGATGTACATCAACTCGCCGGGCGGCAGCGTCACGGCGGGCCTCGCCATCCTCGACACGATGAAGATGGTGAAGTGTCCGGTGGCGACCTACTGCGTGGGGCAGGCGGCGTCGATGGGGGCGGTGCTGCTCGCGTCCGGCGAGAAGGGGCGTCGCTTCGCCCTCCCTCACGCGCGCATCATGGTCCACCAGCCGTGGGGCGGCGCGCAGGGGAAGGCGAGCGACATTGAAATCACGGCGCGCGAAATCCTGCGCCTGAAGGAGATGCTCAACGGCATCCTCGCCGAGGCGGCCGGCAAGACGCTGGAGGCCGTCACCAACGATACCGACCGTGACCACTTCATGTCCGCCGAGGAGGCCAAGTCCTGGGGCATCGTGGACAAGGTCCTGTAACCTTCGCCGGAAGCTGGATGGACTGAGGTACGTCCGCAGTCCATCGATTGATGAAAAATTCAGTTTAAGCGGAAATGTTGCAAGACTGCTCGCACGATGGGGGGGTACGTTTGTAGTAAGAATGACGTAGCGTGGTCGTTGTCCACTTCTGAAGGAACGAAAAAGATGAAGTATGCAATCATATCAGATGTCCATGCGAACCCATCGGCGCTTGAAAGAGTGCTTGCGGATGCGGAACACTTCGGAGCGGACAAAGTGGTCTGCGCGGGCGACGTGGTGGGGTACGGTCCCGATCCGGCGGGTGCGATCAAAATCCTGCGCGAGCGCGGGATACCCACGGTGATGGGCAACCACGACGCCGCCGTTGTCGGTTGGCGCGACACGAACGGCATGATCGGATCCGCGCGTGAGGGCACGGAGCGTCACCGCCGCGAGCTGGGGGCTGACGATCTCGACTGGCTGCGTTCGCTGCCGTACGTGTACGAGAACGACGGTTTCGCGGTCGCGCACGCGAACTTCGCCAATCCGCACTTCATGGACTACATCCACGACAGGTTTGATGCGCGCGATTCAATGACCTGCCGCGAGGAGCGGATGCTGTTCGTGGGGCACACCCACATGCCGGCGATATTCACGCTTGGATTCTTCTCGGATCCGCATTTCCCGGATTGCCGCCGCGAGGAGAACGAGCGTGACTTCCACATGGCAAAAGGGTGTCAGTACCTTGTGAACGTCGGGTCGGTGGGATACCCACGGGTGCGTCCCTACTCGACCTACGCACTCTTCGACCCGACGATCGGCGAGGTGCAGTTCCGCGAGGTCGATTTCGACTTCAGGGGCTATGCGGAGGTCCTGAAGGAAAAGTCCATCCCGGTCCCGCCCTGGGTGGAGGAGCGCATTTACTTCTGAGTAAAGGCTGGGACGCCGGTTTCACGGGGTTGAACCGAAAAGGGTACCGCAATGAACGGGACATTGCCCGAGTATGTCACACGATTGAGGTTGTCGGCGGCATCAGCCGCTGGCGACGTGCTTGAGGTGGAATAAGATGTCGAAGATTGAAAAAGTTTTCCGTTCAAGCGTAAGTCGTTGTCATACTGTACGTTAAGTAGGGTGATGAGCACAATTAAATCTAGTTGGAACGAGGACCGCGTCGCCGCGTCCGCCTGCAACCGCCGCCCCGCCAAGAAGCAGGGGCTGCGTCCCTCTGCGCTGTATGCGCAGCACAAGATCAACACCGACATCGTGACGGTCTTCACCCGTCGCGGCCGGGTTGTGTACACGCGCCGGTTCGGCGACGTGGTCCTGTCGTCCCGCATCGACGGCGACGACCTCAAGGTGGAGACCGTGAACGGCGGCCGCTACGTGTGCGACGCCTGGACGGGCGAACTGCTGGAGGCATGGCCTGCAACAGAAACGGCAACGAAAACCGCACCGGAAAAGCTGTCCGCAATGTCGGAAGCTCCCACGGGAGTTTTCGTCGCCGCGTGAAAACGGGCGGGAGGTGTACATTTGCCCTAGCCCCGGTGTCGGAATGGCAGACGACCTGGACTCAAAATCCACGGGCCGAAAGGCGTGGGGGTTCGACTCCCCCTCGGGGCACCATTCATAGCGGGCGAGGCTGAAGCCCCGGTGTCGGAATGGCAGACGACCTGGACTTAAAATCCAAGGGCCGAAAGGCGTGGGGGTCCGAATCCCCCTCGGGGCACCATCCATAGCGGCCGCCCAATGGCAGAGAGTATGGTTTCTCAAAGGATGCGTCAAGCGAAAAGGTACCGTAATTGACAGCATGCTCAGCGGCACTACCAGGCAGCTCTGCGCGCCGAGGTCGGTTTTGGTCCGTTCCCAACATGTTGACAAAAATCAATAGGGGAATACAGGCTGCACACCGATAAGGTCACGGTCTTCACCCGTCGCGGGCGGGAGGTGTACGCGCTATGAGGCGAACTAGGAGGTAAGATGCCGAAAAAGTATGATCTTGACATAAGAGGGTGCGACGTGAAGGTGATGTCCAGGCTCTGGTTCGGGCCGTGGCACAACATCATGCACGGCGTCTACACGATGGACGGCGGGCTCCTTGGACTATTCGACACCTATGCAAAGGTGCTTGATTTTGTCCTTGGAGCCCGGCATCGCGTCCTCAACATGTCAGATGTCCTGCTTCGGGCCGCAGAGGAAAACCAGCGAGATCGAGAACTCATGGCTTTTCTGCGACAAAGCGGATTTCAGGTCGAGTCGGCGTGGATGGTTGACTGAAACACAGAAACAATCTCACCGCATCCATCGGTTTTTTGCTATACTACCGCTGTGACGTTCTTGGAGGAAAACAGATGAGTACGAAATGCAGATACTGCGGAAGCGTGAGCTATGGGAGCGGTTGCTACCACAGCCCCACCGGAAAGCATGAACATCGCGACGACGAGAAGCATTGCGAGTGGTGCGGTTCGTCAAGCTATGGCTCTGGCTGCTACCATTCACCCACGAAGAAGCACCGCCACGGCCCTGGCGGCAACAAATGCATCTGGTGCGGCTCCACCTCCAACGGCTCCGGCTGCTACCACAGCCCGACCGGCAAGCATGAGAAGTGAGAAAATACGAGTATGAAGTTTGACAAGAGTTTCCTGAAAAGGGTGCTGTCGATCCCGTCGGTGTCGTATCGGGAGGAACGGGTTCGCGATTTCATTTTGGGATTCGCGAAAAGGCGCGCGATCACGGTGACGGTGGGCAAGGCGGGGAACGTGTATCTGACCAAGGGAAGGATTGGGAAGGGGGAGTACGTTCCTTGCTTCGTCAACCACATGGACACGATGCAGGGCCCACAGCTTGAGTACGTGTACCGGAATGAGCGGTTGCCCGTGAAGGAACGGAAGAACGCGGAGGGGAATACCGAGTTGTACGTCGAAGGTTTTGGAATCGGCGGGGACGACAAGGCCGGGGTCGCATTGGCGCTCGCGATCATGGACGCGCTGCCGAAGTGTAAAGCCGTGTTTTTCGTCCAGGAGGAGGTTGGCCTGGTCGGCTCCGATAAGATGGATTACAGTTTCCTCAAAGACGTTTCGCTGCTCATTACGATGGACTGCTGGGGGCGGGTGCGCACGGCAAGCGAATGGCGCCAGAATAACGCGAGGATGTATTCGAAAAAGTTCTACAACACGGTGCTCAAGAAGGTGTATGAAAAACATGGGGTGGAGGTTCTTGACCATCCGGCGAACACAGACGTCTGCAAGCTCATGATGAAATGCGACCTTTGCTGCTGCGACATCGGCAACGGCGGCTATAATCCGCATGGCCTGGACGAGTACGTGTGCGTGGAGGATGCGAAAGCGGGCTACGACCTCATACTTGATCTCTGTCAGTCATTGAATGGCCGGCGCGCCTATCGGATCACGCCAGAGGAACGCGGCGGCTAAGTGCTGGCCGCCCCGACGGGAAAACTCTAAGGTAAGATTTTTCTGCCAGTGCCGTTAGAGTGGGTAAAGGAGTACGTCAAATGAAATTCGAATTGATCAAAAAGGTTCCGATTGTCGAGATTGACGGTAAGCGGTGTTTGGTCGACACTGGCTATCCAGGCGCATTCATGTCGGCTGAACATGGGGTGCAGGAGTTCTTCGGGATTCCCGGACTCCACTTCGCGGGCGTGCAGGCGTTGAAGCGGTATACGAAGTTCGACTACCGCAACAGCGAGATCACGACATCCGACGAGCCGATTCCACTTGAAGGCGGCGAGATTAGCGAGGCACTTGCGTATGCGCTCAAGACGTTGAGGGATGAACACGCCATCTCGCCGCTAGCCCTTGAGGTCTTCATGAGCCGCATGGTTGACAGATTGTCATCGAAGGAGGTCGCCGAAAAATTCGGCATCACTGTAAACAACGTGACACTGATTGTCTTTCGTGTTGGGCGGATTCTCCGTAATCATGATTCTCGCCACTTTAATCATGTCTCTCGCCACTTTACCGTTCCTCTTGAGGTACGTCCGAACGGCTGGCTCGTGAAGATGAGGGTCGGCGGCGTGGAGGGCATGCGCTACATCGACACCGGCGCGGCGTTCTCGTATGTGCACAACCTCTCGAAGGATTTCCCTTCGGCCGGCATCGCCGACGAGTGCTCTTTTGACGGCAGGCCTTGGACGGCGCCGATGTGCCGTGTCCCGTGCGAGTTCGCGGGCCACCCGTTCGAGATCCTCTGCGGCGACGCCCGCGACAACAAGGCGAACCCGAACGGTTGCGCCGTCCCGCCCGAAGGCGTAATCGGCTACGACTTCTTCGCCAACTTCACCTTTGTCGTCGACCGCGTCGGCGGGAAGATGACATTCATCAAAAACTAACAGCCGCCATTGATCGCTACTTGAAGTTTCTAAGAAGTGTTGATATGGCTTAACAGTAAACAAGAAAGGAAAATGGTATTATGCTTATAAGCAACGAAGAGGTAATCGCGAATCGTGACCAATTCGCAGAATGGGACAGTGCAGTCTCAAAAAGTCAAGATGCTGCTTACAAGCAGCATAAGGTTGATGTTCTGGAATATTGGCTTGAGGCCAAGATTCCTAACAGGGGAATCGGTAATCTATTTCGTTTTGATCAGGCCGCGGAGTTTGAGGTGGAGAAAGCGCGGATAATAAATCTTCCCGAATTTGATGATGTGAATAAAGCTGATCAACATGGTCGCCCTCTGGCAGCTCTTAATAGCTTCGGAAAGTATTTGGTTTCATTGCAAGCCGGACGCATTGATGCGGATATTTCTACAGGAACGGCAAGTAGAACTAACGAAGATTTAAATGTAATTCCTCAGGCGACACCAAGAGATTCTCGTAGAGTCGCTGCTAATGATCGCGTGATTAATTGCCTTGACGGCCTGATTGAGTTGATCGTTGGAGCGGATAATGGGGGTCTATCGGATGAAGAGAAATTGCGAAGCCTAGTAAGACACATGATTCAGAGATCGTATTTCTTTAGGAGGGAGTCTGTAGATAGACGACACCAAGAAATTCTCGCGCTAATAAGAAATGATGACAAAATTCCTGCACGGTATTCTACTGTAATGGGAGCCTATACAGAAGAAGATGGGACTGCGGTGGGCCTAGTAGGGAGAGAGGTTGCCATTGACGCTTCTTCTCAGCGAAGGATTATGTACAATAGCTTTGGCAGAAGAGTTCCTGTTATTGTTGATCATGATGGCAACCGTGAAGTTCGAGAGGTCATAGAACGCTTCTCTGGTGCTAGGGTTAGTCAGGGACGTGATAGGAATAATATTACATCTGCCATTATTTCTCATGTCTGGGGTAACGCATATGATCCTTTGTGTTTCACAAATTTGTGGAATATCGTGGTGATCCCTGATTACATAAATTCCATTCTAGACAAGAAAGAAACACTTCATCCGGCTAATTTCTTTGAACGAGCCGTTAACTATGTAAAGGCATATTACAAGGAACTATGCTACAAGCTTTACGATATGGAAAATAAGATTGGTGAGTATGTGGGGTTAGGTTTCCAAGTTCAACCGCTATTTGCAGATGCTGCAGCGTCGAATATTGTGGAAGCAGATGATATGCAAGGACTTAACTTCCTTGAAGATCAATGGGTTGGGAGATGAAATAGGAGCAAAGTGAATTTTCTCAATCAAAGTTCCGACCTCTTCGCCATCGACGACGAACCCAGAAACGATGGTACTGAACCACACCTGATCGTCGTTGAATACGAGTCAACCATTCCAATAGCATCAACTACGACGAACGTCGCGATGATTGGTAATGCTTCACGATCCTGACGGATAGATGCCGTCGAAATTGAATTCGAGCTGAACAACACCGTTGGCTGATGCACGGCGATACGCGCTATTCGACTTGATGTTGCCCATCAAGTCCGAGTTCTCGGTAAACGTCTCTGCATGCCAGATGTCAGATTCGTGCCGACCATCGGCATGCACGCGAACGCGATTTGCGCGGCACGTCTTGAGAAGAATGCGCTTGAACTCCTTGGGGTCAGGTGGGTTGAGCACGATCTCGCAGGTGCCGGTGCCCGTTGCCCTCTCGTAAAGGTCGCGCGCCCTCGAGCCTGAACGGTCAAGCCCGTGTATTTTCTGATAACCGTCGTAAAGATCGCCATCTGCATGACGCGGACATTCCTCTGCGTCTGTCAGCACGAACTTGGGGAACACCTTCGAACGCTGCATGATCTTGTCGCAGAGTCCGCCCTTACCCCACCGGTCGTAGTTGCCGCCGAAGCCATGTTCTTGGAGGAGGAAACCGAAAAGGTTTGTGGCGTTGCGATTCGCGAACACAGCCTCGAACGTTGCGTGGCCATCGGCGCCAAGGAACAAAACGGCAATCCGTTCCGCTCCCTCGTGCCTATCTGCCTTCCGCTCGAGCACGACATGGCGGGCGTATGGGACAAACTGATCGCGGCCATTGCGCATGCCTTGCGTCGACTCGGCAGCGCGGCGCAGTTCGTCCGGGTTCAGGTAATGCTTCCGCCAGGGAATCGCGCGCCGCAACTCCGTCAGCGACAATAACCAACCAACAAGGAACAGAGTGAATAACTTCGATCTACGTTCAAATCTCTTCGTCATGGACGAAGAGCCCAGAAACGACGACGCAGAAACGCGTCCGGTCGCCGTTGAATACGTGTCGGCCATTCTCCGGAATGGCATGAACAACGATGAGCGACGTGACGACTGGTAAAACCGCGGCGTGTCCAGTTCCTGTTCAGGAACTGGACACGCCCCATCTACAGGCCAGGTTGAAGGAATCTTTCAACTTTACCGTTTAACCAATTCAGTCAACAACAAAAAGGAGAAAAAGATGATCATGTATAGTATTCAATGTCTGATGTCGGCGCTGGCTTCGGCCTGCACGGGTCTGCCGATTCGGAAACTGTGGATCAGCAATCCGATGTCTTCCGTCTGGAATACGGGGGCGTTTACTTCGGTTATCCTCCAGGTCTGGGAGAATGAACCTCAGCAGTTCCCGATAAAATCTGAACTTGGCGGGGCGGACGCCGACCTTCTTTTTGAAGTGGAGTGCATGAAGCTCGGCGAGGCCGACAGCCGCAAAGCGGCCGTCAAACTCCATCTCCATGATAGTTATGGCGGACTCTGGACAACCGTGAGCGTCATCTGTCCGCCAGAAGTCTTCACGGGAATTGACTTCGCCCGCATGGGGCATGGTCTGGCCAAGACTACGCAACCGAAGAACGAAGGACGCTCAGAAGAACATCTGGTCTACCAGGAGGAACGCACCGATTGCTATGGCATGACGCTGGTTGAAGACATCCCTCAGTGCCGCGAGATTGTCAGCAGCCTTTGCCGTGAGCTGACCGCACAGCTGTGTGCGCGCGGTTATTGGTTGCGTCCGGCAGGGTTCGAAAAAATCGAAAAAAAATTCAGTTTCTTTGAAAGATGATCTTAATCGACAAGTTGAATGTAGACATGCGAACAATGAAATCTAGCTGGAACGAGGACCGCGTCGCCGCGTCCTACTGCAACCGCCGCCCCGCCAAGAAGCAGGGGCCGCGTCCCTCTGCGCTGTATGCGCAGCACAAGATCAACACCGACATCGTGACGGTCTTCACCCGCCGCGGACGGGAGGTGTACACGCGCCGGCGACCAAGCGGTATCTCGTACTGGTGGATGGCGTCGAGAAGATGTTCGTCCTGGAACCCATTCACGAGGACCTGCTCGGCTGGCATCCCGAGCGCGCTATAGCATGGAACACGAAGCAGTCGCAGAAGTGCTAGGCGTGGGGGCGACTCCCCCTCGGGGCACCAACGTTGGGAAGTGACCACAAACCCTGAAAATTATGCTATACTCTGCGCGTCAGGAAGTAAAGTAGAATGGAACCGGTACGGAAAGTGATTGAGGTCGTAGGCGGTATCATACGCCGAGGGGACGAGTTTCTTCTCGGCCGTCGGCCTCTCGGCAAGTCGCAGGGCGGGCACTGGGAGTTCATCGGCGGAAAGATCGAACCCGGCGAGACGCCCTGCGAGGCACTTGCCCGGGAATGCCGCGAGGAGATCGCGCTTGAGATCGTGAACGCCCGAGTCCGCACGGCGGTTACCCACGCCTACCCCGACCGCACGATCCACCTGACGCTTATCGACTGCGAGCCCGCACCCGGCGCGGAGCCCGCCGCGCTCGAGCACGAAGCCCTCGGCTGGTACACTCCCGTCAAGATGGCCGCACTTGATTTCTGCCCCGCCGACGCGGAGCTGCTGCCGGTGGTGTTTCCGGAATCGAAAGTCCGTAAGGATTGCTGACGGTGCCAGTTCTATAGGGTATAGGGAGATGTGACAATGCAATTCAGATTGATCAAGAAAGTTCCGATTGTTGAGATCGACGGGAAGCGGTGTTTGGTCGACACCGGCTTTCCGCATGCGTCCATGCTGGTTGCGCCCGGAGTTCAGGAGTTCTTCGGGATTTCTGGGCTTCACGTCGCGGGCGTGCAGGCGCTGAAGCGGTACACGAAGTTCGACTACCGCAACAGCGAGATCACGACATCCGACGAGCCGATTTCGCTTGAAGGAGGCACTACCGTTCCGTTCGAGGTACGACCGAACGGCTGGCTCGTGAAGATGACGGTCGGCGGCGTGGAGGGCATGCGCTACATTGACACCGGCGCGGCATACTCGTATGTGCATAACCTCTCGAAGGGCTTCCCTTCGGCCGGCATCGCCGACGAGTGCTCTTTTGACGGCAGGCCTTGGACGGCACCGATGCGCCGTGTCCCGTGCGAGTTCGCGGGCCACCCGTTCGAGATCCTCTGCGGCGACGCGCAGGACAATCCGGCGTACGTCCCGCCCGAAGGCGTAATCGGCTACGACTTCTTCGCCAACTTCACCCTCGTCGTCGACCGTGTCGGCGGGAAGATGACGTTTGTTTGTGACGAAAATTAAAAGAAAAAGAGAATAAAATGGCAAGGCTTAATGACTTCAAGAGGTTTAATCCTCAAAACGGCAATCGTAAGTTCAGAGTGATTGTTGATAACAATGTACAATTGGACAATGGGAACTATAAAGATACACTCCTTAAAGTACTTGATACTGCGTTTGAAAAGGGGGTGCCTGAAGCGATATTCAATAGCTTTCGCAACGAACGTCCGAATACAAGATATTACTGGTCTGGTAGACGATTGCTAAGTACGCACGAAGAGATTGAGCAAAAGGCTCAAGGTTCAAGAGCGCCGGACGATACTCGAGCGAGGTTCATTCTTGAGCATCCGTTTACGCATAATAATCAGCAGTATTACACACATGGGGAGATTGGGGATTATTGCATTGTTCTTTTTGGATGGTTGAATTACGATCTTAGAGAAATGAATATTCAGATTGAACCTCGGAATTTTACTATTCCTCAGGAATTGAAGGAGATAGAGGAAAGCGATATTAGGAGAATCGTTGTCCCTGGTGGAAATGCGGGGAATCGTGACTTTCCGGCTGTTGCCGAAGATTCTGGCGCATCAAAACCTCCTAAGTCTAAAGGCGGGAAGGGACATTCCCAACGCCATGTGTTGGTTTATGTCTGTCGAAAGGGCGAGATTGGCCTTGATTCCTTTACTGCCGATGGGCTAGTTATCATTGGTGAAGGATACGGCGATCCTGAACATTCTGGGCTGGATGAGATGTTCGGGCTACCGGATGATGATGATTTTCGCCTCTACAAATGCGGTGAAGAAGGCGCCCCCTATCGATACGCCTATTATGTTGCCACTGATTATGATCGCCCATGGATCCCTGTTGAGAAACTTTTGGGAAAAGGGTGTCGGTCTATCATCATTGATTTTTCACGCAATATGCCTGACGACTTCAGGATCAGCATACCTCGCCTTTTGCGTGAACATGGCCATTTCATAGTTGTACCATCGGCAGGTTGATGAATTAATAGCAACTCGGAAGAATCTGAATGGAGGAACTGCGATGATAATGCTGGATGATGTAATGAATGCGGAGAACTGGCAAGATGTTGCCGTGTACTTCCTTGCCTGGCTTGACATGCCCAAGGTCCCTGGTGGAGATAAAAAACGGTTGGATCCTCGAAATCACCGGAAATATGCCTTGCATCTGACCGAAGAGTATGTGAGCCGGATGCATGAGGCAGAATTGCCTTCCTACAATTTGTATTCATACAGGGGATGTGAGCAAGTCTCTGATGTCATCCGTAGATTAATGAGGACAGCTGCGTTCACAGCTACTCAGGGGTCAAATGGAGGGAATGGGGTTTTTCAGGCGGCATTCGGGAAGCTCCAGGATTTCTGGTTGTCCTTGGAGAATGGTGAAGGTATTCCAGAAGAGATATTAGACAATGCGCATCAAAAATGGGCAGGTGCTTGCAAATGGCTGGCTTCGCATTGAAGGAGTAAATTGCGGCAAAGGCTCTTTACCTAGCTCAAGGATAATCTAGCCGTAAAGGAAAATACGAGGATAAGGATGATGAATAGAGAAGAGATCAAAAGGTTATTTACCGCGCTCCATGAAGATCGTCTTAAAGCTGTACCAAAGTCTTTCGCGACAGAAGGTATCTGGGACGAGCAGGTTGAGAAGTACTCAGAGAAAGCGCATTTTATCTATGAAGTTATCCAGAACGCGGATGATTCGAAAGCTACAGAAGCACGGTTCGAGCTGAAGAAAGATTGCCTTGTTTTCCGACATAACGGGACGGTCCATTTTTCGATAACACCTGTCACGTCCGAGCGCGAAGACTTTAGTCAAGGTAGGTTGGGGTCGTTGAATTCAATTACAGCCGTAGCAAAAAGCACTAAGGGCGGCAATGCCATCGGAAAGTTTGGTGTAGGGTTCAAGTCTGTGTTTCGATATACTGAGACGCCTTTCATCTATGATGATGAATTCATGTTTTCAATTAAAAATTATATCGTCCCATATTGGGAGTCGCAAAATTATCCAGATCGTAAACCAGGTTGGACGGTCTTTGTTTTTTATTTTAATCGTAAATCAACTGGTAATGAAGCCTATAAAGTGCCATCACGAACGGAAGCCTACACGGAAATTAAGGAGAAGCTGCGAAATCTTGTTATGCCAACTCTTTTTCTCCGAACATTGGAGAGAGTCTCTTATGCTTGTGAAGACGGATGTTCGGGATCATACTCAGTGGAGATCCTCAAGAAATGGGACAGGGTTTCCGTTGATGGTATTGATCCAATGGATGTTAAGGAGGTCAGAAATCTTAGAATAGAAGATGAAACTACCACTCATGACGATAGAATTCTGATCTTTTCGCGTGGAGAAAGCCCATTGGAAAAGTATTGTATTGGGTATATGTTAGGGGCGGAGGACAAAAGGGTTAGGGCTTGTAGTGGCTTTACGACATTCTGCTTTTTCCCCACACAACAAGATAATGGATTGAAGTTTCTCGTGCATGGTCCTTTCAAGCTAAATCCTGCACGCGAGACGATTACCGAAGGGGAGCCGCACAATAACGGACTCGTGAGCAAGATCACGACATTAGTCGCGGATTCATTTCCCGTTATGGTTGCGATAGGCCAACGAGAGAATCGCGTGTTTTATGATGACAGAATTCTTGAGCTGCTGCCGATTCATAAACAAGCGGAACAGCCCCGGAAAATTTTCGAGCCAATTTTCTTAAACAACCACGCATTCCCCAAAATACTAAAACCAGATCACCAAATTCTTAATTCTTTCATTAGTCGTGCAGTCCTCCCTGCGGACGATGGTCATTACGTTAAGAAGGAGTTTGCATTTTTTGCAGAGACTGATGTTTTGCGAAGAACATTTCCGAATGTGATCTTGGCTGCGCTTGTAGACAAGGCCGAGGCGACTTGGATATTCCCTAGATATAACGAACAACGAGTTAGAGAATATGACGGCGGGAAAGCTTTTCTCAGGGAGTGCATACAACATTGGGTTGATCAACAGTTTGTGTTGGAAAAACTGACGAGGAAGTTCATCGCAGAACGCGCTGACGAGTGGTTACAGAGTTGTTATGATTTTGTATTGAATGGCGAAAAGAGGAAGTGGGGACTTTTTGCGCAAAAGCCAATTTTCAAAACCGTTGATGGAACAGCGGTTCCTGCAGTCAATAACGCCGGCGAACGTTGTTTGTTCCTTCCAAATGCTGAAGGGAGGGCGGTCCAAGGATTCCAGACGGTCAAGCCGTTATTGGTTTGCGATCCAGACTCCCCCGCATCTCGTTATTTGAGGGAACTAGGAATTACACGTCCGACGCCCAAAGATGAGATTCTTTCTATGATTGGTGAGTTGAATAAGGCTTCCTTTGATGACCATATCGCCGCATTCCAACTAATCTTTGAAGGGCTGAGGACGGCTGTTAATCAAGCTGACCGGCGTGACATAATGTTGAGATTGTCTGAATGCACTTGGATAGTCTCCCGCCAAAGTGGGCGAAAAACTGCAAATGAATTGTATTTTGAAAGCGAACTGCTTAGAAATTATTTTGAACCTCTTTCCATGGGTGATTATTTGGATGTCGAAATATACAGGAATAACGTACAAGAGGGCTTGAGGGATGAAGTTGTATTGTTCTTTAGCGAATTGGGAGTGTCAAAGTGGCCGAGATTGAAGGTGACGAGTCTCTCCAAAGGGGATTTTGATGAAGGCTATATGCAAACCAGGGAAGCTTGGAAGGAGCCTACATCCTATAGGGTAAATGATGAAACATGGGAAGAGTTTGAAATTGATGGATTGAGAAAACTTATTCTTACCGCTACTCGAACCGATATTAAAGTTTGGCGTGGTCAAGCGCTTGTGATCTGGGAGATACTTCGCAATTTATTGTCTACTGCGGCTACGAATCTATTTCCTGATGGACAACATAACTATTTTAAGAATAGTTCAAAGAGTGAAGGGTTTTCCAATTACCTCCTTTATCTTTTGAGGACCATCCCATGGTTGTGTTCGACAAATGGGCAGCTACTTAGCCCAGCTAGCGTCAAAGATGGATCCTTGGCAATAGATTTCACGAGAGATTCGGATGCGGATAGGAAAGTTCGCAAGTTGTTAGGTGTCAAGGAAGATATTCTTTCGTCTGAGGACGATGAAATATTAAAGATAGTAAGGGATTTGCGTAATGGAGGTCGGAGTAATGATGAAGTAAAGGGGTTGTTGACATGTGGGATGTCTACAATGGGTGTTGAAAAACCGGGATATGGGAAGAATGACATAGAAATGGAAGTTCGGAAGCGGGTCTCAAAGTTGGTGGACGCAGAACAGGATGATCCTTATCTGGACCTTGGGGAAGAGTTTGAAGAGTGCTTAAAGGGCGCTCTGAAGTACGACAAGACACCACCGGAAGTGGGCGCAGAGAATGTAATGAAGGTTCTTGACTATCTTGCAATCCCCAATTTGCGTATTCCCGATTATCAACGTCCCTACAAGTGGACAAGGCGGAGTGTTCTGGAGTTGCTGAGTGATATTGACAAGATGGTCATTGAAAAGTGTAAGGAGGATAATGTTGAACCATCAATGCGACCTTATCGAGTCGGCACGATTGTGCTCAACAAGAAGAAAGACGAGAATGACGATCAAGAGTACTATGACATTGTTGATGGGCAGCAGAGAACTATAACCTTTACTTTGTTAGCCTTAGGAATGGGGCTTAATCTTGGACATATTTCGAACTCGAAGTTCTATCCCGCGCTCTCGCAGAGTCTGGAATCGCAGCGGAACTTGCACAACAACATGGTTTATATCTGCGAATATCTGAAGAGTCGTACAGATGGGAATACTGATTATCTCGAAATGCTCAAGAAGGTATTGGCAGAGTCGCTTGAGGTTGTTGTGATTTGCGTTGAAACACAAGAAGAAGCTTTCCAGCTCTTTGATTCTCAAAACACGCGTGGACGCCCTTTGGCGCCACACGATCTGCTGAAGGCTTATCATTTGCGGCTTATGAAAGCGCCGAAGGGGGCTTCTAAAGAGGAGAAGAAGAAATTTGAAGAAAAGGAAACTAAGCAGGTTAGCGACTGGGAAAACTTGGACAGCAACGTGATTGGGGGACTTTTCCAAGATATCCTTTATCCAATATACAGATGGTCGCGTAAGGAAAAGAGCAATGCGTTCTCCACAAAGGATATTTATGTGTTCAAGGGCGTTCCACTTGGTTATAAGGACAAATACGGGTATGTTGATCGAGTCTGTGTGACCGGTACCCATTTCCAGATTGGCGACGACTTTACTCCTGGCGAATGTTTCTTTGAATATGTGAAGCATTATCTTGAGTGGAAGAGAGAAATTAAGAAATTACTTGCACGCGCCGAGTATGCCTCTGTGAAAACTGTAATTGAGAGTTATAATTCGCCTTACGCACGCAATCTGTTTTATGCTGTTTTGATGGCGTATTTTGATCGTTTTGGGTTTGACATTCCTACAGAAGATGTTCGGCGAACGGTGGTCAAGTTATGTTTGTGGGCGTATTCGGTCTGTCTGGATCTTGCGTACTTTGGAGCCAAGACTCCAAACAAATATGCAATTGGGTTACCAGACGGAAATGATAGGTATTCTAACCAGAAAGCGATGTTTTATTTAATTCGCAATGCTGTGTTCCACACAGATGTAGCAAAGATAGCGGTAGAGCACAGTAAGCGCGAAGACGAGCAGTTCACAGGCGAACGTGTGGCTTTGCAGAAGGCGTTAAAGGAATTGAAGTAAGGAGGACAATCAGTGGCTACAGAATTCGTACAGAAGCTCCCGCTCTGGGTAGATGGAGGACAGACATTCTTTGATGAGCCGAACACACGATATGAGGTTCCTATTTATCAACGTGCTTTTGCTTGGGGAACCAAGTCTCAAGATGTGGATAGGCCAAATGAAATTGATCAATTAATTGATGACATAGCTGGGGTTATCCCTGAAGGTGCTGCTGCTGGAGATAAGATCGCTCCTTACTTCTTAGGATCTATTGTGGTGAAGAAGACTATTGAAGAGGGGACGGGATGTCGTGTCTATGAAGTGATTGATGGGCAACAGCGGTTGACGGCTCTATATATGTTATTCAAGTGTTTGGGGATCCAAATAAAGAATGAGCGGGCGTTGACTTATAAATGGCGGGCGCGATCGGAGAATGCTATTAAACTCATAGGAAAAATCATTTCGCAGGTAAAAGGTGTTGAGTCTGGTGTTTGGAAGGAAGCAAATGACCCGTGGTGGAAATGCAATGACGGGAAGGAATGTTTGGAATTGGAGGGAAGCATTTGCGATGGTGTCCGGACGATACTGTTACGTCTCAACGATAAGGACTTCGAGGCCCGTTTAAGACGCGGGTTGAAGCATGTCAACCTATACCGAATTGAGGTGCCAGAGAATACGGATTTGAATCGCTATTTTGAAGTGATGAATACGCGTGGAGAACAGCTTGAACCGCAAGATATTATAAAGGGTAGGATTGTTAGCTATCTTTCGCCATGTCACCGTGAGGTTTTTTCGAAGATTTGGAATGCCTGTTCGGATATGAACGGGTATGTTCAGATGCATCTGGACAAAGAGACACGCGAACAGTGGTTTGGCAAAGAATGGAACGAGCTCCCTGATTTGGAGTCGAAGGAGAAAGATGGTGACGAAAATAAAGTCAATTCAGAAATAACAATATGGAAAGCCGTTCTCGCTAAGTCTAATTCCCTTTCAACAAATGTGGATGATGACGATGATGAAATGGAAAAGCCGTATGACAAGCCGCGATTCCGTAGTGTGATTGATTTCCCTCATTTTCTTCTGAATGTCATTAAGGTGTTTAAGTGCCATAAAATTGGCCAGGCAAAGACAGATGTAGAGGGGTGGGAATTGAGCGAAAAGAATCTCATCCCGAAATTCCTTGAATTGTTCCCCAATAGCTTGACAGATGATAAACAAAAAGAACGTGCGTGGAAATTCGCTCAGTTTCTTTTGGAGTGCCGATACCTCTTTGATAAGTATATTGTGAAGAGAGACTATGCTGAAGACAATGCGCTGGGTGAGTGGAGTTTAAAAGAACTTGAGAAGGGTGATGACGCTTCCCCCAAATATAATTCGACAGGGGCTGATACTGATTATGTTCCGAGAAAAGAGCTTTTAATGTTGCAGTCGAGTCTTCGTGTGTCTTATACTGAAGTCAAGAGCATGCACTGGGTCACGAAGTTATTGAATTGGCTGTGGGCTAAGAAAGCGGATCCCAATATGTTGGATTTCAGGACATTTGTGGAGAAAGATGTGGTAGTGCCTGCCGTGAAGAAGGGATATGAAGAGTTAAGAGGTTGCAATTTCCGGAAAGGGACTGGGACTTCACATTTGTTATTCAATTACCTTGACTTCCTCCTGTGGATGAAGGACAAAGAACAGTATAAGAACTTCGTATATGAGTATCGGAATTCAGTGGAGCATTGGTATCCGCAGCATCCGTCAGAAGGAGAGCTGGAGCCTTGGGAGGCTAAAACCAATGGTTGTTACGACCGTGACAGATTTGGGAATCTTTGTTTGCTGACGCCGAACACGAATTCTAAATTTTCAAATCTTCCACCCGCTGCAAAAGCTCGTGCGAATGAGAATGCTGAAAATGTAGGTAGTCTGAAATATCGTATAATGGTTAATCTAACAAAGGAGATTGAGATGTCATTTGAACAAAGTGACGAGCCAGTGAAGAAAACGGCCCAGAAATGGCGAGAATCTGCGTGCGCGGAGCACGAGAAAACAATGCTGGCACTTTTAGCCTCGGCGCTGGGAGTTAAAACCAATAACGATCAGGCTTGAGAGGAGGATGTATGTCTTTGCAAGTCATAAAGAATGCTCGCATCGAGAATCTTGCCGCGGAGTTAGTTAATGAATTGGCACGCGAGCGGAAGGCGAAGGGGCCGTTCGAGTTTCTTAAGGTCGCGGTGGCGAACCCGAACCTCGGTAACTGGCTGAAGATGAAGGTGCTTGCGAAGGTGCCTGAGCTGAGCGCCGGTGTCGAGATGCCATTCCTGAACGACGAGCTCGAACGGCTCCTGAAGGAGAACGATCCTGACGGTGGAGAAATAATCTCGGGGCGCGACTATCCCCTTATCATCTTGAACATACTGATGACGGATGGGCGCGAGGAGTTTGCCCCGTTCCGCAAGTACATTAAAGAGAAAAACAGTCCTGGTCCGCTGACGATTGTCTCGCAGCGCGAGGCGAAGCGTGCGGTTCAGCTGGTGAACACCCTTGGCCAGCTGATCGACGACTACGAGGCTACAGGGTATTTGTCGTTGTTGGAGGAGTTCAAGGACCGGAGCGACATCTTCAAGGGCGAACAAGCGCTTGCCGAGTCGATGAAAGATGTCCGATCGCAGCGGAAGGTGTTTGATTCCCTGCGCGGTTCAGAGCCCAAAGGGGAGACCGAAAGGATTATTCTCTTCGGGCATACGCTATTGACGCCGCTTCAGCGCGAGATCATAGACTGGGCGGCGAAGACGCATGAGGTCGTCTGGTACCAGCCGGAAGCAAAGACGTCCGTGGAAGACGGCGTGTCGCTGCGTGTGGTTGGCGCACCGGGGATTCGCCGTGAGGTGGAGATGGTTCACGAGCGGATATTGGACGCCGTCTGGGCTGGAAACAAGGACGGCAAGCCCGCCAAGAAGGACGGCGTTGACTTCTCTGATATCGCGGTGTTGGTTACGGACATGCCGAAGTATCGGACGATGATCGAAAGCGTGTTCGAAGGGCGCGGTCAGATTCCGTTCGGGCTCATTGACGCGACCACGAGCGACTACAGTTCATATCTCGACGGATTCCTTGCGCTTATGGACATTGCCCGGTACGGGCTAAATCGTCGTCGTCTGTTCACGGCACTGACGAACCCATGTGTCCAGCGGGGAATGGGCTTTTCGCGTGATGATGTAATTGAATGGCAGAAGCTCGCTGACCGTGTAGGTGCGTTTGAGGGCTACAACGAAGCGGACAGCGACGAGGGCAATGTCTCCGGGCGTTTCAACTGGGAATGGGCGCTGAAACGCCTCCGTCTCGGACTTGTTGCCGATACGCTGGACGGAATGAAGCTTGAAGCGCGTGAGCCGGAGAGGGTGGAGAAATTCTCCGAAGTCGTCGAGATTCTGCATCGGCGGCTGTCCGCTTTGAACGACATAAAGGCTAGGTGCTCGTCGGAAGATCCGGAAGAATGGCCCAATACATGGGCCGGACGACTTCATGCGTTGATGGATGAGCTTTTGGCCGCCGAAAAAGACGATTCTCCCGAGACTCTTGTCAGGGCAGGTATCGTTCGGACATTGAACCGCCTCAGCAAGATCGAAGGCGAACAGGGATTCCGTCTCCCGGTCGCTTTCGTCGAATGCTCTGTTTCAAGCATTGAGTGCGCAAAAGGCGGGTATCTGCGGCATGGAGTTACGATTGGAGGTCTTCGTTCGCTCGCTTATGTTCCATTCAAGTATATTTTTGTGATCGGTCTGCTTGAAGGTGCCATCCCAGGGAAGAACGATCGTTCCACGCTCGACGTGCGTAACGAGTTGCCAGAGGAAGAACGGAAAGACACGCTCCGCGCCGCGAAATCGCGTGCCCAGTTTATGGCGGCCGTATCGTCGGCGAGAAAAGAACTGGTGTTGTCCTATCCGTGTTTCGATCTGCAATCAGACGCGACGCTCTATCCTTCGTCGCTGGTGCGCGAAGTCGCGGAAAGTGTCACGGTGGAGCATTATCCACTGGCGTCAGCCTTGCAAAATGTGCCTGATGTTGTGGCTGACCCCGTGCAAGGCAGGGAAGCAGACAAGAGATCGTCAGAAGAGCCTTCTGTCAAAGACCTGGCTGCATTTGTAAAAGATCCGTACAATGGAGTATTCAGCAGAAGATTCAAGATCGCCAGCGAACAATGGAGATCGACTTCAATCGATGCCGAGACTCCGCTTGGTGTTCCATATGGCAGCACAAAATGGGATCTGGAGAAGGCGATGATGTTGCAAGACCTAAAATCAGAGTACGCGAAATCTCAAAAAGGCGCCCGCCTCCCACTGTCGTATCTCGGCGAGTTCGCGCTAAAGAAAACTGCTGAGCAGCAGGACTGGGCGGATGCGAATGTCACAGACGAGGATCGCGTTTGGTTGCGTGAGGAGAAAAAAGAAGATGGATTCGCTTTGTTGTGCCGGAACTACACAAGCACGACCAAAGTTGACAGGGAGGATGTTCTGATTCGGATTCCGCCGTCAGCGGTATTGGAGTCGTTTTATGGTTTCTTGGTCAAGTATGTCGAATCAAAAGCGACGAAAGACCTTGAATTTAAGATCAAAGTCATAGCGTTTAACAATATTGTGCAGACTTGGTCGTGGACTATTCCCCATGACGAGGCGCTTGGCCATATTACTAAAGTAAGGGAATTATATGGAACGATTCCTCGTGCGGTGTCTTACGATAACTTGCGAGAGAAGTTGATTAACATTGTTATTATTCCGAATGACAAAACTTCGCAAGGTTTTTGGGATGAAATTGCACAGGGCGTTGAGCCTTCGGGCGCGAAACTTGTCATAGACAAGGTTCTGGACAGGTGGCGTTGCCCGCCGACGGGGGCCGAGCTGAAGGATATGTATTACCAGTTGTTCAAACTGCCAATGTCTGGCAAGCTGGAAGAGTAAGGGAGGGTGTGCGCAATGGCAAACGAATCAATTTGGGATAAGCTTCACTACGACCGCAATGCGGTTATAGAGGCCTCGGCAGGGACAGGCAAGACCTATACCCTGGAGCACATAGTCGAAAAACTTGTGTTGAAGGAAAAATATGACATAAGAAGTCTTCTTCTAGTAACATTTACAGAGAAGGCCGCTGGTGAATTGAAGGAGCGTATCCGCAAGATGCTGTCCGGGAATGAAGCGGCGAAACATCTTGACGAAGCGACAATCTGCACGATACATTCATTCTGCCGTGAAGTCCTCGCCTCGTATCCGTTCGAAAGCGGGATGACAATGGGGATGGATATCGGAGGCTCCGACAATGAGCTTTGCGAAAAGGCCGTTCACAATGTGCTTGCCTCTAGAGAGTTTCAGGAAGCATACGCGGACAAGTTCGCCAAGGAGATGGAGTATTGGGATGCGGACGGTGATGCCGAAGGAATGGCCAAGGCCGCCGTCTCAAGGCTTATTAAAATCGTAGGCAAGGATAACTTCGAAGAGTGGCAACAGGAGATTGCCGCGCTAAACGAGGGATTGCATGGGGCCATTTACCGCCTGCCGGGATGGGATGAAGGGGGGCCGGGTGCATATGCGATGGCACACACGGCGAACGGTAGCACATTTAGGGAAAGGCGGAACTGGAACAGGGCGCAGTATAATTTCTTCTCTCAGCTTGATGACAAGATCCGCATTGTGAAAGATCCCAGCAGCGATCAGAAGGATTGTGTGGCGGCGCTGGATTTTATATGCCAGGGGAACATAGATTTCACGTTGCACAAGTGGGATGGCGCAATAATTGATGCGGTATTCTGCGAGCGACCGGGGTTTGAGGCATACGCAGAAGTAAAGGAGCTGGCCGGGGCAAAAGTTCAGCTGTTGCGAGAGACGATTCTCCGCGATGTGGTCGGCAAGGCCTATCCCGAGTTCGTGCGGCTTAAGCTCCGCTCCAGCACCGTGACGTTTGACGATCTTATCCGCGAGACGGCACGTCTTGTCGTGGCGGCGACATCTCCTGATGCGACCGACGCGCAAAAAGGTTTTGTGAAGCGCATGCGCGGTCGTTATCGCCTGGCACTCGTAGACGAGTTTCAGGATACAGACGCAAAGCAGTGGCAAATATTCAAGAAGCTCTTTGCGGACGAAGGGCATCTCATAGTCGTCGGGGACCCGAAGCAGGCCATTTACGGATGGCGCGGTGCAGACCTCGCCACATATATGGATGCAAAGGCGGAGTTGCTTGCGAAAAACGGGCAGTTCGAGTCGCTTGATAAAATGTATCGTTCGACAGAGGATATGGTGAACGATTTCCACACAATGTTCGCAAATGGATGGTTCGCGGGCATGGAGGCAGGAGGACAGCAGATAAATTATCAGAAGGTGTCATTCCCGCAAGCCAATCCTCCGGAGAAGGTGAAGGACTTCCATTATCCAGCAGGCGAGAAAGCCGTGGAGTTGCTTGAGGCGAAGGATGGAATTCCGCAATTTGTAGATAATGCCGCAAACGAGATGATTCGTCTCAATAAGAGTCAGGAATGGGGCACGCGCATGGGATGGGATGACATGTGCGTTCTCGTGCGCAGCAACGACGATGGACATTTTGTGCAGCAGATGCTCTTGGCGAAGAACATCCCGTGTCGGTTTTACCATGAAAAAGGATTCTTCGCCGGAGAGGAGGCGGAAAGTGTTCTTGCGCTTCTTGACTATCTGTCTATGCCGCGTAGCCTCGGGAATCTTTCCGCATTGCTTCTGACGCCATTGTTCGGGTTTGTTCCCCAGGGGCTTGACGCGCGCTTGAAGAATGGCGATGCGGCATTTGACTGGTTGTGCGAGCGCTGGCGCAACTATGCCGACAAGCATGACTGGATCAGGTTGTTTGAGTCGGTAATGAGGGAGACTAAGGCTGTAAACAATCCTGCAGGTTACCGCCAGGTATTTGACCAGCTCCTCAAAGATTACGGGCGAGCGAAATCTGTCGCCGAACTAGCTGATGCTCTTCGCGCGCTGAAAAGCGGAGACGCATTTGCGGGAGAGAACGGAAGCGTCCGAAACAAGGCGAGCGAAGCGCCCGCAGTGCAGGTAATGACAATGCACGCCGCTAAAGGCCTAGAGTTCAACGCTGTGTTCATTGCATATGGATTTGCAGGGAACGCCACGGATGCGGAAACTAAGCGGCTTTTATATGTTGCCCTGACGCGCGCGACCTTTAAGTTGTATTTGCCATGGTCACGGAACATTCCGCAAGGTGGGCTCGGCAAGGGAGGTTCTGCATTAAAGAAATATCTTGGTGATGCAATTAAAACGTTGTGCAAAGACGATGTCGAAAGTCGGATGCGGGATCCGGGCAAGCAGAAGCTTCCGCCTGTATTTCCGTCGGCACTTGATCTGAGGGAGCGCCCGCCAACTCTTGGCATGAAGGGGTGGAGGTTCAAGTGGGATTCGTTCTCGTCGCTAAATCACCATAGTGCCAAGAAGGTGGAAGAGGTGGAGGGCCCTAAACCTAAAGAAGACGAGGGACAGAATGCTCCTTATGATCAGAATCAGAAAGAAGAGCAGAAGAAGTCGCTTGTGCCGAAAGGTGCGCTGTCGGGTACGGTGTTCCATGAGGTGATGGAGAAATTGTGCGAGGCGAGTGACGGGATTGGATTTGAGATCGGGCAGAAGAGTGAGGACGAGTTCAAGGAGCTGATTAACGAGACGGATGAGAAGAAATCGCCGCTTCTGGAACTTGTGAGGCGGCGAATGGCGGCGAATGGAGTCGCGAACCAGGTCCGGAAGGAAGGCGACAAACAGAGGGATAATGGCGGCGAAGCTATGGTCAATGGCGGTGCGGAAAAGAACGTTGAAACAACGGCATCCGTCATCGCGCGCATGGCGTGGAACGCGCTGCGGACCGAACTTGATTTGGGGGGTAACAACAAGTTCAAGCTCTGCGAGATACTGTTGAAGGACCGCAAGGCGGAGGTGAACTTCGTTCTCGACGAATCGAATCTCGGGGGTGTCCGTGAAGAGGGGGCTGGCGCGTTGAACGGATCGATCGACCTGCTTGTGCGCCGCGACGATGGTTATTACATTGTGGACTGGAAGACGAACGCGCTTGATGACTACGAAGACGCAACCGTCGTGACCGCGATGGACGAGGCGGGATATCACCTCCAATACAAGATCTACACGCTTGCCGCAGAGAAATGGCTGGGCGAAAATGCCGTAAAGGGCATTGCGTATCTGTTCGTGCGTGGTGGCGAGACAGGGACGAATGCAAGCGGTAAATTCGTGCATACGATGAAAGAGGGGGATCGAGCGGAGTTCGCCAAAGCTTTCAGTGTCAGGATCGACGCCAGCGATAAGGAAGAAGCCGATAAGGAAAAGGAGGAACTGTGATGATGGCCTTTGAGAAATACCAGGACACATTGAAGCTTTTCGGTATCCCGTCCGGAGATGCGGATGTAGCAAAAAATGTGCGCAAGATCATCGCGCGACTTCTTGCCGCGCGGTCGCTCAGACTTGCTCAGCTGCAGACGGCAAGGGACATTTACGAGCGGGCTAGCGCCGAAGATCCTCGTCTTTATCTCTTTCTTGCGGCGATGTTCCTGTCGGAAGGGCAGGGCAACGCATACATGAAAAAGGATGCTGTGATCGGGCTGCTTATCGATGGAGGCTACATAGACGATTCGAAGAAGGCGGGAGTCGAGGAGAATGCTGCCTACGCGGAATCTGTCGGTACGTTGCTTGGCGATATCGATTGGGATGTCGCCGTAGCGAAATTCGATAAAGACGTTCTTGTGTTTGATGAGGGCAGATGGTATTTCCAGCGCAACAAGAATTCGGTTGAGAAAGTAAATGAACGTTTGAGAGACTTCGTTGCCGCGAACAAGACCATGGGAGATGTCGCCCCCAAGATTGTCGACGTGGCGGCAAAGTTCATCGGCTTTGAGTTGAACCCGGAACAGAAGGAGGCGCTTGCCGCGGCAGTGGGCAATCGCTTCACCGTAATTACCGGTGGGCCAGGCACCGGCAAGACAACGACGGTGTGCGCGATTCTGCGTGCGCTGCTGAAGGTTCATGCTGACTGGACGGAAAAGGACATTGCGCTTGCCGCGCCTACGGGGCGTGCAGCGCAGAGGATGTCCGAGGCCATTCTCGATCAATGTGCCGGGCTCAACGGCGAGCGGATTGTCGACATCGCCGGGAAACTTGAAGGATCGACCGTACATCGTCTGCTCGGCGGCTATGCTCCCAACTGGAAGCATAACGAGAAGAATCAACTTGAGAAGAAGGTGGTCATCGTTGACGAGACATCGATGGTCGACATCTATCTGATGCACGCGCTCATCTCGGCGCTTAAAGATGAAACGAGGCTCATCCTCCTCGGCGATGCCGATCAGCTGCCGTCTGTCGATACGGGCGCCGTGCTAGGCGATTTGACCAAATTCGGCATGAACGAGAATCTCGTCAAGCGGCTGGCGGTTTGCGAGCGTGCGAAGGGAGAGGTGTCCGACGTCGCGCAGGCTATCAACTCACTGCCGTTGAACGACGAGGAGGCGGCGCAGACGATGGTGAAGAGCTGGTTGCCTCGGCAGATTCAGGCTGAGGAGCTGCCTTGCGCGGAGCAGATTGCTGAGGGGAAGAGCAAATTCCAATGGCTGTGTCCGAAAGCGGACATAAAGAAAGACGGCATTCTGGAACTGTACAGAAAATGGATGTCTGGCAACGAGCTTGTGAAAAAGGCGGGTGATATACAAAGGTCGGACAAGTCGCTCGGCGGAGTGAAGTCCGATGCGTCAGAGGCGCTTTTCAGGGAACTGAACCGCCGCCGCATTCTCACGCTCGTCCGAGAAGGATGGTATGGCGTGAAAGAAGCGAATGCCTTTCTGCTGAAGGAGGCGAAGACTGCTGCTGGCGTGAGAGGAGATTATCTGTCGATGGTTGGGGTGCCGATCATGGTCACGCACAATACTCCGGAGAGAAAGCTCTTCAACGGGGATGTCGGAGTGACGGTTCGTGGTCCGCATGGAATGGTGGTACTGTTCCCGCGCGGGGCGAAGACGATCGCGTGTCCGGTGGCGCTCTTGCCAGAGCACGAGCTCGCGTATGCGATGACGGTGCACAAGAGCCAAGGGTCGGAGTTCGAGAACGTGATGGTGGTGCTGCCGGACGACGAGAAGCATCCGCTTCTCAACCGGCAGATAGTCTACACGGGCATCACACGCGCGAAGAAGCGGGCGGTGGTCGTGGGGGCCGAGAAGGCTCTGACGGTGGCGCTGGAGAGGAAGATCGAGCGCGACACGGGCATTGCGCTCAGCGGTGCGACCGAAGCCGGGAACAAGGGGACGCAGGGAGGGAAATGACGTGAAGGACGGGGAGATATTGCATCGGGTGGCGGAGTCGAGCCTGGATGTCGAGAGGGCGGTGCTGGACGGGGAGCATGCGTGCTTCAGCAGTGACCCCGCGGCGTGCAGGAGGGCCGCAGAGCGCGGGGAGCGCGGATACTTCAGGACGCCGTTCGCGCACGACGCGGACCGCATCATGCACTGCCACGCCTACGCGCGGTACATGGACAAGACGCAGGTGTTCTTCCAGATCAAGAACGACCACATCTCACGACGATTTCTCCACGTGCAGATGGTCTCCAGGATCGCCAGATCCATTGGACGCTGCCTGCGGCTGAACGAAGACCTCATCGAGGCCATCGCGCTCGGACATGACATCGGCCACACGCCGTGCGGACACACGGGCGAGGCTGAACTTGCAAGGCTGCTGGCAAAGCACGGCGCTGGCACGTTCATGCACAACGCGCAGTCCGTGCGCGTGCTGCAGCACCTCGAGAAGGGCGGACGCGGGCTCAACCTCACGCTGCCTGTCCTCGACGGAATCCTCGGACATAACGGCGAGATCGAGGTGCCGGTGTACGACTATAATCGGAAGAACCTCAAGTGGGAGAAGCTTGAGGCGAATCTCGCCGAGTGCATGAAGACGCCCGGCTTCGACCGCCAGGTGTTCCCGTCCACGCTCGAAGGATGCGTCGTGCGCGTCTCGGACATCATATCCTACATAGGCAAGGATATAGAAGACGCAATCGCCGTCGGCATAATCAAACGGACGGACATCCCGGAGAGATGCGTCAGGGTTCTTGGCAAGAGGAACACGGACATCATCGGGACGCTCTGCACGGACATCGTCGAGCACAGTTTCGGCAAGGGCCACCTCGAGTTCTCGCCTGAGGTCTTCGAGGCCTACAGGGAACTGAAGGCGTTCAACGGGGCGCGCATCTACGGCTGCAATCTCCTCGCCGAGCAGCGCGGCAAGTTCACGCGAATGATGGCGATGCTGTTCGAAGTCTATCTCGAGGCGGTTGAGCGGGATGATCTGGAGAGTGGCGTGTGCAAAGACTACCTACGCCATTTCCCGCACTCCTACCGCGATGAAACGCCACCCGCCCGCATCGTCGCGGACTACCTCTCGCTCATGACCGACCAGTACTTCCTGAAGCAGTTCGAGCGCGAGTTCATGACGCGCGAGATTGGTTATGATTGATTGGTTTTTGACAGGCGGCCACAGTTTGTCAAATAGGGAAGGCACTTTGTAAGTAGCTTGGCAGCCCATCCCTGCGCAATATTCTTCTACTTACTTGTAAGACGCGAGGGCCGGCGGCGTTTCATTAGGGTGGGAGATAATGAAAATGATTGAGTTGCAATATGAATCGAAGTTTGACGGGTTTCTGGTTGACTTGCGGGTCGGCCCGGCGGAGGAGCTGAACCAGACGATGTTCGGCGGCGAGCCGGTGTTCACGTACAAGCGCGGTGCCACGATTTCGGCGGACACGATGCCGGCGGAGACGTTCGGCTGCCTCGTGTGGGTGGAGAGACTCGATGGATCGCCGGAGAGCATCGCCACGCTCTTCCACGAGCTTGTCCACGCCTCCGCCCTGCGTTTCGCGAAGAGTGGCGTGTTCAGGCGCAAGCCGCGGCCGAAGGACGTCTCGTCCGGCCTCGCGTCGTTCGACGAGCTGATGGCCAATTCAGTTGGGGAGCTCGGCGAGGCGTTTCTGGGGGCGATAGTGAATCAAGGCGCCGGTGCGAAATGAGATACCAAGATGCGGCAAACCGTAAGATTGCATATTTGCCGGAGTTCTTGTTTGTGAAAGGAATGACACATGAACACACCTAAAAAGAAACGCAAGATGGTGCCGATGTATTCGGCCGCGGATTTTTTCTCCGCTAAGAAGGACGCGAAGCCGGTTGGCTGGATGAGCGATCCAGACGAACCTGGTCCCGTGGTTCTCGACCACGAATCGTGGAAGAAACTGATGGGCATCACGTCCTCTGGAAAAGGTCCGGCCTAAGATGACGGTTGTCTGAACGTTAATCATCAATGCCGAAAGTCACGGCCGCCCCGGGTGGGGCGGCCGCTTGGTGAGGGAGGAAGGAACAAGATGAGTTTCGTAAAAAATATTTTCATGGCGGCGCTATTGACGGCTGCGGCGACGGCGACGCTTGCGGCGTCTTATACAATCCCGCCGTATGAGTACCATACCGGTACGACATCCGGTACGCCGGCGCTCAACTACACGAAGGTGTGCGAGCCCGGACGAACCGGCGAGGCGAGCGCGACTTACGTGGTGCTTGGGCACTGCTATCCGGCGCGCCCTGCCTTGTCGAATACGGGGTATGAAGGCCAGGTGGCTATTCCGGCCACAATCGGCGGCTTGCCGGTGCGGAAGATCAACGACGCGGCCTTCATCGTGTGCCAGAACATCACGAGTGTGCAGATTCCCGCGACCGTTCGCGAGATCGGCGCGCGGGCGTTCTCCGATTGCTGGAAATTGGCAAGCATCACGTTTGCAGACGGATCCGGCCTCACGACGGTCGGCGACGCCGCATTCACGAACTGCATCAGTCTGACGTCAATTACGTTCCCCAAGACGCTTTCACGCCTTGGCGCCGGATGTTTCCAGGGATGTGCCAGTCTCACAGATGTGTACTTCCTCGGTAACGCGCCGCGCCTGACAATTCCGTCCATGACGGAGAAGTCAGGACTCGGCGAGATGATCTTCCGCAATTACGGGTATTATGAGCGGTTCAAGGTGCACATCAACCGGAACACGTACGGCTGGATATCCCCTTACGAAAAGGGCGTGCCGGAGAAGTGGCCGGTGGACTATGGCTACATGCAGGCGCACGAGACGGTGGCAGAGGGTCCGAGCGTCGAGACGATCACGGAGGCGACGGGGTTCGTGGTGGTGGTCACGGAGATCACGGGCGGGTCCACGGCGGTGCCCGACACGTGGCTGTCGCGCTTCCCGTCGTACACCGCGAAGTTCGGCAGCGACTTCACCGCGTCGCTTACGAAGCCGACGGGGAAGAAGGATGCGGCGGGCAATGACTTGCAGGTGTGGCAGGACTATGTGGTGGGGACGGATCCCACGGACGTGAACGACGTGTTCAGTGCAACGGTCACCGTGAGCGGCGGAACGCCCGTCGTCTCCTGGACGCCCGTGCTGCCTGCTGCAGAGGCCGCCAAGCGCACCTATACGATCCTCGGACGGCAGTCGCTCCTCACGGGCGACTGGACGGTCGTCCCGTCCGGACAGGAGTCGAACTACAACTTTTTCAAGGTAAGAGTCAAGATGAAATAAGACTTGAGGATTGGCGGTGCGTGATGTGAATTGGCAACATTTCCCAAAATTCCCGCGTGAGATTTTGCCTCTGACTGGCAGTATAAAGTAGAGGCACGATTTGCCCTGTGCCTCATGAGAGAGACTGCAAG
>CADCOC010000026.1 GCA_902802945.1 uncultured bacterium | reverse complement strand
TCGCGCCGCACGATGCGCGCCGGCTGTTCGCGGCCCACGATTTCCGGCAACCGCATCGGTAGGGCGCGATCATCGAGTGCGCCGCCAAGATGGCGGCTTTCCCAGTTAGCGCTTGACTGGGAACGCCGCCGTCTCGGCGGCGACACTTGCGCACAGCCCCTCGGCCACACCAGCGACAGCTTCTCACCCGGCGCGAACGTAAGATAGATCTTCCCGTTCGCAACGAACGGACGCTCCGCCGTTTCACCGTTCGGATACCGCACCTCTGCCGCCTCGGCCTTCAAGCCGTCACCTGGCACGATGACGATTTCGCGCGCGTGCGTTCCGCTCGTCTCCGTGAACTGGTAGATCCGGTCGCCGTCCTTGTCGGCGCGTTCAATGCTAAACGCCGCCGTGTCGATCGGGGAAAGTCCCTCGAATGAAATACCGTCCACGGCGGCCGCACATGCGGCGACGGACAGTACACATGCAAGAACAGGAATAAGTATGTTCTTCATATTTTTGAATCCATTCTAATTGACAAATTTCACTACCACACTTTCCGCACGGGGATACCGGCGGCCGCGAGCTCTTCTTTGATCTGGGCGATTGTCCAGTCGCCTGTATGAATCATCCCCGCGACGATCGCCGCGTCGGCGTGCGCGAGATTGAAGGCGTCTGCGAGGTGCGACGGCTGGCCCGCCCCGCCCGAGGCGACCACGGGCACCGGCACCGCCTCCGCGATGAGCTTCGTGATCGTCAGCTCGAAACCCGCGCGCGTGCCGTCCGCGTCCACGCTGTTCACCACGATCTCCCCCGCGCCGAGGTCGACTGCGCGCTTCGCCCACTCCACGGCGTCCATCCCCGTGAACTCGCGGAAACCGCGCGTGGTGATCTCGTAGCCGCTCGGACACTTCGGGTTGTCGCTCTTGACGGGATCCATGCCCAGCACCACACACTGCGCGCCGAACTCGCGCGCGCCGTCCGCGATGATCTGCGGGTTGCGCACGGCAAGGGAATTGACGCTCACCTTCTCCGCGCCCGCGAGAATCACGCGCTCCATGTCGCCCACGTCCGACACGCCCCCGCCCACGGCGAACGGGATGCGGATCGACTCCGCCACCGCCGCCACCATGCCGATGTCCGTCGGACGCCGCTCCGCGGACGCCGTGATATCGTAGAACACGAGCTCGTCCGCGCCGCCCTCGGAATACGCGACCGCCATCTCGACGGGATCGCCGAGGTCGATGTTGTTCTTGAACTTGACGCCCTTCGTGACGCGTCCGTCGCGCACGTCGAGACACGGAATGATGCGTTTCGTCAGCATGCCAACCATCCTTTCAGCAGCTCAAGCCCCACGCGTCCCGATTTCTCGGGATGGAACTGGCACGCCCACATCCGGCCCTGCTTGACCATCGAGGTGAACTCGATTCCGGCGTATTCAGTTTTGCCGAACGTCCACGGCCCCAGTTCCGCGTAGTAGCTATGAACGAAATAATATTCCGCGCCGCCAAGATGGCGGCTTTCCCAGTTAGTGGCGTTGACCTGGTTCCAGCCGATTTCGGGCACCTTGCAACCGGGTACGGATGGGAAACGGCGCACTTGTCCCGGCAGCACGCCAAGCGTATCAACGCCGCCATCCTCCTCCGAGTGCGCGAAGAGGATCTGCATTCCGAGGCAGATACCGAGGAACGGACGCCCGTCCGTCGCCGCCTCTTTCACGGTATCAACAAGGCCGAGGTCGCGCAAGTTCTCCATTGCGCTCCGTGCGGCCCCCACACCGGGGAACACCACGCGCGACGCGGCGCGCACCTTAGCGGGGTCGTTCGTCACCTCCACCGGTTCGCCGAGGGCGGCGAACGCGAGCTTCACGCTCGTCAGGTTGCCGGCCCGGTAGTCAACAATCACGGTCATAGTGAACCTTCACTTCTTTACGGGTTTGTCCGCCGCAAGCGCGAGGAGCTCGCGCGCGTGCTGGGCAACGACGCTCGTGAGGGACGCCCCGCCGAGCATGCGCGCGATCTCGGCGACGCGGTCGTCGCCCTCCAGCACGCGGATCGCGGTGCGCGTGCGGCCGCCGGAGACGGTCTTCGCCACGGCGAGGTGTCGGTCGCCCCACACCGCGCTTTGCGGCAGGTGGGTGATCGCGATCACCTGGTGGTGTCGGCTCACGGCGCGCAGACGCTCGCCCACGGCGCGCCCCACTTCGCCGCCGATGTTGGAGTCGATCTCGTCGAACACGAGCACGGGAATCGCGTCGTGTTCGGCGCTCACGGCCTTCACCGCGAGCATCACGCGCGCGATCTCGCCCGTGGAGGCGATGTCGCGGAGCGGACGCGGCGGCTCGCCGGGGTTCGGCTCGAAGCGGAACTCCACCGCGTCGCAGCCGCTCGCGTCCGGCGCGCGCGCCGTGAGGGCTGCGCCAAAACCGGCCTTGAGGAAGCCGAGTCCGTGCAGTTCCTTCGTGACGGCCTTCGCAAAGCGCTCCGCCGCCTTGCGGCGTGCAGCACCGAGCGTGGTGCCCGCCTTCGTGACGGCTGCCTCGGCGGCGGCGACGGCGTCCGTCAGTTCGCGGATGCGTCCGTCGCGCCCTTCCAGGTCCGCGAGACGCGCCGCGCGCGCATCGCGCAATTCAAGGAGCGCGGGAACCGTCGGGCAATTGTACTTGCGCTTGAGGCGCTGGACGAGCGAAAGGCGGTCGTCGAGCGCCTGGAGTGTCTCGGGGTCCGCGTCGAGGCGGCTCACGGAGTCCTCCACGCTGCGCGCGAGCTCCTGCACGCGCACGGCGACGGACTCCAGTTCCTCGCGCCACTCCTGCGCGGGCTCATGGTACTTCGCCATCTCGGCAAGACGCGCTCCGGCGGATGCGAGGGCGTTGGCGGCGGAGGCTTCGTCGTCGCCGGAGAGCGCGGACGTGACGGCGTTTGCGCAGTCAAGGATCTCGGCCGCGTGCGCCGCCGCCGCGTGGCGGGCGGGAAGCTCCGTCTCGTCCTCCTCGCAGAGGTTGGCCGCATCGAGTTCGTCCACCGCATAGCGGAGGCGCTCGCATTCCTCGGCGAAATCGCCGGCGTCGCCCTGAAGCGCGTCGAGCTCGGTGCGGAGGTCGCAGAGGTTGCGCCAGGCCGCTGAATAGGGGGCGAGGTCGACCTTGCCGTAGGCGTCCAGAAGGCGGCGCTGGAAAGACTCTTCGAGAAGCGACTGGTGGTCGTTCGGGCCGTGGACGTCCACGAGGAGGCGTCCGAGCGCGCGCAGGGTCTGCACGGTCGAGGCGGCGTCGTTCACGTGGACGCGTCCGCCGCCCGTTGCCGAAACGGTACGCCGCACCACGAGCGCGCCGTCTTCGCAGGGCGGGAGACCCGCGTCATCGAGAATACGCGCCACGTCGGCGCACACCTGCGCGTCGGAAAGCGCAAACTCCGCCTCCACGCGCGCCTCCTTTGCACCGTCGCGCACCGTGGAGGCGTCCGCCCGCGCGCCGAGCACGAGCTCAAGCGCGCCCATGAGGACGCTCTTGCCCGCACCGGTTTCGCCGGTGATGATGTTCAGTCCCTCGCCGAACGCGACATCCGCCGATTCGACGATGGCCAAGTTACGAACTGTAAGACGGGTTAACACCGTTTGGATGTTCCTTCTGTGATTTGGACGGCGGCTATTATACCATAATTCCGCCGTTATTGTGCGGGCATGAGGGCTACCAAAAACTCATGGCGGCGGTTCCTCGCCGGCGACGAAGTAAACCTCCTTGCGCGGTTCCGGTAAGGCGTGCCGACGCCGCTGGCGGTCAAGTTCCCACTCGAGCGGATGCGCCATCAGACGGAAACGCCGCCATGCGGGGGCTGACTTGTCATGCTCAAGGATGCGCCGAGCAGCGGCAAGCTCCGCCTCAATGCGGTCGAGCGTCTCTAAGGGGTAGAGCGACCTCACCCGCGTCGCCGGCACGCTCACCGCAAGAAAAGCATCCTTCAAAATGCGATGCAGCACGCGCAGGTGCGCGCCGGCCTCCGAGCCGTAGAACAGTGTCCAGTGCTCGTCAAGCGCCGCTTCCGGGTTGAAACGCGCCCCGCCCCACAATGCGCGGAACGCACAGTACGTCTCGTAGTAGAAATGAAACGGAATGCACTGGCCGGGCAACGTAACTGGGTAGAGTCCCAGGTCTACGATGATCCCCGTATCGCCAAGGTCCTTTCCGAACGCCGCAATCGTCTCTGGCAGGAACTCGTTCGCCACGGCCTGTTCAAACGGGCTGTTGAAGGCGTTGTAGGTCCATATTTGCTGGACGGGACGTCCTCCTATAACCTCGGTCCAGCGGTGGAGTTCGCGAACCATGAGGTCGCGTACCTGCGGGTTACGAATAAAGCGCGGCACTTTCGGCAGACACACGCAGAGTTCCACGTTGTCGGGCAGACGCCGGAAACGCTCCTGCGTGGGCGCGTAAGTACATCCTGCGTATGGCATGAGGATCAGCCGACGCCCCGGCAGACGCTCGTTGAGGCGCTCGGCGAGACGTTGGTAGAAGCGTCCGTAGATGTCCGAAAAGTAGCCGCACGGCCCCAGGGCAACGTTCGCGTCGGTGATGAGACCCTCTCGCTTCACGACTGGGTTCGCGCGCATCTCCTCCAGAGTGCGGAAGGAGTCGCACTGTCCGAACACCACCGTGCGCGCGTCGCAGATGGTGAATCCCTGCCTACGGTGCCCTTCCGGCGTGTCGTTGCGCGCAAGCCCCTCCACAAGGGCGTCCGCGAAATCCAGGTTCGTCACGTCGAAGTAGTTCTTCATGTGGTTTGTGGGGCAGTAGTAGAATCCTCCGTCTGGACGGCGGAGGAACGAAAGCCCCATCCACTCAGGGTGCGACGCCGCCCACGCGCGCGGTTCTGGCGAGTGGTTCGCACTGAACGGAACCGTGTGCGCGAGACGCGAGGCGGCACGCCAGTCTGAAATGCTTGCTCGCACGAGCGGCGTTCCGAGCGTGCGGGAGACGGTGGCGAGGTCGGGACTGAATCCGCCGCAGCGGTTGCGGAAGCGCGGAGCGTCCGTATATGCACACGGCGCCAACACCAAGTTCGTACACGACGGGCGCACGCTGCCGTCCGGCCCGGGATAATAGTAGCGGCAACCGAGAAACCGCTCGATGAAATCGTACGCACCCCAGAGCGTCGCCCCAGCGATCCTCACGCCGTTCGAAAACGTCGAGACGACGAACCCTTCCGGAGGAAGACGCGCAAGGTCGATTGGGGGCGGCGGTCGCGGGGCGACCGCCCTACCGGGTCCCACGAAAATGATGGCTCCCGAGGTGGCGGGCCTCCGCGCCAGTCCCCCCTTCGGGGTGGCGGGCCTCTGTGCCCGCAACTGCGATACGGGCGTCCCGCCCGTATCCACCACCTCCACCTCCTTGCCCGTGCAGAGGCCGATCTCGCGCCGCAGCGTGCGCACGGACTCGCGCACGGACCGGAACTCTCGCCCAGAGGCATCGCGCGACCGCGCGTCCGCGGAGTCCCACATGAGTACGAACTGCGGCACGCCCCCCGACACGAGCGTGACTGGCGGATGCGATGGCGTCGGCAGCGGCGTGACGGGATTCAGGGCCGGATGGGCGAGCGGATTTCCGCCAAACGCCGCCGCAGTGGCAAGTACGGAAAAACATACGGCCATTACGGCGGTGTAGTGTGCAGTTGCCATGCGGAGTTTTTCAGCTGGAGCAGATAGCGATTACGTGCTTCACGCCCGCATGCAGATCGTCAGCGCGCCGATCGTCTTGCCGGTGAGCGGACGCTCAAGCGGCACCGTCACCACGCGCTCCTCGCCCTCGGCGGGCAGCTCTTCGACGTCCAGCACGCCCTGCGCGATCACCTTGGGCACATCCTTCTCCCCGATCATTGCAGTGAGCGCGTCTATGGGCGCCGACGCGATGTCGGCATAGCCAACCATGGCCTTCTCCATGAAGTTCGCGCCCATCTTGAGAGCGTACTTGGCCGTGAGGCGCAGGAATCGCCGAATCTTCTGGATGCTGACGGGCTCAGTGATGGCGACGGCGATTCCGAAATGCCCCTCCACCTCCTCGCGGAACATGATGCGCTTCAGCCACGGCTCGCCCGTGAAATCGCACACGCCCTTGCGGAAAATCATCTCCCGCGCGGCGGACTTCTTCGCGATTGCCGTTCGGGGCCAGATCAGGTCGACCTGACCGATGTTGCGGCTCTTCAAAAGCCGCTTTTCGGGCACGCCGTTCAGTTCCGCCCGTACAAGCGTGAACTCAAGGTTCACCTTCGCTCTCTTTGTTGCTGCCATGTTTGCTCCTTTGTCTTCTTTTGGAGGTGTGTTTTTACGCCACAATTATACCAAAACCGTATCGTATGCGCTACACGCGCGCGCGAATTTATGATATACTACCCGCCGCAAAAGACAGAAAAGGAACGACATGCTCATACGCACCAGATCGTACGCGCGCGCGGGTTTCCTCGGGAACCCGTCCGACGGCTATTTCGGCAAGACGGTTTCGTTCGCCTTCAGCGACTTCTCCGCAGAGGTGACGCTGTACGAAACGCCCGAACTCGGCTTCGTGCCGGGTGAAGTGGATGACTCCACCTTCGAATCGCCGGATGCCCTCCTAAAGGAAATCCAGCTCTTCGGCTACTATGGCGGCATTCGCCTGTTGAAGGCCGTCACGAAGCTCTTCCTCCTCTACTACCGCGACAACGGCATCGCCCTGCCGCAGAAAAACTTCACTGTGCGCTATACCTCGAACATTCCCCGCCTCGTGGGTCTTTCTGGCTCGTCCGCGATCTGCACGGCCATGCTCAAGGCGCTCCAGCAGTTCTACGGCGTGGAAGTGCCCCTCAAATACGCCCCCACGCTGTGCCTTGAGGCGGAACGCGACGAACTCGGCATCCAGTGCGGTCTCCAGGACCGCGTGATCCAGATGTACGGCGGGTGCGTGTTCATGGACTTCGACAAGGCACTCGTGGAGGCCAAGGGGTACGGACGCTACGAGCGGCTTGACCCGACGCTTCTGCCAAACCTCTACGTAGCCTACGATCCCAACCGCGCGGAAATCTCGGGGACCTACCACAAGAAGCTCCGCGTACTCTTCGAGGAGAAAAAGCCGGACATCGTGGCCGCGATGTCCGAATTCGCGGACATCGCCCAGCAGGGACGCGACGCGCTTATCGCCGGACGGAAGGACGCCCTTCCCGAGCTCGTCAACGCGAACTTCGACCTGCGCGACCGCATCTTCAACGTCGCCGCCGCCAACCGCCGCATGGTGATGACAGCCCGCAGCGCGGGCGCCTCCGCCAAGTTTGCCGGTTCTGGCGGCGCCATAGTGGGCACCTACGAGGACGACGCACAGTACGCGCGCCTCACGGATGCGCTCGCCGCGATCGGCTGCACGACAATCCGTCCGACGATCATCTGACAGAGCTAGGCTTTCAATGGCTGCAACCCCGAACATACATCTCTTCGTCGGCGAGGACTCATACCTCGTCGATGCGGCCGCGCATCGCGTCATCGAGGCGGCCGTGCCGTCCGAACTACGCGCGACGGCAGTCGAGACGGTGTCGGGCGAAGCTGAGAACATGGACGCGCAGCTTGCCTCCTTGCGTGAATGCACTGCCTCCATCCAGACGCCGCCCTTCCTTGACCCCGTGAAACTCACCTGGTGGCGCGGCGTGACGTTCCTTCCGGGTGGCGGCGTGGGGGGCCGCCTCTCCGAAGACGTAAAAGCCGCGCTCGACAAGTTTTCCGAAAACCTCGTCTCCTCGCCCCTTCCCTCAAACCAGGTGCTCGTGATCACCGCCACGAAGCTTCTAATGGCTAGTATCTTCGCGAAGCGGCTCAAGACGATTGCGCACGTCGTGGAGTTCGGCGGCGGCAAGGGTAAGGACCGCGCGCAGGATGCGCTCCTGCGCCTGCCCGACCTCGCGGATGACGAGAAGCTCACCTTCGCTCCGGGCGCAGACCAGGCGTTCCTCGCGAAAGTCGGTTCCGACACGCGCACGATCGTCTCCGAACTCCAGAAGATGCGGGCCTACCTAGGCACGGAACGCAACGAGGTGACGACGGAAGACGTTGCCGCCGTCACGTCCGTGGGCGGCGACGAGCCGGAACTGTGGGCGATCCACGACGCCGTTTCCCAGCGCAGTCCGTCCGCGCTCCTCAAGGCGCTCGCCCCGTACGAAAAGGACGGCGCGGGCATCCTCATCGCCACGGTCATGGAGAAGTACTTCCGCGAGGCGATCGTGTGCCGCGACGCTCTCGACCACGGCTGGCTCGACAAGTGGGGCCGCTGGTCCGACAAAATGCCGCCCGCCGCGCGCGAGGCGCTCGACGCCGCCGGCTTCGGGCCGACTACGGCGAAGAATTCCTGGGCCGTCAAGAACGCTGTACGGCGCGCAATCCCCTTCACGCTCACCGAACTGCGCGTAGCGCGCTACCGCATGCTCGCCGCGCGGGAGAAACTAGTTTCGTCGGACGCCGGCGACGCACTCGTCGTCTCCGAGCTCCTCCGCACCATTTCAAAACCAAGGACAAAACAACCATGCTAAAAAAACTGTTCTCAACGGAAACGAAGAAGCCCGGCGCATTTTTCCGCCGCATCGACTGGACGGCGTTCTGGAGCGCCACGGCGATATCATTCCTCGTGTATTTCTTCACACTCGGCCCATCGGTGGGACTTGAGGACTCCGGTGAACTCGCCACGGCGGCCGACCACCTCGGCGTGCCGCACCCTCCGGGCTATCCGTTCTGGACGCTCTGCTGCTGGATCTTCTGCCGGGTGTTCTCATGGGTCACCTACATGGGCCAGCCCACGCCCGCCTGGGCCGTATCGCTGTTCTCCGCCGTCGCCGGCGCGTTCGCGGCCGGGTGCACCGCGATGCTCATCTGCCGGTCCGGGAGTGACATGCTTGACTCAATGGACAAGGACGAAGGTCGCGACAAGCGCGACCCTCCCGAGGATGCTGCACAGCGCCATGCGCTCATGAGTTTTGCGGGCGGCCTCGGCGGCGCGCTCCTCTTCGCGTTCTCGCCGGTCGAGTGGTCGCAGTCAACGATTGTTGAGATATACTCGCTCAACGCCCTCTTCCTGATGGCCGTGTTCTTGCTCTCCTACCGCTGGATGCGCCAGCCGTCGCACAAGATCCTCTGGCTTACGGCGTTCATCTTCGGTCTTGGCCTCACGAACTACCAGGTGCTGCTCATGGCTGCGCTGCCGCTTGCCGTGATCATCTTCTTCAAGGACATCCGTCTGTTCCGCGACTTCGTGCTCATCCTCATTCCCGTCGCGCTCACGGCGCAGGTGTTGCAGATAGGCAGCAAATTGCGCGCCTCAGCGGGGATGGCCGCAGACGTGATCAACAAGTTCGATCCAGTTATGTCCACGCAGAGCTGCCCGAACGAAATCCTGCTCTGGCTCGCCTTCGCGCTCGTTGTCGCGGCGCCGATCGTAGGAAAAGTGCTCGCCTTGCGCAAACAGCGGCAGGACGTCGTCATCATCGGCGCGCTAGGCACGGGACTTGCAGGTGCGGCCCTCATCCTGCTGGCCATTCTAGCAGGTGGAAAGGAAACGTGGGCCAACCCAGACTTCGCACCGCTCCTCGCCCCGTCGCAGTACGCCTGGATCGCCCTGTTCCTGGCCGCGACGTGCGTCCTGTCGCTTGGTGCCGTGTTTGCTCCTGCCGACGCGCCGCTCTCCGACCGCCGCGTATGGGGATGGCTCGCGGGCGCAGGTTTCTGCGCCTTTATCGCTGTATCCGTAGCCGCCGGCCTAAAGGCTGCGGGGAGCGCCGGATACCGCGGCGAGGCGTTCAGCTGGCTGAAGCCCACGCTCATGCTGCTCATGGGAATCGCCTTGCTCGTGGGTCTTTCGCTGCTCACCCCGCGCAAGCGCGGGCTCGCCTTCGCGGTTCCCGTCGCGTCCGTCCAGCTCGTCGTATTCATCCTCCTCTCCAAGGGCGCGATGAACGGTCTTACGCATCCGACCACCTGGTGGTTCTACTGGCCCTGCATCTGGAATTTCGTCATTCTCGGCCTCGCCACCGTCGCGTTGCCGAACGGCAGGGCAATCGGCCCGGCGATGTTCTTCGCAGAACTAGGCGTCAGCTTCTACGCCTACATGCCGATCGTCTCGGACCTACGCAACCCGCCGATGAACTGGGGCTATCCGCGCACATGGGAGGGATTCAAGCACGCAATCCTGCGCGGACAGTACGAAGCCATCAAGATGCCGTCCATCTTCACTAGCGATGGATTCGACCTGTTCTGCAAGCAGATGGGCTTCTACTTCCAGGACCTCCGCATGCAGTTCACGCTCGTCGCCGCCGCGCTGGCGCTCATCCCGTTTGCCCTCTGGAGGGGTCTGGTGAAGACTAAGGAGAAGCTCGTCACGATACACGCGGCCAGCATCGCCGTGGGCTTCTACGTGGTCACGGCCGCGCTCGTCATCGTGTTCTCCGAACTGTTCGCCGGTGAAGTGCCTGGCCGCGTCGACAAATACCTCCTCCTCGTCATGGCGCTCACGGCCTTCGTGGGAGTGGGCGCGATGCTCGTGCGCCAGACGCTCGTGATCATCCGCCAGCTGCGCGGGAAGGACATTCTGCCCGAGAACCCAGACGCCCCCCTGCGCGTAAGGTTCCTCGCGGACGACATCACGCAGCAGTGGCTCATCGCCATCGGCTCCTGCTTCGCCATCATGTCGTTCTTCCTCGTCGCCCTCGCCAATGTCAAGGGAGACATCCAGGACGGCTTCATCCAAAAGGTCAAGTTCATCTCCTCGCACGGAATGTTCTCGCTCTGGATCGGATACGGCCTCGTCGTGGGCCTCGTCGTGGCGAACCGCATCGTGAAGAAGCTGTTCGACAACAACGACTCCGCGCAGCGCATCTGCTTCGCCATCCTCTGCGCCGGCGCGGCCTGCACGGCCCTCATCCCGATATACGAGAACTACACGAACGACAAGCTCGTCTTCGCCATGGGCTCGGCCGAGCAGAACGGCCACACCTTCGGCTGGCAGTTCGGCAACTACCAGCTGCGCGGCGCGAACGCAATCCGCGAAGAACTCTCGCCCGACGAGGAGCCGCTCCCGAACCCGCTCTGGCCCGAGGAGATGGGACCGTCGGCCGTCTTCTTCGGCGGCACAGACCCGGGACGTTTCGTCCCCACCTACATGATCTACTCCGCCAACGTGCGCCCAGACGTGTACCTCATCACGCAGAACGCCCTCGCCGACGACACCTACATGAGCGTCGAGCGCGACCTCTACGGCGACGACATCTGGATTCCGTCCAAGGACGATTCCGCCGCCGCGTTCTCTGAGTACGTTACCAGCTTGTCGCCCGAGGAGCGCGCCGCAAAGGGCGTGGTCACGGAAAACGGGCGAGTCCAGGTCACGGGCGCGCTGAGCGTGATGGACATCAACGGCATCCTCACCAGGAAGATGTTCGACCACGAGCGCCTCCGTCGCGACTTCTACGTGGAGGAAAGCTACGTCATCAAGTGGATGTACCCCTTCCTCACGCCGCACGGCCTGATCATGAAGATCAACGCCGAGGAGAACGCCCTGAACGACTCCATCATCCGCAACGACATGGAGTTCTGGGACTGGTACACGCGCCGGCTGCTGAAGGACCCTGCCTTCCGACGCGACTTCCCCGCGCAGAAGAGCTTCTCCAAGCTCCGCGCTGCCATCGCCGGACTCTACTCCGACACCCGCTACAAGACCCGCAGCGACGGCGACTTCCAGAAATACAACGGGTTAGCGGCACAGGCCTTCCGCGAAGCCGTTTCCCTCTACCCCGCCTCGCCCGAGGCCACGTTCCGCTATATCCAGGATATCCTCGGCACGGCCAGCAAGTGGGACGCGATCCTGGACATGGTATGCTACACCGACCGCGTAGACCCCAACAACTCCCGGACGAAGGACATACGTAAGCACGCACAGGCCGCTCTTGACGCCATGGCAACGATGAACGCCCTTCTCGTCAAGCACATGCCGGAGGGGAAAAAGCCAGACGTCACGCGCGCGCCATTCCCCGCCGAGGTGCTGAAGAAACTCTCCGAAAACGAACTGGACGCCCTCGCGGAGGCCAGGCTCGCATACGCAGAGGCAAACCTCATCTTCGGCCGCGTGCAGCTCGCATACCAATCCGTCGCCTTGCTCCAGAGCAACCCAGCACATGCGAACAGCTACGACCGCCTCTGGCGCTCGGCCATGATCTTCCAGCGTCTCCGCAGTTACCAGCAGGCGGCAAAGAACATCGTGGACGCCTTGAAGTTCCCCGAAGCCAACAAGTATGAAAGACTGCACGCCGCTGCGCTCATGCTCGCCCAGGGCGGACGGAAGGACGAGTGTGCGGAGGTCGTCAAAACCCTGATGAAATTCCCCGAGGCGTCGAGCTTCGACTCGCTCATCCAGTACGCCGACCTCCTAGACAAGTGCGAAAAGCCGGACGCGGCCGTCCAAGCCATAAGCGCCGCACTGCCCTTGGCAGACAGGGCCAATCCGTCCAGCATCTTCACGGCGGCGGAACTGCTCCTGAAGATCGACTCCACCACATACGCGCCGTATGTCCTCGGCAAACTCCTGCAGCCGCTCCAGCGGCGCAAGGGCATTTCCTGGAACGACATAGCCCACCTAGGAGAGCTGTTCATCCGCTGCAATGCACTGGAGGACGCACAAAAGTGCTACTTGGAATACGCGCGCGCCTCGAGGAATCCTGACGCCTATCTCCAAGCTGCCCTCGTCTGCGTCCAGGCCGGCAACACAAAGGAGGCGCGCGAGGCCTTGCAGACGGCCGCGCAGCTCGATCCCGCGCGCGTGAGGTCAGTGATCGGACAGGAGCCCTGGAAGAGCCTCTACCGTAAACTCCGTCCCTGATGCTGTTCGACCGCACATTCCACCCCGACGAGGCCAACCAGGCCTTTACGACGGGACGCCTCCTCGAGACCGGCCGATACACGTACCAGCCGCAGGACCACCATGGTCCCACGCTCTATTACGCCGCCGCCGCCCTCCAGAGGGCGGCCGGCCATGGCGAAACCGCCTCGCTCGACGGCACGCTCCTGCGCTGCACGCCCCTTGTATTCGCGGCCCTTGCGCTAGTCTTCGGCTTCTTCGCCCTAAAGCGCCTCACGAAAAGCTTCTTCCCCGGTCTGGTGTTCGCCCTGTTGCTTGGCACGTCCCCCTTCTTTGCCTTCTTCGCCACCGACTTCATTCAGGAAATCCTCCTCGCTAGTTTTCTCGTCATGATGTTCTGGGCCGGAACGGGCTACCTCTGCCCCGGAACGAAATGGAAGACGGGCACATGGGCTCTTTTCTTTGGAACTGTTACCGCACTCGCCTTCGCCACGAAGGAAACATGCCTGATTTCATTCACCGCAGCCGCCATCGCCACCACCCCGTTCATCGTCAAACGAATGTCATTCGACGCCGTGCGCGCACGCACGCGCGACGCCATCTTGGCAATCCTCGGCTTCCTCATCGTAGCATTCATCCTCTACTCCGATTTCGGACATGACTTCCACGGCGTCTACAACGCCTTCATCGCCGCACCTCTCTCCTACCTCGGACGCGCCGCCGGCGATGCGACGGCCTCAACGGGCGCGAACTGGCACGTCCATCCCTGGTGGCAGTACTTCCGTTGGCTCTATGACGGCAATTCCGCTCTGCTCTTCTTATTCCTCGTCTCGGTATCCTGCGGCGCATTTGCTGCATGGCATAGAGCGTCCGAAACCACATCGCGGGCATTCCGCTTCACGCTCTGCTACGCGCTTGCTACGCTCGCCATCTACTCGCTGATTCCTTACAAGACGCCGTGGTGCGCTGTGCAGATCGAGATGCCGCTAGTACTCGCCTCGGTGCTTGGACTCGCCTGCGCGGCAGAGGCGTTGCCCCGTTTCAAATGGATTCCCCTTGCAGTTCTCCCCGCGCTTCTCCTTGCGTTCAACGTTCCCGCGCTCGTGCGGATGAACCGCGATCCCGATTCCACGGCGAATCCCTGTAACTATGCGGCCGCATCGCCCGAGGTTAAGGAACTAGCCCAAACAGTCGCCTCCGCAATGTCATCCGCCACGAACCAATCACCCTTCATCGCCGTAGCCCTGCCCGCCGCCGATACGTGGCCCTTCCCGTGGTACAACCGCCCCTACGAAAACATGACGGGCTACTGGGATTCCTTCGACGACCTCAAGCGCCTTGCCGAAACTGGCATCAAGCCAACGGTTGTGATCGTTCCAATGGAGGAAGGCCACCTCGTGCAGCCCTTCTTCCCCCACCTGAAGCATACGAAACGCTTCTACATGCGCCCGCGCATCCCCGAACGCAAGGTCAAAGGCGTGCGCGTCCGTGTGTTCTGGTAATATGCGCTTCCCTTAGTCATTCATCCCGCTAGACTACAGACAACACTTCATGTGCTTCGCGTACGGACGGAGGCGTGAAGCGCCCGAGCATCGAGTCGATCACGTCCTCGGGCACCACCGCCTTTCGGTTGCGGTTGCGCCGCAGGCCCTCCTCCCACGGAACTTCAAGGACGACGATTTCCGTGTACGCACCGTAATCTCTGAACAGCTGCAGTTCCCGCTTGCGCAGATCTGGCGTCAGGCAGGTCGCGTTCCAGACGAACGAATGGTGCGCGCGCAGATACTCGCGCGCCCTCTCAAATGCGCGCGCCACCACGGGTCCCTGCCCGTCCTCCCAGGAGACAGACAACTCTGCGCGGATGGCGTCCAATGACACCATCGGAACGTCCGGCAGGTTACTGCGGATCCAGGTATCCTTTCCGGTTCCCGGCAACGCGCACATCATGTATACGTGGCCCCATGTGTCGTTGTACAGCTTCTGCTCCGGATATCCCGTGCGGCCTTCCAGCCACGCCAGGCGGCTGAACGGATCGGCGAAACGCGGAGGCCCGTCCAGACACCCCAGTTCTTTAGCCGTCGCGGTGAAAAGCGCGAGTTCGTCCAACAGGCGGCCGACATCGCTCGCCTTGCGTCCGAGGATGTCTGCCCGGACGAGCACGCCAAGTTTTTCCAGCGTGAATCCCTCCGTAACACATCCCTCCGCAGCGATATAACCGACAAAACGTTCCGGTTCACTCTTGGACATGAAATGCGGTGGCGCGGAATGGAATCTAATGAGTGAACAGACCGTCTCGCGGAAGCGCCGCTTCTCTTCCGTTCCAGCCATGTCAAATACCTGCCAGAGCATCTTGCGGACGAACAGCGCCCCAGCGATGGAGTGTCCGGGGGAAACCCATGTTCCATTCTCCATCTTCGTCTTTGCAATCTTGCCGACGTCGTGGAGAAGCGCTGCAACGAACACCTCCGCACGGTCCGTCTCGTCCATCGCGCGGAAAACCGGATCCCCCACAAGCGCATCACATACGAGCCGCGTGTGTGCAAGGACGTCTCCCTCGCCATGCCAGACAGGGTTCTGGCGGATGCCTCCCATCTTCGCCAAGAGAGCTCCAAACGGGGAGTAGTTGACGCCCTTCCAGTCGATTTTCCAATCCGGCGCGGATGGGATGTTGAACGGAAAAGCGATCATCCCGCCGCCTCTTTTGGTAACTGTGCCTCGTAGATCGCCTCCACGGGATAGCGCAGGAGATTCGGCACGATGGGACGGTTCAGCCAATGCGTGTCTGGCGTGGCGACGGTCTGGAGGAAAGACTGCCTCACGAACTTCATCCGCGACATGACCTGCCCTTCTTCCTCGACCTTGACGTACAGTCCCTCCATCGTCGTCGCGGGGTCGGTCTCAGCGCATCGGTCATCGGCATCCCCGCACCGGCCGTTCGCCTCACACCATTCGCGCAGATGTTCGATGTGGTCGGGACGTATGAACGCGGACGGCCCGACAAGCGACTTTAACTCGTCTAGCGAGTTAAATGCCCGTTTCGTGATAACCGGCGCGGACACGACGGGCAGTGAAGCGAGGAGCTCGCGCCTGGAGGACGTATCGAGAAACACCCCGCGTTCGCGGTCAAACATGTCGAACTCGAGGAAATAGTGCGGCAGCGCATCGTAGTAGATCGCGTGCTTGGCGTACATCCATTCCCCGTACATGACGTAGCGCGAACCGAGAACGGAACGAAACGCGCGCTGGTGTACGGACGCCCACTTCTTGAGAAGGTCGTAGTGCTTCTCGCGCGCGCCGCCGGTAAGGTAGTGTCCGCGCGACTGGAGAAGCAGCGCCCCGTCCGCATCGAAGGAGACGGCGCTGTTCGCGCCGTCGCACTTCTCCTCGACGACGATACTCCGTCCGGCGATGAGGCGGAACGGAATCTGGGACAGGTCTTCGTCGCCCGGCTGGATGCGCGACCCTTGGATGTGCTGCGTCCTTGGATATTTCAGCATCTTCAGCATGTCGCCACCATGAACGTGTGCCCCGGAACGCCCCCGAAGTTCAGCTTGCCGCACCCGGCGGCGCTGAAAAGCTCGCTAAGACGTCCCTTTGAAAGCAGATGGATATGCTCTGGGTTGTCGTCCCGCTGCGACGGGACCGTGACGACCACGTGCCTGCGTGCCATCCGCACCGCGTTGCGGACCGCTCCGGCGACGTCGGGGATGTGCTCGAGGACCTCCAGCATGGTCACCACGTCCACGGACTTGTCCGGAAGCGCCAGCGACCTGACGTCACCCTCGTGTACCTGGAGGTTGAACGTTCCGCCCGCCGCCACGGCGCGGTGGAGCGCGACACGCTGTGGCAGCAGATCGACCACGTGCGTCTCCTTGTCCGGGAACTCATCGAGGAACGGCCACAGGAACGCGCCGCGTCCGCTCCCCACGTCAAGGAGCGAGTCGAACTCGATTCCGCGCAAGAACCCCAGTACGAGCCCGACGCGCGGCAAGAGCGCGGAGCGCTTGAAGTAATGCACCTTCAGCCCCGCAGCCTTGCCCGCCGCGTATGCATCCGGGCCGCCCGCCGCCGTCTTGCAGCCGCTTCCTCTGAGATACGCCTCCAAGGGCCTCTCATAGTATTCGTTCATCGCCTACCTTTTTGAGCGCGTCTCGCCTCGCACACCCGTCCAAAGACAGAATGCAGGTTCCTGATTCTCAGTTTTCTAATCTCTTGCATTTTCATAGACACCTTCTCTCGCAGAGACGCGTCACCGGTCCTATGACGGCATCGTCTCGCCACTCTCAAGGTCAGTCGTGTTGCTCACAGCCAATCCATAGCCAATCATTTCATCGAAGGCATCCAGAATGCCAAGTAGTCGATCATCCAGATAGGAACGTGCGCATTCCTTCATTTCATCCGGCACACCGTAGAACGCCTCGGCGATGCTCCCCGTGATTGCGGCGATTGTATCACTGTCACCGCCAATCGAGACGGCGTTACGGATTGCATCCTCAAATGACTCGGATTCGAGAAACGCGACGACCGCCTGTGGCACGCTCCCCTGGCACGTCTCGTTGAACGAGTATGTAGGGCGTATTTCCTCCAAAGTGAAATCCACCCTGTACACCTGTCCGATGCGCGTGCGAATGTCCTGCTTGGAACCGCCGTTTCGGGCGATCCACACCAACTCGGACGCCATCACGCCTCCATCAAGCCCGTCGGGATGGTTATGCGTCACGACGGCGGAGTCATAGCCGAGGTCGATCGCCTCCTTCTGCGAAGAAGCGACCCATCCGCACGGGCTCGCCCGCATTGCAGAGCCGTTTCCATAGCTTTTGTAGGGCTTCGAGCGGTCCGAACACAACCAGCGCTTGAAACGGCTGCCGTATCCCGCCCATGGGTAGGCACGTCCAAGTTCCTTCATGGACGGCACCAGCTCCTTCTTGAAGTGCGTACCTGCGGCCCGACAGCGCACAAGCGCCTGCGCAACCGCAAGCGTCATCACCGTATCGTCCGTATGTCTACATTCAGGATGGAACAGCTCAAAGTCCTTCGTCTTGATGTTGTTGAACTCAAAACGAGACCCGACGATGTCTCCTATTATTGCTCCGTACATCTTGTACCTTCTTGATTGTTATAGTGCCTGTTGCCGGATAGAAGTTACTCAAGAAATCAAAAGCTCCTCTAAACATCATCATTATTGTTTCACCTATTCTTGTTCATTACACTTTTTCACAAATCGGATGCTGCTTGTCCGACCACATCACCCATCATGGTTCGTCCAAATACCCGTTCTCGATGTAGTCCGAGAAGATTTCCTCCACAACGGGATTGGGAGATATCTGCGGATTGACGCGCTTGAAATACTCGTGGTCATCCGGCTTCTTGTCCCAGACGAAGTTCCAGTAGTGGTCGAGGACGCGGGCGATCGCGCCGCTGCGCGAAACACCCTCCGTACAGTGGACCAACACAGGCCATGTGCCATGTCCCACATGCTTTAGGATCTTCTGCGCCATCACGGGGCGGAACCGCGCCACCCTTTCGCCGTCGTAGAGGTCGGAGTAATCCGTCACGTCATCGAAGATGAGGCACAGCAGGTTCGGCGACCCCAAGCCAGCCTCCGAGAACGGCGGCTCCGAATCCGATCCGATCCGCGACTGAATGGACACGACCTTGTTGTGGGCCAGCACTTGTTCCTCAAGCACCGTCCCCTTGATTGCCTCAAACCACTTTCTTGACAGACATTGAATTTTCATTCCATAAATCCTTTCTCACGACATGGATGCCATCGCCGGTTTGTTAAGCGGAGACGGAATTTGCCGTGGCGATTACTCAGTTCTTACCTGTTTGAAATCGCCGTGCGATTTCCGCAAAGGCCATGGCAGGACGCCCTCCTCCCAGGTGGATGTATGGCGCACCTTCTATCCGCTTTGTCTCGTAGCACACGACAAGTACATACTTGGGATCACCTGCCGGGAAGAAGCCAGCAAAGCTTGCGATGTATTTATCCGTCTCAAACTCAAGGGAATCTGGCTTCATCCGCTGCATTGACGACGTTTTCCCCGCTACACGAACGCCTTTGACCGCCGCACGCCGCCCTGTCGCCCCGACCGCACCTTCAAGGATGGCGCATGTGGCGTCCGCCGCTCCTCGCGAAACAACCTGAACTTTGTTCGTCGATGCCGTATGCGCGTACAACGTCCCTCCGGCTGCATCGGCAATTCTCTTGACGACATACGGTTCAACCGATATTCCATGATTTGCCAAAGTCGCATACGCGCGGGCGATCTGGATGGCCGTACACTCCACTCCCTGACCTATCGGGATGCGGACCCTGTGCACTTTGCTCCAGTTCTCAGGAGGCAGCAGGCGTCCCGCCGACTCGCCGGGGAAGTCCATCCCGGATCTTGCACCGATGCCAAACCTGTTCAGGACATCATATTCTTTTTCGCGCCCGACAAGGATTCCCAGCTTTGCCAGCGCCACATTAGCCGAGCAGGCGAGCGCGTTCGAGACCGTCAACTTTGATTCCCCTGCATGACCTACATCGCTAGGCAGGTTGTATTCTCGAAAGACGGGCTCCAAGGGGTCTGAGGACAATTCGGTGCCCTGTTTCACAATGCCCGCGTCAAGGGCTGCGGCTACCGTCAGCGTGGACAACAAGTGTCCCGGCATGAACCGTCTTGCCAGTGCAAACGGACGTGGCGCATTGACATCGCCGCAGTCGGCAAGCGCCAATATCGCACCGTCCTTTACAGACATGAGAATTGCCCAACCAACTCCAGTATCGTTTGTGTCCGCAGTGCGGCTGAGCGTCTCCAACACGACACGCTGCATTGTCGGATCTATGGTCGTTTCGGCAACGCATCCGTTCCCGACACGTGCAACACATGGACTGTTCGCGATGTTTGACAGCGCGGCAGCCTTCAGTGCAGGTATGTCAACTGCGGCTTTAACCGCAGCATCTGATTTAGTGCCGTCTTGGGTGGGACTGCATCCTGCGGCAACAATTAGTCCAACGGCTGTCAACAGCAGGCTTTTAGTCACTTTGATTTTGATGTTCATGATTTTCTGTACTCCTGTAACTTAAAACGTCACCGGAGTACATATATTACAGCATCACAAACATTTCAACCGTCCGGTCAGTCGATTGACACGGATGCCTTGTGCATCCACTGCGAAACCGTCGTTAGACTATCCATCACTCGATCTTAAGCTGGTAGAAGCGGCTAGTGCCGGATTTCTCGACCTTCCGGTCCGCTTCGGGAATCGGATAGGCGCTGCCAAGCGACTTGACGGTTGGACCGTCGCCTGCGCCGTTCAACTCTTCCAGCGTCGCGGCATGGTAGAGCTTGAACACGCCGTTAATCGCACGCTCGCCGGATTCAGCGCCGTGCAGCATCAGTTTTCCGCCGATGACGACATTACCGACGGCGTCGAACGAGATGAACGGTATCTCAAGGCCAATTCCCGGATCCGTCTCGGGCGGCACGTTCACGAGGTAGCAGGCCGACAAGACCTCCGCCGACCCGGCGAAGTTCGTGATGGACTCCATGCCCTGCGCCGTTGTCGCAAGACCGTCGAGCCAGAGGCGGATGCGGTCGTCGGCAGCCGTCGCCGCCTTGACCGCTTCATAGCCGGCCGATGTCGAGGCGGGCGGCATGAACGACGGCTTCCACTGCGCCTCCGTCGTCACCGTCTCGCCGAAGTCGAGCGCGATGAAGTGCGCACCCGAGCCGTCGCACGCGCCAATGGGCTTGTTCTTCGAATCGTAGCCGACGGGCCACCACGACGCCTCGAAGTGGAGCGTCTGGACCGTCTTGCCGTCAGAGTCGTAAACCAGCATGTCGACAGCGCCGTTCGTGATCTTACCAGAAGCCCAGTAGCCGTCCTTCGTCAGCGTGACGACTCCGTTCGAGACGATTTCGAGCCCCGCGCCGAGCGTGACGTTGACCTTCGGTTCTGCGCCTGTCTTCGCGCAGGTGAAGCGCAGGCCCTCCAGCGAAACGGTGCGGTTCAGCAGGTTGGTGAGGACGATGAACTCGCTTCCGTCACCGTCGCCGTCCGCCGTGCTGGAATAGACCGCCGCGACACGCACGCCGAGGAATTGGTCCGTCGGATACGTCCACTGCGAATCTGTCGTCACCGTGTCGCCGAACTCGAGCGCGATGAAGTATGCGCCCGTGCCCTTGCAGGCATTGTTCCACCAGGCCGCCTCGAAGTGGAGCGTCTGGACGGTCGTGCCGTCGGAATCGTAGACGAGCATGTCAACCGCGCCGTTCGTGATCTTCATCGTCGGCCAGTCGTTTGCCCTTGTGAGCATGAGCGTCCCGTTCGCGGGAATCCCCTTGTCGGCGCCGAGCGTGACGTCGACCTTCGGGTCGGAACCGGTCTTGGCGCATGTGAAACGAAGCCCCTCCAGCGAAACGGCACGGTCAAGGAGGTTGGTGAAGATTATGAACTCGGAGCCGTCGCCGCCGTCGTCAAGCGTGTTGGAATAGACCGCCGCGACGCGCACGCCCTGCACCTGGTCGGACTCGACCTCCGGCTGTTCGCCCCTGACATCGACCGTCGAAAGCGCGCTCCACTCGCCGGACTGCGAGAGGACGCGCATCGTGAGCGTGAGTCCCGTAGGAGGCACGGCGATTCCGCCCTCCACTTCCACGGCCTGCGCGTACGAAAGCGCGAGGTCCCACCAGGCGTCGGTCGAACTCGCGTTGCACTGGTGAACCTCGACGGCGATGACGTTTTCGCCCTCGACGAGCGTGCCGGCGGGGAACGTGAACGTGTCGTTCTTCTCGCCCATGTTCGTCGCCGTGGAGAACGCGCTGTACTCCGTCGAGGCGACCTGGTCGCGCTTGACCTCGACTCCGTTGATGTAGGCGACGTAGCCGTCGTCGCAGTCAAGCGCCGCCTTCAACTCGGTCATCAACTCTGCGCCGGCGGGCATCGTGAACGTCTTGCGGAAGTAGTAGGTCGTCACCTGCGTTCCGGACGAGCCGCCGCCGACATAGCGGTTCAGCGTCGTTCCGAACGTGCCCGAGTTCGCGAAGCCAAGGCGGCTTGCGCCGGAGCTCCACGACGAATCGTCGTAGTCGGGAGCGGTCCAGTTATCCGCCGGCTTTGCGCCCGCGTCGGAATACTTCCAGACGTCGCCCTTCGCGATGACCGCAACGTCGATTGGCGCGGGTGAGGCGCCGGAATACTGGACTGCACCCCCGGCGATTGCACCTCCCTCGACGCGCGGATCGCTGCCGTCGAGCGTATAGTAAACGGTGCCGGCACCGGAGAGGTAGATCTTGTCGGTCGACGCAACGACCATGCCGTCAACGACCGTCGCGCCTGCGCCGTTGAGCACGACACCCGCGTCGATGGACGGATACCAGCCGCGGTTGCGGTACTGCGAGAGCATGTACGGCATGCGGTTCGTGATGAAGGTGAAGCAGTCGCCGCAGGCGCTCAGCCACGTCTGGCGCGTCTGCCCGGCCGTCGCCCAGCGCGCGGACTCGCACACGATCACGTCGTCGATCTCCGCCATGCGGCTCTGGAAACGCTTTGTCGCCTCGGGGACGGTAAGCGCGCCGCCATGCGCGAGGCAGTGCTTGTAGAACCTGTCCGCGAACGCCATCTTGTATTCCGGGTTGGCGCAGAGCTTGTAGTGGAGCTCCGCCGGGTTGAACGCATCCAGCTTCTTGAAGTTGGCGTGGGTCCCCTCGGTACCGTACAACGTCGGATCGTCCTTGGCCTCGGAATTGGCGTGTTTGCCCATGGTGTGCTCCGCGTCGTGGCGCAGGAAGTAGAAGCCCTGCGACTTGAGTCCGTCGTCGTTGTCGTCGCGGTCGCGCACGGCGTAGAGGTTGTTCGCCTTGCTCGAGGCGGCGGGCGAATCGTAGTCAACCATGTAGTGGAAGTTGATGACGTAGTCCATCAGGTTGGTCGGGTTGAGGTACACCGGGTACTCGGGATTGCGCGAGCCGTCCGGGTTCTGTCCCATCGCCTTGCGGTAGTTGTTCGAGTACGCGCCGGAGAAGCCCTCGTTCACCGCCATGTTCCAGAGCGCCTCCCAGGCGTCGATCGTGCCCTCGGAGGCGCCGGTCACGTATCCGGGCTGCGAGGTCTTGATGACGTCATAGAGGTCGGCGTCGCCGCCGTTGTACGTCTCGGCGTAGTCCTCGTCGCCACGCTCCTGCGTCTGGTAGAGACCCCAGTAGTGTCCGTTGATGAAGAGGTTGTAGTAGCGGCTCCGCGTGTAGAGCTCGCCCATGTCGCGCTGCGTGTCGCGCGCGAACACCTCGTGGATGAACGTGTCCTTCTTGTAGGTGCTGTCGGTTCCGTTCGCCCAGGCGTAGTTCTGCGACGTGCGCAGGTCGACCTTCTTGAACTTGCTTGCGCCCTCGTCGCCGAAGAGCGGGAACTCAAGCGGCCCGTCGCCGTAGTCGTTGCGGAAGAAGAGACGGAGCGAGTGCTTCGGGTACTGCGGGTTGCGGCTGAACGCGCCGCGGATGCGGATGCCGCCCGCCGTGGAGAAGCCGTTGGCATCGTTCGTCGGGTCGATCTGCTCCACCATCGTGGTGCGCTCCCATTCGCGCCCGTCGCACGCCTTTGCGTTCACGTAGATGCCCTCGACGGGGTCGAAGAGGTTGTGCGGATCGATGACGAGCGAGATAGTGGAGACGGAGTTCGTGAAGCCGCGGAGCAACCGGTCGCGGTCTGCGCCGTTCACGACGCTCTGGTTCATGCCGTAGCGCATGACCTGGCTGTTGATCGTGGTCGAGGGGAAGCCCGCCGGCACGACGCCGCTCGTCTGCTGGAGGATGTCGTCGAGGAAGAGGTACGTCGCCGCGGCGTCCTGCTGGATCACGCTCCCCTCCTGCGGAACCGCCGCGCGGATGCACGTGGTGGACGCGATGTGGATCGGACCCGTGTAGGGCGTGGAGGACGTGGTGGGCGACGTGCCGTCGAGCGTGTAGTAGATCGCCGCCGTGGGATCGTCCGCGCAGGAGAGCGTCAGGTCGAACGCCGCCGTCTTGTAGCCGTGCGGCACGCTGAACGACACCTTCGGGGACGCGGGGCCGTAGCCGGCCGACGTATTCTTCGCGCCCGGCGTGGGCTCGCGGAAGAACACGAGCTCCTCGGCGGACTTCGTGACCGAGACCTCGGCCGAGAGCAGGAAGTCCGGATCGCTCGCGGCGTCGTTGACGGCGGTGATCTCAAGGATGTTGTCGCCCACATTGAGAAGTCCCGACGGGATGGGGATCACGACGGGCGTCAGCGCGTCTGCAAGCGCACGCGCCTCTTCGACCAGGGCGTTCGTCACGACCGTGCCGTTGACCTTCGCCGTGAAGCCGTCGGCGTAGCGCACCTTCAGCCTGAAGGCGTCGTCCGACGCCGGCGCCGCGTCGAGCGTGAACGTCGCCTTCCAGTCAAGCGCGTTTGTGACGTTGAGCATCGCGGCGGAGACGTCCGTCGAGACGTGTCCCGCCCACGCGCCGGCGTGGGTGACGCCGCTCGCGGCCGTGCCGACGAGACTGAATCCGTCGAGCGTGAAGTTCTCGTAGTCCTCGAACTCGCCCTCCTTCACGCAGAAGTCGAGCGCCGCGCCGCCCGTCGCCTGGAAGTAGAGGAGTCTCACGTTGTATGCGCCCGGCTCCTGGACGCGGAAGATGGCCGGGGTCTGTCCGTAGCCGCGCGCGCCCGTGTACTCGGACTGGAAGTGGTACTTCTCGTTCCACGCCTCGAGCGAGAAGCCGTCGTCCGAGCCGACGCTGAACGTCCAGCTGCCGGCGCGCGGGATGTTGACGACGCCCTCGACGAGAATCGCGTAGTAGGTGCCGTTGTCGGCCATGCCGACCTCGGAAACGGACCTGTAGCTCGAGCTGAACTCGGACGAAACAGTGCCGGACGCATTCTTGTAGGCGACCGTCTGCACGCCGGCGAGCGTCGTCTTCGGGCTGTACCTTCCGCTCGCGAGCGCGCCCTCGACGGCGGGGATGTTCGCGCAGGCGTCCTTGTTCAGCTGGTAGGACTTGACAGTGAAGCCGCCCGTGGCCGCACCCGGCATGCCGACCGGGCCGGACGCCGCCTGCCATTCGCCGTTGCCGACGCGCCACTGCGCGGCGTCAAGCTTGCCGAGGATCGTCTTCTCGCGGTTGCCGCGTCCGTACGAGACGTCCTTCATCTGCGGCGGCAGGGCCAGCGTCGCGACGATCGCGTCCACGCTGTTGGAGCTGGCGAGGACGACCGTGCTGTCGCTCTTGCCGACACCGAACTTGGCGTGGGCCTCGCCCGCGGCCCAGTTGGTGTAGCTCTTGTCGCACCACACGAGCTTGTAGCCGTGCCCGGGCACGACGCACGAGCCCTCGATCTGTACCCACTTGTTCGGCTTCGTGGCGTCGTCGTACATGTACCAGCCCGTCACGTCGATGTCGTCGTCGTTGTCGTTGCGCAGCTCGACCCAGTCGAGCTCCGCGCCGCCGTTCACCGTCGCGGCCGTCTCGCCGTTCGAGGCCATGACCTCGTTGATGAAGAGGAAGCTGGAGGGCGGGACGACAGACGGCCTGCCCGCCACGGGCAGCGTCATCGCGCTGTCGCCCATCTGGAACACCATCGTGCGGAAGTCAAGGTACTTACCCGCGTCCGGCGCGAACGTGACGGCCACGTATGCGCCTTCGGGAACGAGGTACGTGCCATTTGCTTCGGGCGACACCTCCACGCCGTCCACCTTGACAGAGACGACGCTCATGCCGTCTATGTCGGGAATCGTGAGCGGGGACTTGACCCGGACGACGACTGTCTCCGCCGCGAGGTTGAAGAGGTCGCCGTTGCCCACCATGCCGGCGGACGTCACGTCGTCGGAGGAGCCAGTGTAGGCCGTGGGCGCCCATTCGCCGTACGACGAGGTGAGAACCGTGTTGCCGACCGCGTACCTCACCTGCCGCTCGCCGTTGTAGTTGCGCAGGGACACCCTCAACTCAACCGAGTTGGCGAGGTCAGGCGTCGCGCCGGACAGCTCGCGCCAAATATTGGTCGCGCCGTCCGGATCCTTCATGATGCCCATGTAAATGGAGCCCTCGCCCTTCTCGACGACGGTCACGGAACCCTTGATCGTCTGGTCCGCGATGAGCGGGGACGTGCCTTAAACGGACAACCATGTCTGCCCCGCAGAACTTCCAAGTTCCGCGCTGGCCGTGTTCGTCCACACGCCCACGCCCGGCACCTCGTATGCGCTGTCGTCGTCGGGCCACGACGTATACGACGGGATCCCCGCGTCAAACCAGGTATCGGCAAACAGCGGAAGTGACGCGCTCGCCGCGACCACAAAAGCCGCCACCAATCCTCTACGGATGCTGCAAATAACTTTTTCCATGGCTTTATCCTCGTTCAAACCGTTGAAGGCTAATCCTTGTCCAGTTGAATTGGTAGCATAATACCATAATTCCCCCTCCTCCCGCAAGCCGAAAATCTCGGCAGGCGCAAAGACAGGTCATCTAGGCATGGCAATGCCAAGAGCGGAAGCTTTGGACGAATTGGCGCGAATAAGGTTCTCCAGGCGCTCACGCTCAAGCGGATGGGTTGATTCAACGGCCTCCACCCCCTGTTGCTGCGCCAGCACATAGTGCCAGAACAGCATTCCCTCGTACACGTATTCACCGAATGGCGTCGCAGCAGTGATCGAGGAAGCAAAGGAATCAGCCTCGCGCTCGTGGTTGCGGGCGATTTCATGGTTCGAATCGTAGTAACTTGGCCCCATGACATGGCCCAGGCACACGTGCCCCATCTCGTGAGCAAGGATGCCGATGATCATGCCGGCGGAGACCGCCTGCGCCTTCGTGCGCACGCCGGTAAGCGCAAAAGTTTCTTCAAGCCCGCACTCCGACATTAGCGCCAGCGACGCAGCGCGCGACATGCGGCCTCCAGTGTCAATAGACTTGGCGAACCGAGCCGCCGTGCCAGGTCGCCCGCACATATCCACTGCCACGGCAAGCGAAGCAAGGCGCGAGAAGCGTACCGCACCGCCGTAGAAGGCTATGTGGAAGCCATCTCCCTGTTCGGCACGTGCGGCAAAAGCATTGATCTGGTCATCGTCGTACAGGTAGCTGAACCGCACCTTGTCCGCAGCCGCCCTGTAGCTTTCGTTCATCCTCACGTGCGGCGAACTGCGCACGGCATCCAACCACTGGGTAAACTCCTCGAGAGTTGGCGTCAGGTAGGCTACAGCCAGTCCGCCCGCATTCATCCGCTCTGCGGTCGCGCCTCCGGAAGCACCCTGGCCACCTGCGCAGCCTGTGCGAAGTGCGGCCATCCTCGCAGCCATCTGCTCTCGAAACTCCTCCATTCGATTCATTTGCGCATTCCTCCCAACACCGACCTACTTCGTCAGCGTGATGCCCATCGCGGCGGCCTTTTCGGAATTGGAGCGCACGAAGTTCTCGAACCGCTCGCGGGAGAGCGGGTGGTTGCTCGCGAGGTCGGAGTCTGCGTCACTCTGCATGGCCATGGCGTAGTGCCAGAAGAGCGTACCGGCGAAAATATATTCGCCAAACGGGCTTGCACTGATCACCGACGACGCAAATGAGTCGGCCTCGCGTTCCTCGTTGCGGTCGATTTCGAGATTCTTCTTCTCCCTGAACGCAAGGAGATGTCCGAGAGAATGGTGTCCGCACTCGTGCGCGAGCACGCTCACGATCGTGCCTGACGAATACGACACGGCCTTCTGGCGTATCTTCTCGTCCACGATGGCGGGAGCGAGCCCGTTTGCGGAGATGAACGCAATGCAGTCGTCCTCCGCACAGCGCGAACAGAAACTGCGCGGCATGGCGGCGATAAACTTCTTGAGCATGTCCTTGTGCCCCGCTTCCTGGAGCGCCGCCGCAAGACCAACAAGCCGGGCGTAGCGCGCTGCACCGCCGAAGAACACCGTGTGGAAGGCGATGCCCTTTTCGTCGCCCTTCTTGACGAATCTACGACCGGCTGCGGCGTTCACCACGTCGTTGGTGGCGATGTATACGAATGGAATCCCCTTCAGCCGTTCGCTGTACTGGAGATTCTCGGCCACGAACGGCGCGGTGACTACGTAGCGATAGAGCTGCTCCATTTCGGCATCGGACGGCGTGATGTACGACTTGATCTGCGCGGGCGAGACCTTCACCGCGCCATCCTTGGCCAACTTTTCACCTACGGAAGGTGCGCCAGCGGACGGCACGGGCGAGTCCGCTGGCCGCCCCAACCATTCCATTACGGGTTTGCGCGCGAACCATCCGCCGACGCCCGCCGCGACCAGCAGGGCGACGATCAACAGCCAACCGCCGCCGCGCCGCCGGGATGGCGGTACGCCGTCACGCAGCGCACGCTGCGGATTGCCGTGTCCGTTCGCCTCGAGGCTTTGCCTATGAAGGCGCTGGAGTTCCTCTTTCCTGTTCATGCGTCATGCCTTTCCGAGAACACCGAAAATCAGCGAGCGATGCCGATGATCGGACAGCTTAGGAAATCGGACTGGTTCCACAGGCCGATCTGGAGTCCGCGCCCGCCCTTCGCCTGGTTGAAGAGGCCGATCTGCAGTCCGTGCAGCTCGGTCACCGAATTCACGAGGGCGACCTCCACTCCGGTGAACGACTCAGAAATGTTGTCGAACACGTTCACCGCGAGGCCGCCAACGTCATGGACCGTCTCGCCGGAAAGCCCGATGTCGAAGCCGTATACGATGTCGTGTCCGGCAGAGGCGAACGGCACTGTCAGATTGAGGCGAAGTCCGTATATCTCAAGCGGCTCGTCCCACGGGAACGAAAGCCCGAGGAAATTCACGGCGAACGGCGTGCGGAAATGCAATGGGCCGGGAGGTGCCGGACGGTCAGGGTGCGGCTGGACGAGCGGCGGTGGCGGCGCCTCGCGCACGAGGCCGGGGTCGCCAGGGCGCACTACGCTGCGCGGCTGGGCAAAGGACGCACACGCGCCCAACAGCAATGAAACGGCTATCAACTTCTTCATGGCATGATTCCTTTCTTTGTTCAATGGCCGTCGCGCCGTCAGCGGACGATCCTCAGTTCGGGGTCGAGGTAAAGACGGTTTATGAAACCGTCCGGGTAGGCGGCGGAGTCATAGATGACTTCCGCGGAGAAGCAACGCGCAGCGTTGTCCGTGGTGATGATTGAGCAGGCATACACGCCGGGCATGGCCGAGACGCGCTGCGTGAAGAGCGTCGGATAGCCGGGCGCGTCCTGAGGCTGCCAGGCGTTGGCAACGGTGAGCGAGCAGCTGCGCATCGTGCCGCCCACTTTGCGAACGCCGTCCTGCGCGAAGCCCGTCAGGCTGCTGGCCAGACGGTCGCCAAGGATTTTCTGGGCGTCGGGGTCCGTTCGCGCGTCGCCGCTCTTCGCGTCGAAGCGGCGCTTGGCGACGACGTCCACCATCTTCTGCCCGTTGATGACGTTCACCTCGGGCGCGCGGGTGACCTCCATGTCGGCCTCGCCGGTCCAGGCTACGCGCGTTCCGCGGGTATTGACCTTGCGTGCGCGCAGTGTGCCGTAGACGAGTATCTCGGCCGGCTTCGCGTAGACCACGCGGTAGCCGGTGCGCGCCAGCCCCCCTTCCAGATTTGTCTGGATGGTACGCTTATAGGTTGACGGACTCTCGGCCGCCTGACCGTCGTCCAGGCTCACGAGCACTCGCAGCGGCTTTTCAGCCCAACTGGCGACCTTCCGAGCCTGCGGGGCAGCCGGAGGCGTGACGACCTGTTGCGGCGCCGTCGGCACGCTCACCTTGGGAGCGTCAATTCTCACGTTTTCCTGTGGAATCGTCCGCGGCTGCTGCGGGGGCGGCGGCTCGTTGTACGACGTCACGCACCCCGCAAAAGCGGCGGCTGACAATGAAGCAATCAGAATCTTTTTCATGGTTTTCTCCTTGCTAAGTTCATTGGTCGATACTGGCTTTTTCAGCGCACGCGCGTCATGCGGCCGATGATGAGGAACAGGATGATGAGCCCCAGCACGCACCCGACGAGGATGAACACGTTGCGCGCGGTGATGAACGACTTGAACTGGTCGCCGACCTCCTGACTTATGTCGCGCACGTACTCGCCCTCGCCGTTGACCGCCGCCAGCACCTTGAAGCGGTCGTTGATGTCGCGGAACTTGAAGTCCGCGATAATGTTGAAGCGGACGGGATTAGCCTTGGCCGACGTGCGGGACGCGGTAATGGCGTCCAGAAACCCGGTGGGATCGACGAGCGTCTTGGGCTCGACGTTGCTCACGGTCACCATTCCGGTAAGGATGGCGAGTTTCTTTCCGTCTGTCTTGGCGTGCGTTTCCACCTTCTTGAGGATCGACTCGTCAAGCACCTGGTTCGTTCCGGCACGTTCACGCAGGAAACGCGCAAGCTGACGGTCGGCCACATTGCCGTTAGGCAGGTCGTAGACGGAAATCTTTTCCTGCCTTCCGGCGGCGGTCAGTGCGTTGAGGAATACCTGCGTCATTGCGCGTCCTGCCAGACCGTCGAATGGCAGCAGAAACACGCCATAGCCATCCAGTGACGCGGGGAGTTTCGCCACGGCGTCCTTTGCCGCCGCCTCGAACGTGCGGCGCGCCTCAAGCGTCATCTGCTGGTTCTCGGGACCTGCGTCTTGCCAGAGGCCCTCCACGTTCCCTCCCCAAAGGACACGCGCAGTGGCCACCTCTATGAGACGCAGAGAGATGCGGATCGTCGCCTTCCCCGTCTTTTCGTTCATTGTCCCGTCGATGATCTTGGCCAGAAGCAGCGTGTCGGCGAGATTGAGGTTTTTCAATGCGGGGCAGGTGGACGGATCCCAGCTCTCAAAATCCTCGGCCTGATCGAAGATTCGGTCAATCTCCGTCCAGTCCGAATCGTGCGAACTGTGGACCACGAACTGGAACTTCGAAGGAACTGAGAGCAGGGCCGCCTCGAACGTCTGGGATTCGGCCGTATCTATCTTGAAAGCCAGCGCCGGCTTTGGCAGTGCGAGCCTCACGAAGGCTATGCGCTTAACATGCGCTACACGTGCATCCGCATTCAGGCGCGTGACGGCCTGGAAGGCGGCGTCCTCCATGGCGTAGGAAATGCTACGCGATGTTTCCGCACTCAGCGTCAGCGAAAGCGCCGTTGCCGCGCACAGAACCAATGGTTTCAGTGTTTTCATTGTTGTTCTCCTTTTCTGGTGAAATGTTTTCTTTTTATGGTGTTGGCGTCCGCCACACTCTATGGTTCCTCTAACTTTAACTGACTTTGACCTGACCGAAATCAGTTTCCAGCGTATCGCCCGGCACTAGCCACCCGCACCGGCGGCCGCGACGCCAGGCGAATCCGCCGTCCTTGCGGAAGATCACCACGCCCTCGAACGACGGATCGGCCTCCTCCAGCGGGAAGCAGCTCCACAGTGCGACGAACCGCTCGGCTACGCCGTCGCGGCGAGTCAGCATCAGCGCTGGGCGCCGCCCGTCGCCGCACCACGTGCGGTTGGCGTGCGGACACGTGGCGCACGCGCGGACAGGGCGGCACGCACGCGCCCCCAGCGACACAAAGCCATCTCCAGCCCCTGAAAACGAAAGTTCGCCCTCGTCGCCCGCCGCAAGTGCAAGAGACGACTGTATCCGCCTCCCGTTCCAAAATGTGCCATACGAAGACGGCTTAACGACGTGAGCCGCGTCGAACTGCCCGTCGTAGATGATCGCCCTGTCGCCTTGATGCTCAAAGCAGCAGTGCGCCTTGCTCATCGACAGGTACGGGATGCTGGGCTTGCCTTCCGGCGGGCGCAGTGCAATGTCGTTTACCTCGCGCTGGCGACCGAGCCGGACCATGCGGTTGGCAAAGAAGCGGACGCGCGTCATTCCCAAGTTGAGCGTGATTGCGTCGCACTGCGCCGCCAGCGGCTGCGTCGGCAGAGTTGGCTGCGCGCCACCTTCGTCAAGCGGCACTGCAGCCCAGACGCGCTTCCCGCTCAGCACGATCCGGCGCAGTTCCTCGAACGGGTTCTCCGCCGTCGCAAGCTTGGACAGTTCATCAACGGCCTGCTGCGACACGTGTACGTCCGATGCGTTGCCGTTGTTGATGTTGTTAGTGATCGTGACGGTGAGCTGATCCGCGGCCTTCTGCGCCTCGCGCGGACGCACCACCACCATCTGCACGTCGCCTTCCATGCGGTGCTTGCGTCCCGCAACCTCGTAAGTAAGAGTAAGGTACCACACGAACGCCCCAGCGTCCAGTCCAGGCAACTGCACGGTGATTTCACGCGTGCCCTGGAGATGCTGCACCGTCCGGCTATCAGCCCTGGCGCCCGTCAGCGGATTATCGAGTGAGATTGACACGTTCTCTACTGTCGTCCCGGGATTAAGGCGGAAGCGCAGAAATCCAGGCAGGCTTTCGAAGAGGATGCAGAACGTGTCCATCTCCAACGAAGGTGCGGTCGGCGCGCGCGGCACCGGCGGCGCGGGTGACAGTACCGGCGGCGCGGGCGACCGTACCGGCGGCGGCACTGCTGCGACCTGTTCGCACGACTCCTGCGTGGCCGTGGGCAATGGCTTGCCGCACCGTTCGCAGAAGCGACCGGGGGGCGTCTGCCTGCCACAAGATGGACAATTCACGCGCATCTCTGCCAAGCCTACGATTGCTGCGGAAGGTTCAGGTCCTGCCACGAGGAGTGATGGCTGCTCACGTCAGTCCTGTTCTGGTTCGTGTTGTTGCTGCTCTGCGTACTACTCGCGCTGTAGTTGACGCCCTGGGACACACTACCCGAGATGTTGACGCGGAGCGCCGCCAACATGCGGGCGAGCTCGCGCTCCCCTCTGTCCGCATTGTCCTTGTAGAGGGCCGCCATCTTCTGGACGAACTGCTCGTATTCCGGGCCGTAGTGGTCCTTGCCCTGCGTTGCCAGAATCTGCTGTGGCGTCATGCCGGCCTGTAGCTTCATCTGGTATAGTTTCAACATCTGCTCGCGCTGCTGCGGATCCTCGATGTCCGCCAGCAGTTGCTCGATCTCCATCCCATTCCGCCGCGCGGCGTCGGCAGCCTTGGCTTCCAGGTTCAGCCGCTGCTTCTCGGCCCTCACGCCAAGCCAACCATGCGCGTCCTTGATGTCCTGCTGCGTATGGAGGTCCTGCGCCGTAGTATCGGCCTGCGCGTCCGCCACCTTCTTTTCGCGACCGTACTCGTCCATCTTTCTTCCAGTCGCGATGTCGTGGTCTACCTGGCGATCTTCGAACCCATGCTGGTGAGCCTGTTCGCGATCCGCCAGTTCGTGCTGGTGCCCCTGGTTTTCCAATTCCAGAAGCCGCTGGTAGACGATGTCGTCGTGTGCCCATTCGCGCTTCAGCAGCTCAAACTCGCGGTCGCGCGTGGCGTGCGAGACGCGGTACTCGTGGTCGATGTTTTCCTTGTAGGCGCGGAGTGCGTCGGCGTCCTTGTACTTGTCCATATCCTCCTTGTCCACCAGCCTGCGCAACGCAGCGCGGTATTCGGCCTCGCGGCGCTGGACGTCCACCTCGCCCAGCTTCTGCTCGTATGCCTCATACTCGTCGCCGGTGAATTCGGCGGACGACACGCGCACCACCTCAAGTCCGCAGGCGTCAAGGTCTTCCTTGATGCGCTCCGTCATGCGTTCCTGCAGGCGGATGCGGCGGTCCGGGTCGCGTACCAGGTCGTCCAGCGACGACATCGTGCACATCTCGTCCACAGGCCCCCGGATAACGGGTTCCAGCCGCGTGGCGATGTCGGAGAAGGCGCACACGCGCTCAGACTTGAGCACGTTCGACGTGAAGGCACGCGCCGCGTCCTGCCCACCCTTGAAACGCAGAATCACCTCGCCGAAAAACTCGATCGGGAAATGCTCCGCCGTACGAAGAGCCTCTATGTGCAGCGGCACGATTACCTCTCCCACGTCGATGAGCACTACGCTCCGCGGCGGAGGATTTCCGAACCAGTTGACGCGCCGCAAGAGAGAATCCATGTCGTGCGCACCGGCCGACAGAACATCGCTCACCGCGCCGGAATCCATGAGGATCGCAGCCGTCCCCTCCTGCACCTGCAGCTTCTGCACGAGTTCGCGTTTGATGTCGCCAACCTCAAAGCGCTGGGCGTAGTATTCCGGCTCCTTTCGCCACACACCGCCTGCCATCGCCACGCGATCCTCTGGATAGAGCGGCGTGTTGCAATGCGGACAAAAGTAAGCGTCGTTGCCGATCCACTTGTTGCAGCTCGGACATTTCCACCAGCCGCCCGGCGCGGGGCTGCCGCACTTCTTGCAGAAACGGGCACGTTTCGACACGCTGTGTCCGCAGCGCGGCCACTTGGGGTCACGCCGTGCCTGTTCCAGTGCCGCTCCAGAAAGCGCCTCTCCCGTGTTCTTGTCGATCAGAGCCATGCATTCGTCTGAAAAGAATCCCATTTCGTTACTCCTTTAGGTTTTTTTAATTGACCTTTTTAGAATCACTGCTGTTGCGCGTGTTTCGCACAGCGCCGCACTCCAAGCCGCGTCCAGCAATCAAAGCAGATAGGTTCTTCACATCCATCCTCCGTGCAGAAGTTCTTAAGCGAATCCTGCGAACGGTAGAAGGTTCCACAAACGCTGCATGTGCCACCGACAGTAGACTGCTTGCTACGCTCCAGATAACGTTCAAGATCGGAACCGGACACGCGATAAAGCCTTCCAAGCCGAACGGCTGGCAACTCTCCTGACCTAACCAATCGATAAATCAACTGATAGGTCACGCCCAACATCTCGGCGACCTCTTCAAGACTCTTGTATTCGTTTGTCATTTCTACACTCTTTTCATTAATCCTATTTGTGCCTGTTGCGTTTATTCTATCATAAGTTATTTTTGCTTGCAACTGACATTAAAAAAAATGTCACGGGACCTCGGATACGACACACTTCTCGAACAGGCACCCCTCAGTCAGCGACACCAGCTGGAAACGCCACTTGCCACCCGCCACATTGCCGCCTCATCGACGCCTCATCGCGCTAGAATTTTGAAAAACGGCGCTTTGACTTTCCGGCCAAAATAATGTATACTTTACACCTCTTTTCTGGAGGAACTATGGCCGAAGAACTACAGCAACTACTGGAGAAAATCCAGCGCGACGGCGTCGACAAGGCGAACGCCGAAGCCGCCGCAATCGTCGCGAAGGCGAAAGAAGAGGCGAACGCGCTTGTGAAGAAGGCGCAAGAAGACGCCGCAGCCACCGAGGCGAAAGGTAAGGCGGACGCCGAAGCATACGCAGCGCGCGCCCGCGAGACGATCAGCCAGGCCGCGCGGGACACCGTGTTGAAGGTGAAGGAAGACGTCACGAAGTTGCTCACGCAGCTGCTCGCGCAGGACGTCTCCGCCGCGCTCGCCACCGAGGCGGTGCCGCTCGCAGCGGCCGCCGTCAAGGAGCTCGTCACCGGCAGCGGCGCCGAAGTCGCCACATCCGCGAAACTTGTGGACGCCCTGCGCGCCGAGCTCGCCGCGCAGGCACAGAACGGCGTGAAGGTGGTGGCGGACGAAATGACCGGCACCGGCTTCACCGTGAAACTCGATAACGGCCGCGTGGAGCACGACTTCACCGATGCCGCCATCTCCGAGGCTCTCGCGCAGCGCCTGCGTTCTGACCTCGCCGCGCTCCTCAAGTAAGGCCATGGCAGCCGACTACCTCATCGCCTCACTCCCGCCGCTCGCGTTGGACGGTCCCGCACCCCTCACGATGGAGCGCTTCCTCGCCGCCTGCCGCGAGCAGCTCGGCGAGAAGACGACGGCGGGCATCGAGGCCGCCCTCGCGTGTGCGCCCTCCGCCCATCCCGTGGCCGAGCGGTGGCGCGACCTCGAGACGCAGCTCCGCAACGCTTCCGCCGCCGAGCGAGCGCGCCTCGCCGGACAGGACCCCGCCAAGTGGCGCCGTCCCGCCGCCGGCTGCGCCCTCTACTGGACGAACCGGGTCACGGCCGCGTTCCAGGAGAAGGACCCCGCTAAGCGCGATCGCCTGCTCGACCAGGTGCGCTGGGATGCCGCCGGCGAGCTCACGCCCGCCGCCTCCCCGCTTTCAACCGCCGCCGCGTTCACCTACGCGATCCGGCTCGCCATTTCCATCCGCCGCGCCGCCCTCGGGACGGACGCGGGCAACGAAGTTTTCAACCGTCTGACCGCGGCGTCCGCGCCCGAGTCGGTTCTGAAGGGATAACCACCATGCAAGCAACAGGAAAAATCGTCGCCGTCAACGGCAACATGATCACCGTCGCGTTCGACGGCGCCGTCGCCCAGAACGAAGTGGGCTACGCCGTGCTGGGCGACAAGCGTCTGATGGCGGAAATCGTGCGCGTGCGCGGCACGCGCTGCGATATGCAGGTGTTTGAATCAACGACTGAACTCATGGTCGACGACCGCGTGGAGTTCACCGGGAACCTGCTCGCCGCCGAACTCGGCCCTGGCATTCTCTCGCAGGTGTACGACGGCCTCCAGAACCCGCTTCCCGAACTCGCACGCGAAGTCGAGAAAGAGGACGCGCAGAAGAGCTTCTTCCTCCAGCGCGGCATGTACCTGCCCGGACTTCCCCGCGAGAAGAAGTGGGACTGGCATCCCACCGCGCAGCCCGGCGCACGCCTCACGGCCGGCGAGGAACTCGGCTGGGTCACCGAAGGCATCTTCCACCACAAGATCATGGTGCCCTTCTCGTTCGCGGGCGCGTGGACCGTCAAGAGCCTCGCACCGGCGGGCGATTACACGGTGACGGACGACATCGCAACCCTTCAGGGACCTGACGGGAAAGAGGCAAAGGTCCAGATGATGCAGCGTTGGCCGGTCAAGGTGCCGATCAAGTGCTACACGGAGCGCCTTGCGCCCGAGGAGCCGCTCGTCACGTCCGTGCGCACGATCGACACGTTCTTCCCCGTCGCTGTCGGCGGTACATACTGCATCCCCGGCCCGTTCGGCGCCGGCAAGACAGTCCTCCAGCAGACCACCGCGCGCTACGCGAAGGTGGACATCGTCGTCTCCGCCGCCTGCGGCGAGCGTGCCGGCGAGGTGGTGGAGATGCTGAAGGAGTTCCCCGAACTCGACGACCCGCGCACGGGCAAGAAGCTCATGGACCGCACCGTGATCATCTGCAACACGTCCTCGATGCCGGTCGCCTCCCGCGAGGCGTCCGTGTACACGGCCGTGACGCTCGCCGAGTACTACCGCCAGATGGGACTCAACGTGCTCGTGCTTGCGGACTCCACGAGCCGTTGGGCGCAGGCCATGCGCGAACTTTCCGGACGCCTTGAGGAAATCCCCGGCGAAGAGGCGTTCCCCGCCTACCTCGAATCGCGCATCGCGGCGTTTTACGAGCGTGCAGGACGCGTCACGCTGAAGGACGGCTCCGTCGGTTCCGTCACGATCGGCGGCACGGTTTCGCCCGCCGGCGGCAACTTCGACGAACCCGTCACGCAGGCCACGCTCAAGGTCGTCGGCGGTTTCCACGGCCTCAGCCGTGCGCGCTCCGACGCCCGCCGCTATCCGGCCATCGACCCGCTCGAAAGCTGGAGCCACTATCCGTCCGTCATCGACCACGACCGCGTCGAAAAGGCGCGCGCCCTTCTCCGCAAGGGCAACGAGGTGGGACAGATGATGAAGGTCGTGGGCGAGGAAGGCACGAGCCTCGCGGACTTCACAATCTACCTGAAGAGCGAGTTCCTCGACACGGTCTACCTCCAGCAGAACGCCTTCTCGGACGTAGACGCCTCCACGCCCGAAGAGCGCCAGAAGATCATGTTCGACGTCGTCGAGAAAGCGCTATTCACGGAGTACAAGTTCGAGTCCAAGGACGAGACGCGCGCATTCCTGATGTCGCTCCAACAGGCGTTCATCGACTGGAACAACATCAAGGCCGATGCGCCGGAGTTCACCTCCACACGTGACGACCTCCTGGCGAAAATAGCCTCCGCCGCCAAATAATAGGGTCAATTACAAAAGCCCTCGACGAGTAGTTCAATAATAAGAGGCTTTTCACTTCGACTCAAAATCGAAGCCGCGCACCTTCTCGATTGTCACGTCAACGAACGCGCCCACCTCCGCCGCGCTACGCAGATGGACGACGCCGTCCACGTCCGGGGCCTGCGACGCAAGGCGCGCCACGCCTGGAGCAACAACCAGCGCGCGGAACGTCTTGCCGACACACTTGCGCGCCTTCGCCGCCCAGATGCGTTTCTGAAGCGCCATCACCTCGCCCGCGCGGCGTTCCGCCACGGCAAGCGACGGACGCCGCGGCAGCGTCGCGGCAGGCGTCCCCTCCTCGGGCGAGAACGCAAACACGCCGAGATGGTCGAACGACATGCGCTTCACATCCGCGAGCATTCGCTTGAAGGTTGCTGGCGTCTCGCCGGGGAAGCCCGTCATCACGGTCGTGCGCAGCGTCACGTCCGGCACCGCCGCGCGTAGACGTTCCGCCGCCGCCAACGTGGCCTTCACGGCCGAGCCGCGCGCCATCGCCTGGAGGATCTTCGGATCCGTGTGCTGGAGCGGCACGTCGATGTATTTCACGGCGTGCGGGGAGGTGTTCATCCAGTCGAGGAATGCGTCCGTAATCTCGCTCGGATATGAATAGAGCACGCGCACCCAAAAGTCGTCCTTGATGCGGTCGAGCGCACGAAGAAGCGTCACGAGGTTCGTGCCGTCGCGGAAATCCACGCCGTAGAGCATTGGGTCCTGCGCGATGATGTTCAGCTCCTTCACGCCCGTTTTGACGAGCGCACGCGCCTCGGCGAGGATGCTCTTGAGCGGACGCGACCGGAACTTCCCGCGAATCGCGGGAATTGCGCAGTACGCGCAGCGGTGCGCGCACCCTTCCGCGACCTTGAGGTAGGCGAACGCCGCGCCCGTGAGACGCAGCGCGGGGATAGGCGGGTCGAACACCTTCTTCGGCATGCCCGGCGGCACAGCAGCATTTTTTGAAGCGGCGAGAGCGCCGCTTCCCCGAGGTGTGCCTGACGCGGCAAGAGTGCCGCTTCCCCGAGGTGTGCCTGAAGCGGCGAGAGCGCCGCTTCCCCGAGGGGAGCGTGACGTTCGGGGAAGCGACGCTCTCGTCGCTTCCCCCACCACTTCGGCAATGTGATCAAGCGCGTCCACGCCGAGGACGGCGTCCAAGTCAGGAAACGCCTTCAGCACCTCGGCGCGGTAGCGCTGCACGAAGCACCCTGCCGCAACGACGGCCTTGCAGCGTCCCGCGCGCTTCAGCTCGCACGCGCGCGCGATCTCGGCCACGGCCTCCTCGCGCGCCGACTCGATGAACGCGCACGTGTTCACGAGGATCACGTCCGCGCAGTCGGGGTCGGGCGCGAGCATGTGCCCGGCCTTCAGGAGATGTCCGGCCATCACCTGCAGGTCCACCGCGTTTTTCGCGCAGCCGAGCGAGACGAGTCCGATGGTCATTGCGCCACCTCAGAGAAACGATCTGGAATTGAAACCATGATAACTTCTTTCAGCCCACTACCGTCATCAAGCATCAAGATCGGCCCCCCACAGGACGAATCAAATTTCACCTCACACACATACACCGCATCGCAGAAATACGTGAAAAACTCCTTTAGCTTCGCATACAACACATCCCAGAACTGACTGTATTTTCCGAGTACCACCGATGGACAGATGCTGATATTTTTCCCTGTTTGGTGGTGCATCTGCATAACGGCGATCACGAAATCCTCGCCATCTTCATGATCGGCAAGGGAGCAATGTCGTTCAGCATACGGACGCACCAGTCCCTCGATGATGGCCTTTGCGTCCTCTTCGGGCGTACCATCCTTTCGCGGTTCATATTCCATCCGCCACTTCGGCTTCGGGAAGAACGTGCTTTCATCGTCTTTCTCTACCGTCACGCCCTTCGGCACTTCTTCTTCAACACAATCTTCATCGTCCACGGCATTGCCTCTCACATCTGATGCTGCAAGATTCGCCCGTGCTGCCTCGCAACGGACGATCTGGACGATTTCGGCTCGCGTCATGTCCGAATTGATTGAATCGCGGCACTTCTGCCAGCAGCAGAACTTGAACTTCTTGCCGCTTCCGCACGGACACGGTCCATAGAGCATGTCACTGTCGATTTTCATCTGTTTCTCGCTTTCTCTGTTTGACGGTTCAAAAAGGCATGTCTGTTACAGGTTTCACGGGAGGCGATGTCTCGATGCGGACTGAAATGTACGGCGTAACGGTTTTCTGAAACGCGCCGCGAAAGGCATCGACCGTCAGCGTGCCGGTGCGTATGGCGTTCTCCACGCGCGCGGCCGCAGGGCTTCCGACACGATCCAGAACGGGCATGAGCAAGGGGCGGACCAGTTCACGGTTTTTCCGGAGTTTGACGCCATCGATCTCGAGTATCTCTGCGTATTTTTCACCGAGACGTTCGCGGAGGAGCGGTTCGTCATAGCGGACGACCGTCTTGAGTTGGTGCGTGACCACAAGCGGCTTCCCGTCAACAGTTGTGTGCCACTTCGTAGGCGCCTTCCCCTCCAGTTCCTTGGCGAGCACATCGCGGAGTTGTTCCTTTTCGCGCTCCAGCTGCGCAATATCACGTTGAATCTGCATGTAACGACGGATGGCCGCAGCCGTATCGATAGTGGCCGTGCCCCGCGCGGAATCATGATTCGCGTTTTCATTTGCCAGTGTACTTTCAATCATAATCTAGCACTCCCTTCCACAAACTCGTGCAACGAAACGAACGTCGGGTTGGCATTATCCTTGAACGTAGCCGCACCCTCGATCAAATGGTCAATGAGTCGTACGTTCATCAAGGTTGACAATTCTTCAAGTATCTTGGTCAAAGTCCTATCCGCCACGCTCGGACGCAAATCACCAGATGGGTGGTTGTGCGCGACAATCATCGCCTCCGCGCCCACCTTCAGCGCCTCGCGAAACAACTCGCCCGCATCCACGGCGGCCGTTCCATGGTCCGCTCCAAGCGAAACGAGGATCGGCGCGGACAGCGTGCGACGCGAAGCGTCAAGCGGCAGGACGAAGAACCCCTCGCGTTCCCCGGCGATTGGAATCGCTTCGCGGAAAACGCGCACCGCATCAGCGGTCGCGGAAACTTTCACGCCGATGGACATTGCACGCGCATCCGCCCGCATCACCTCCGCTCTTTCGCTTGTTTTGGCGCTTTCATTCATGTTGTCTTTTTATTCAGTTCTCGTCCTTATGATCGAATAACGGCTACCAGTTTCAGCTGAGATTTCCATTTCCGATCTCGTTGCAGACAATCGGATTCCCATCGGAAGTTCATTGTAAACAGATCGCATTCTAACAATAGGCGGTTTTATGTACTTGACGATGAACTTTCCCATTTCCGTTCCAGCCCGAGCAACTAGCTCGTTCCAAGCGTCATCTCCAATCGCTACTCGTCCTCCTTGTCTGCGAAACTCGTTCCCCAATTTCTCCAGCAAAGGCGATGGCGTGGGATCAAAAACTATTAGCACTGGAATCAACCCTGCTTTTTTGACTTCATACGGGAAACTCATCTCTTCCTCAAATCGGCCTTGTCCACTTGCCGCAATAGTTACGCGAAGCTTGAGTTCATAAACTTCGCGAGTCTCTTTTACATAGCAATCGATCTGCCGTCCTTCATTCTTTGCCCTACCATTGGCCGCAATCCTTTTTACGGGAGAATCGTGATGACTGACAGACTCTCCGCCGAGGCAACTTGCTATAATCGGCTCAAAAAGATAGCCGGTTTCCTGCGCACTCCTATTGTCAATGTCATAAATCAGTTTTCGCCACGCCATCCAAGAAAACAAAAGCGTATCGTCGCAATTGCCAAACTCAAGAAGACACCGCAATCCAATTTGCTCAACCGAAGGGAACGGCTGTTCTTTGAGGATGTTATAAAACTTGAATCTTCTGCGGTACAACGCCGCCAAGTTCTTCAAGTACATATAAACATAATTAGAGACATCAGTGACGTTTGCCTTTTCAAGGATTGCGTATGACTCGTCTTCTGAAATCTCTGGCAAAGCTGAAACTTCTGATTGCGTTATTGAATAGAAGTCCCTGTCTATAAGTTCAGTCGCCCAATCGGCAAACCAAGTCTCACGACTAGCAAATATGTCGAAATAGGCGATATGCGCCAGCAACGCTACTTCTACTGGTGAAATTTCAACTGATGCTGAACCTGAGCCATGTCGCGAGAAATTATGATAAAACTCACGTTGTTGTCTTGTCATGCTATAACTCCATTATCATTTGTGTTAAATGGCCAGGCATAAGGTTCCGCAAACCTTTGCAGGTTTTCTCAAGAGCAGGACTTTGGGCATTTGCTTTTGTCACATCAAAGCGAATCAGTCCGGACCCGTAAACTTCGGCAGGCGACTCATCCGATAGGGCAATCTGATTCACCATCTGCTCTGCAAATCGAGGCGGAATCGCATTTCCTATCTGAAGCATCTGCTGGGATGCTGTGCCGCAAAAATGAAAATCGTCAGGGAATGTTTGAATCCTCGCACATTCCCTAACGGTCAACATCCGGTCCTGAACTGGATGTACAAATTCAGATGTAGCCGCGCTTGTAATAGTCAAACTAGGCTCATCATAAATTAATCTCTTAAGCCCAACAGGGGCTCCTCCGCGTTTTTCAGAAGGGGTTCCGTCGCACACGCGCCTTGTCGCACGTCGCCTAAATGACTCATGTTGAAGCCAGACTGGCAAGTCACGCATAGTCTGGCCCTCTTTCAATTCATGAATCCTCTCAAAGCGAATACCTGTCTCTTCATGCCTGACATGGCCAATTTCCGGGATATCGCAGTTTTCAATGTCTCCGATAACATCACGCAAGGTTGCTGAACCATGTCGAAAGATTCCACCGGTGGCAATATGCTGAGGTGGCGGAAAATAAAACTCTTTTCCCTCGCGATTCCCAACAAGAACCACTCGTTTCCGCCGTTGTGGAATCCCATATTCTTGCATATAGACTTTCTTGAGAAACAGCGTATAGCCGATTCGAGCTGCGGCACGAATGCATTCAATTATAAACCATCCGTTTGCCGTCGTAAGGATTCCCTCAACATTCTCCATCATGAACCATCTTGGATAGAATACATCAAGTGCCCTAAAATAGTTTTCCACAAGATTATTGCGTGGATCTCCAGTCCTACGGCTCCCAGCTGTCGTAAATCCCTGACACGGAGGCCCTCCTATCATTAGGTCTAATTCGCCACGACACAACCCAACACGATTTCGCAACGCAGAAAAGTCACAGGTCGAAAGATCTTCTTTGCTACAACTTCCAGCGCCGAAATTCCTTTCATACGTAGCAATTGCCGGTTCAGCAAACTCGTAGGCACCAACTATATCAACTCCTGCTTTTTTTGCGCCAAGCGAACATCCTCCTGCACCGGCGAACATACTTATACATCGCCATTGTCTCACGGGTATGACCTCCTCACCGCCCATTATGCCAAATCGCTCTGCCGAGTTTTGCTTGGCTTCACTGCGCTGGCTTCAGCGCGAAGCTGCGGCACTTCACGCCGGCCTGGCGGAACATCTCCTTCACCGTGTCGAGGAACGCCGTGTAGTCGCCGCCGTACACCACTTCCGAGATGCCGGAGTTGATGATGAGCTTTGCGCACGTAAGACAGGGTGAGAGCGTGATGTAGATCGTGCCGCCGCTCACGTTCACGCCGTAGCGCGCGGCCTGGCAGATCGCGTTCTGCTCGGCGTGCACGCAGAGGCACTCGTCGAGGCCCTTCCCGCTCGGCGTCTTGCCCGCGCAGCGCGGACACCCCCCGTCGAAGCAGTTCTTCACGCCGCGCGGCGTGCCATTGTAGCCGGTGGAGAGGAGGTGGTTCTCCTTCGTGATCACCGCCGCCACCTTCCGGCGCGAGCAGTTCGAGCGCTTGGCGACCACCTGGGCGATCTCCATGAAGTACTCGTCCCAGCCGGGGCGCGTGTCGTTCTTCGACTTCCGCTTCATGTCAGCATCCCTGGAGCAGCAGACCAGTCGAGGCGAGGTCGCGCGCGTCGAGCGCGTAGACGGGGTCGATCTCGACGGGCACGCCCTCGGCCACGGTCACGCCCGCTTCGGCGAGCTGGCGACGCCACTTCGCCTGGAGGTCGGCCTGACACGTCGCGGGGGAGTCCTTGCCCTCCGCGTTCTTGACGGGCGAAAACTCCTCGCGGCGATCGAACGCGAGGCACGAGACGCCCTTCGCGTCCGCCAGCGCGTCGAAGATGAACTTCTCGAACTTGTAGCCGTTCGGTTCCGTCGGCTTCACGACCTTGCCGGAATCGTCCACGCACGGGATCTTCTTGTGCGCGAGGTGGAGGGGCATCGCCTTCGCGGCCTCCTTCTCAAGGAAGGCGCGGTCGAACACGTGGATCGCGGGGGATCCGTACTTGAAGTAGAGCTCGCCGTCCGCGCGGCGGCGGTTGTTCATCTCGTCCGTCATCTCCGTGTACTCGATCATGTCGAAGTGCCCGTCGCGCTTCACGACCATGCCGAGGCCCTCGGTGGGCTCGCGCTTGGCGGTGAGCTTGAGAGAGTACTGGCTCTTCTCAAGCGTGTGGAGGCCGATGAACGCGGGGTCGGCGATCTCCACGAGCGGGTTGTCCACCTGAAAGTAGAAGAGCGTCTTCACGCCGCGCGCGCGCATGTTGTCGAAGCAGCCGTTCGCCTTGAGGGCGGCGATCATGCCGCCGTGTCCGTCGGGGCTCATGAAGATGCGGCCGGGGGCGTCGAGGATGATCTTGCCGTCGGGCGTCATGCCGGGCCACATGCCCTGCTTGAAGAAGATCACGTCCGCCGGGTCGAGGCCGAAGTAGTCGTTCTCCTCGAAGTGCGCCACGGTGGCGGCGTAGTTCGCGGCGCTCGTCATCACGTAGAACGGGATGGGCGTCTTGTAGCGGAGGGTGAGCGCGAGGATCTTGCGCGCATGGAAGTAGAAGAGCGACGCGCCCGTGACGGGGCCGATCGAGTACGCGCCCTTTGGACCGTCGAAGCCGAGACGCGAACCCTGTCCGCCCGCGACGAGCAGCACGCCGACGTGTCCGGCGGCGAGCTCCTTCTCGCCGGCCTCGACGGCGCGCTTCAGGGCCGCGCCCTTCAGCTCGTGCACTTTCGGGGCCGTGGGCTTGCCCTTCTTCGCGGACGCCGCGCCTTCGCCGGACAGCATCGCCTTGCAGCGCGCCAGTTCCTTGAAGTCGATCGTCTCGACCTGCGCGAGGAGCGCCTTGCGTTCCGCCGCAGAGAGTTTCTTCCAGAACTGCAGGACATGGCCCTGCCCGTTCTTCTCCAATGCCGTCTTGGCCTGTTCGTATGTCATCTTGACCTTCCGTGGTTCGTGGTTCGTTGGAAATCGTTGGATATTATACCAAAAACGTGCGTCAGCGCACAGAGTCGCTGGGCTTCTTAAGCGTCTTCAATGTGAGCCCTGCGAGGTCATGCCCCTTCTCGCGAAGGAGGAACGACGCGATGTATGCAACCGCCACGCACACGACGAGTCCTATGCCGCCGAGGAGGAACGGGTGGAACTTGAGTCCGAACACGTCGCAATGAAGAATCTCGCAGCTGAAGCACACGAAGTAGTTCGCCGCAAGGCCCAGCACCGCCGCAACGCCCTTGATGCGCGGGATGAACACGCCCATGAAGAAGAGTCCCGTCAGACCCGCCGTGAGCATCGCGATGTACTTGTTGAAGTTGTCGAAGAGCGCGCTCGACTCCATCCGCGCGAGCGTGAGCGCCGCGAAAATGCCCACCACGCCCACCACGTAGGTGCAGACCTGTCCGCAGCGAATCTGAGCCTTGCCGGGGATGTTGGGCTTGAAGCGCTTGATGAAGTCGGTGACAACTGCCGTGGAGGCGGAGCTGAGGTTCGCCGAAAGCGTGGAGATTGTCGCCGCGAACACGGCCGCGATCACGAGTCCCGCGAGCCACGGTGGCATTTCCGTCGCCATGAAGATTGGCAACACCGAGTCGCCCTTGGGCATTGTGACGTCCATCGCCGTCGGGTTCGAGCGGTAGAACGCGAAGAGCGCCGTACCAATTCCGTAGAACACGATCTGCGCAAAAACGCTCATGCAACCGTTGAACCACAGGGAGCGCTTCGTCGCGTTTTCGTCCGGCGTCGCGATGTAGCGCTGGATCACGCACTGGTCGCTCGTGTAGCTGGAGAGGTTGGAGATGAGCCCCTGCACTGCGACGACCCAGAACACGGGCTGGGAGAAGAGGAGGCGGAAGTCCCACATCCGCGTCTTCTCGCACGAGGTGGCGACGTTCCAGAATGTTGAGAAATGCGCGCCGTCGGGTCCGGTCTTGAGGATGAGCAGCACGAGCACCGAGACCGCCCCGCCCATGAGGACGATTCCCTGCACGAAGTCGCTCCAGATGACAGCCTCCAAACCGCCAAGCGAGCAGTAGATCATCGTGAGGACGCCGCAGATGAGGATGCAGGCGTCAATGGAGATGCCCGTCACCGCGTTAAGCGCAATAGCGGGGAGGAGCGTCACGACCGCGACGCGGCAGACCATGAACACCACAAACGCCGCCGAGCCGAACAGCCGCACGCCGAGGTTAAAGCGTTTTTCAAGGTATTCGTAGGCGGAGGTGATGCCGAGCCGGCAGAAGAACGGCAGGTAGTAGTAGATCGCGACAGGCGCCATGCCGATGATGAAGAACGCCATCACGAAGTAGCGCCAGTCCTGGAGGTACGCCTGCGTGGGGATGGCGATGAAGGTGATGGAGGAGAGCATCGTCGCGAAGATGGACATTCCGGCGACATACCACGGGATGCGGTTTCCTCCGCGGAAGTAGTCGTTCTCGTCCTTCTTCTTGCGGATGAAGTACACCGCCATCCCCACCATCAAAAGGGCATACACTCCTACGACCGCCCATGCCGTCGCGCCGAACTTGCCGGTCTTCCTGAAGCTCGCTATCGACACGGCGTCCGTGCGCTTCATGGGCGCGACTTCGCCGCCCGCGATGATGATCGTGTATTCCCCCGGCGTCTTGCCGGGCTTGATGCCCGCGGCCGCCCCGCAGCGCGGGGAGTCGTCAGGGGCGATCTCGCCGTATTCGCACCATGCGTCGGTCACGCAGTTGTATGCGTATATCTTCCTCTGCCATCCGAGCTTCACGGGGTCGGTTTCCGTCGAGCCGTTCACCGCGCGGTCGATCCACCCCTTCTCGCCGAATCCGCCGACGAGCAGTATGTGCTGGTGTCCGCTCGGCAGAAACGCCGCGCCGATGGTGGTCACACCCTCCGGTAGGTCGGCGAGTTTCTTCCATTTCATTTCGGCGGGATGGGAAATAAAGTCGGGATCGTCGTATACATCGTCAAGTCTGAGTTTGGGGTTGCCTTCCTTGCTCTCGCTCCACGGCATGCGTACGCTTGAAAGAACAATTCCATAGACATCCCTAAGCGGCTTCTTCGTCTCCTTGTCGTAGCCACCTGCGACAATTAGCATCTTCTCCTTCTGGTCGCCGTTCTGGACGGCCGCCACAATCTGCTCGCGGGCAGGTCCTGGCATTTCGCCTATTTTCACAAACCTGCTTGCACCCCTCTTGAGGTCTATACCATAAACGTCTTTCGACGCAATTACGAAAAACAGACCGTCGTGATATGCAGCCGCCCCCATCTTGACGGGTTTGGGCAACCGCAGTCCCCTGTAGACATCAAGGCCATCCTCGGCGAGCTTATTGACGACAATCTCAAATGTGTTGGTGAACACCGTCTCGCCGTCAGTTCCGCCCGCGCAAAAAAGACCAAATGGCGTCTCGCAACAGACGCCTTCGGCGATGGGATGCGGCAGTTCGCCGACCTTCGACCACTTGCCGTCCAACTCTCGGGCATAGATGCCAGAGCGGTAAACCTTCTTCCCATCAACGAAATCGCTGCCGCCAGCAACCACAAACCGCCCATCCGGCAGAAAACCCGCGAAAGGCCGCGCGACCTTCGCGGGCGCGGTCTCGCCCGCCTTCCAATCCACCGCCACGGGCGACGCCACCGCCGCTCCCGCGCAGATCACCCCTGCAACCGCCAAAAAAAACTTGCGCACCATCATCATTTTTCTCCTGCTTGTTGTTAACCTACTGTTTGTTCGGCGGTCGCGGGGCGACCGCCCTACCTTATTGGTTTTCCAGTGCCTTGATCGCAAGGTCCGCGAAAACGGTTTTATCCCTCGGATGCACGTCGTGCATATCGCCAAGGCCTGCGCCGAAGGTATCGACATAGATAACCCCAGTCTCTTCGCACACTTTCTTCTGCGCGGCACGGTACGGCTCCCACGGCCGCCCCATCTTCGGCAGGCCCATCATGATGAAGGGAATCTTACGGTCACCCCGCAACTCGGCGACGACCGCACGAAGCGTCTCTTCAATGTAATCAGAAGGAAGCGCCGTATCCGGCGCAACGCACGTGGTCGCATTCGACTCGCCCTGATACCACAGGATTCCATCGACTTTGATTCCGCAATCCTTGATGGGCTTGATCCCATGGTCGTACATCTTCGATACCGGCCACCAGTACGCCTCTTCCCTGTTGCCCCTGCGGCGCGGGTACTCCCTCGCAACCCACTTGCACGGGAAGTCCTTGTTCTGGTCAAGACGGTGGCGGTTCGTCGCGATCGCCGCGAGATGCGGGTAAAGCGGCTTGCCGTCCTTGCCAATGGCGCACATCGTCTGCTCGCTAAGAAATGATTCCGTCGGCGCACCGCCAGCCGCGACGTAAAGCATGAAAATCGCCTTGCCCGTCGCCTCGGCGCGCCGAATCGCGAAGGAAACGCCGAATGCGCTCTTTCGCAAAGCATTTTGAGTCGTCAACTTGTTCCACTTGCCGTCGTTGAAGTCCCAGAACCAGATGTTGCACTTCGCAAGCCGCTCCAGCTCGCCCTTGACGCGCGCCTTTTCGGCGGGCGACGCGTTAAACTCGCCCCAGCCCTTCTGCATGTTGGACTGTCCGGCGCAGAGCCAGTATTCGTGCGCGCGCTTGTAATCCGGACAAGGCGGGACCTTTGGAAAGCACGTGCAGCAACTCCGGTTGTCAGGATCCATCAGCGCATTGAAAGTCGCCTCCGCGATGATGCGTGCGCCTTCGGCGTTCGGATGTATCTTGTCGCGGGCGAAGATTTCGTCCATCTTTTCCCGTAGTGGCTCCTGCATATCAACGCTACAGTGTCCGCTGTTCCAATTAAAGCTTTCGCACAGCTGAGCGACCGCCTCAAGATCAGCCTGCATAAGGAAAGGCTCCGGGCTACGGTAGAACCGCTGACCCTCGGCAAGCGGCGAAAGCTTCGTCCAGATGAAGGGCTTCACCTTTCGATTGGCCCTGCGGTAGTCTAGGAGAAGCGCGAGGTAGTCGTCAATGAACTGTCCGCGCTTCCGGCCGCCGGAGTATTCCTTAATGTATTCGCCGTTGTCGTTTATGCCGAGGTTGCTGATCACGATGTCGGGTTTCCACGCAAGCGCCGCTTTGTGTTCAGGCATGTGCCTGAAACCGCGCTTCTCGCTGCCGCGCATGGAATCGAGGTAGATGCCACGGCCGGAGTTTCCGAAGTTGCGTACCTCGTATTTTCCGGGGAACTTTTCGTCCAGCATCTTCTGTAGCTGCGCCGGGTACGACTCTTTCTCGCGGTTGGCAAGGCCAAGCCCGTAGGTGATCGAATCGCCGATGCAGGCGACGCGCACCTTCTCTGCGGCTGGAACGGTTGTAAAGATGATGGTGTTGTAGCCGGCGCCTTCGTAGATCACGCCGATGTCGCCGTTGGGGAGGATCGCCATGTCGGAATAGCCGGCGCCCTCAGGCTCGACGCACAGACCGTCGTTCCACGTCGCGCCGTCGTCCTTGCTGACGCGCAGGTGCAGAAGCGCACGACGCTTCGGGCTCTTGCAGTTGGAGAAGAGAAGCTTCACGCCGTATCGCATGATCTGCGCGTTGCACTGCGGGTCCTCGAGCGTCTTGTCGTAGCGCGACTCCCACGTCATGCCGCGGTCCTTCGAGACGTGGATCTGACGTCCGCCGCCGTGCCAGCGCGAGTTGATCATCCACGAGCCGTCTTTGAGTTCGACGACCTTGCACTCGTCGCCCTTCTTGACGGGCTTGCCATAGGCCTTCCACGTCTTGCCGTGGTCAGGCGAGCCGAAGAGCGCGTTGCCGTCGTTCACGTGTACGAGCGTGTGGAGGAGCGTGCCGTCCTTCGTCTGGATGCCGGAGCCGGAGGAGATGAAGATGAATCCGCCGGCATTGTGTCCCTTGCCGAACGGCCACTCGGGGAAGGAGATGTCCTTCGTGATGTCGCGCGGCTTCGACCACGTCTTGCCGTTGTCGGACGACTCCTGCACGTGGAAGCGATAGACGTTCCCCCAGCGGTCGGATCCGTCGGGGTTCTTCCAGTGCCAGACGTTGTAGAGAAGGAAGATCTTCTTTGCCTCGGCATCGACAATGAACGAGGGATCGCTGCCGCTCCATTTGTCGGAATCGGTCCACGGCCAGGTCCATGTCGGCTCGCTCGGCGTCCACGTCTTGCCGCCGTCGGACGACCTGCGGCAGACGATGTTGATCGGCTGGAACGCGTTGAGGTCGCCGATGTTGTCCCGTCGCGCGTCGCACACGGCCACGAGGTCGCCGTTCGGCGCGGTGCAGAGCGCCGGGATGCGATAGACGGCGATTCCTTTTTCCCCGTTTTTCCAGAGCACGGTCTTCTCGCCTGCGAGGCAAACCGCAGATATCGTCAAAGCAGCCATAAAGGCAATCTTTTTCATGTGGTCATCCTTTCTTCTTGTTTCGTTTTGTTTTTTAGCCGTGTAGAACGGGTAGTGGTTTGTTCCTCATTTTCCGACATTCAGGACGCGGAAACCGATCTGCTTCAGTTCCACTGCATCAAGGCAGTTGCGCGTGTCGAACACGAGGGCGGGCTTGCGCATGGAATCGTAAATCCTCCGCCAGTCCAGCGTCGGATAGTGCCGCCAGTCCGTCATCAGGACAATTGCGTCCGCGCCTTCCGACGCCTTGTATTCGTCCGCCTCGTAGACAACACCGGACAAGTCGGCAAGATCCCTGCGCGCGTTGTCCAGCGCCTTCGGGTCCGTCACCGTCACGCGCACGTGCTCCTCCGCCAGCAGCCGAGCCACGGTCGCGGCCGGCGTCTCGCGCGTGTCGCCCGTGTCCGCCTTGAACGCGAAGCCGAACAGCGCGATCTTCTTGTTCGCGAGCGTGTTGAACATCGCGCTGAAGAGGCGCGAGACGATGCGCTCCTGCTGGTGCTGGTTCATCTTGATCACGCCCATCCAATATTCCGCCGCCGTGTGGAGACCGAACGTCTCGCAGAGGTACACGAGGTTCAGGACGTCCTTCTTGAAGCAGCTCCCGCCGAAGCCGGGACCGGCCTTCAGGAACTTCGGGCCGATGCGCCTGTCCGCGCCGACGACCCGTGCCACCTCGTCGACGTCCGCGCCCGTCGCCTCGCACAGGCCCGCAATCGCGTTTATGGACGAGACACGCTGGGCGAGGAAGGCGTTTGCGGCAAGCTTCGTCAATTCGGCGGACCAGACATTCGTGGTGAGTATCCTCTCCCTCGGAACCCATGCCGCGTAGATGTCCACCACCGCCTCAAGCGCGCGGTGCCCCTCCTCGGTCTCGGGGCCGCCGATCAAGACCCTGTCGGGCTCCAACAGGTCCTTGATCGCCGTTCCTTCCGCCAGGAATTCGGGATTGCTCAGCACCGTGAAGCTATACGACGCATGGTCGTTCAGGATCGCCTCCATCGCGGCAGCGGTCCTGACCGGCAGCGTGGACTTCTCGACAACGACCTTGTCGCCGTTCGCGTACTCCTTGATCGACCGCGCCGTCGCTTCCCAGTACTGGAGGTCACTCGCGCGCCCCGAGCCGCGTCCGAACATCTTCGTCGGCGTGTTTACGCCGACGAAAACGATGTCGCACTGCTGGACGGCGCCCTTGATGTCGGTGCTGAAAAAGAGGTTCCTGCCACGGACCTCCTTCACCACGTCGACCAGGCCGGGCTCGTAGATCGGGATGCTGTAGTCTTCGGAATTCCATGCGGCGATCCGCTCGGCGTTGATGTCAACGACGATGACCTTCCGGTCGGGATTCATCTTGGCGATGACCGCCATCGTCGGCCCGCCGATGTACCCCGCTCCTATGCAGACTATATTCTTATTCATCTAGTCCCTTTCCGTTAACCACGAGCCACTAACCACTAATCACTAACCACGAACAATCTCCCACGCCTTGACGAGCATGCGCGGGATGTGGAACGGGCCCTTGAAGATGTTGCCCTTCGCGGGCTGCGCCACCGTGCCATCGCGGTGGAGGTAACCGTACCATTCGGGGTACTTGCGGTCCTTCAGGTGCTTCCACGCCCATTCGGAGGCGAGCTTGTGCCACTTCATGTACTTGGCGTCGCCCGTCAGCTTGTAGGCATAGGCGGACGCGATGATCGTCTCGCACTGCGGCCACCAGAACTTCATGTCCTGCTCGTAGCACTGCGGCGGGAGGTTGCGGCAGTCCTTGAAGGAAATGATGCCGCCGTACTTCTTGTCCCAGCCCCAGTCCCACGACCAGTCGAGGATCTTGAGCGCGGTCTTGAGGAGCGCCTTGTCCTTGCGCGCCACGGCGACGTCCATAAGGAACCAGCTCGTCTCGATGCAGTGTCCGGGGTTGATCACGCGGCCCGCGAGCGTGTCGATGAACTCGCCGTTGGGTCCGACCGTCTCGAGGAGCGCCTTGAACTCCGGGTGGATGAAGTACTTCGTGAGGAGGTCGATCGACTCGGTGATCTGCTGGTCGAGCACGGGATCGTCCGAGATCTGCTTCAGCACCATCGCCACGTTGATGAGAATCATCGTGAGGGAGTGCCCCTGACACTGCACGACGGGCTCGAACTTGGACGGCATCCACTTCTTCGGATTGGCGACGAACTTGCGGATGCGCTTGAAGAGCGCGACCGCCTTCTTCGCCCACGCCTTGTCGCCGCTCGCGAGCGAGTATTCCGCGTAGGCGATCGCGGCGAAGCACTCGGAGAACACGTAGCGGCGCTTCTGGAGGCCCACGCCCTCCGCCGTCACGGCGAAGTAGGCGCGCCCGTCCTTGGCAAAGCAGTGCTTTTCAAGGAACTCGCAGCAGCTCTTCGACGCCTCCAGCCATTCGGGGTTCTTCTCCACGTGGTTGTAGGCGTAGGCCGTCATCCATCCGAAGCGGCCCTGGAACCAGACGCTTTTCGTCGAGTCCATCAGCGAGCCGTCGCGGTCGACGCACGTATAGACGCCGCCGTTCTTGCGGTCCCAGCCGTGCTTCATCCAGAACGGCATCACGTTGCACAGGAGCTCGTTCTTGTAGGTCTTGGCCCACTTGTCCCAATAGTTTTTATTTGTCATTTGTGAACAATTGTGTCATTTGAGATTTGTGAACAATTACCGGATCACTTGTAGCCGATCTTCTTGAGACGCTTGACGATGTCCGCCTTCTGCGCGTCGGTGAGGGCTTTGAGCGGCACGCGCACCGTGCCGAGGTCGACGCCATGGACCGCGCACATCGCCTTGCCGGCCGCGACGCCGCCGAACTCCACGAGGATGTCGACAATGTCGCACACCTTCTTCATGTACTTCTCGCTCGTTTTGAGGTCGCCCTTCTTGACGGCGTCCCAGATCTTGTAGTAGAGTCCGGCGGAGTAGTTGTACGTCGAGCCGATGGCGGACTTCGCGCCGAGCGCAACGGCGCCCGCGAACCACTCGTCGATGCCCCACGTGATGTCGTACTTGCCGCCGCACGCGCGGATGCAGCGCTGGTACATGTAGAGGTCGGGGTAGTTGAACTTGATGCCGGCGAGGTTCTTGATCTTGCCGTCGGCGGCCTTCAGGAACGCCTCCATGTCGAAGGTCACGCCGCTCATCGAGGTGTGGTAGTAGTAGAACGGCAGCTTCTGCGCGTACTTGAGCGCCTCGTTGATGTAGTCGATGAGGCCCTGGATGGAGCCGGGACGGAAGAAGCACGGCGGCACGATGCTCGTCGCGTCCATGCCGACCTCCTGCGCGTACTTCGCGAGCTCCTGCGTGTCGGGGAGCGAGAGCGAGCCGACGTGGGCGATGAGGAAGAGCTTGCCCTTGGCGGCCTTCACCCACGCGTCCATCACGCGCTTGCGCTCCTCGGTGGAGCAGTGCACGCCCTCGCCGGTCGTGCCGCTCACGTACACACCCGTGACCTTCTGCTTGATGAGCATCGCGGCCTGCTTCGGGATGACGTCGTAATTCACGCTGCCGTCGGCGTTGAACGCCGTATGCGCGGCGGCGATGAGTCCTTCGAGTTTCTTCAGCTTCATTGTACTGTTTCCTTTTTGGGGGTGTTACTTTTTTGTCCGTATAGACTGTGCCGCTTCAATCTCGGCAGATGAAAGGTCGCGCCACTCGCCTGGCTTGAGGTCATCGGGCAGACGCAGCGCGCCGATGGCGACGCGCTTGAGCGACAGCACCACGAGGTGCGCCGCGCTGCACATGTAGCGAATCTGGCGTTTGCGCCCTTCGCGCAGGTGGAAGCAGAGCACGTGTACGTTGTCGTCGCCGAGGCGCACGACCTCCACGGGCACGGGACGCGTCACGTAGCCGTCCGGCATTTCCACGGGACCGCGCAGCACGCGCAGTTTCTCGTCGCTCCAGCGTCCGGCCGCGCGCACGATGTAAATCTTCTCGTGCTCGAAACGCGGATGCGTGAGACGGTTCACGAGCGCGCCGTCGTTGGAGAGGAGGAGTAGTCCTTCGCTGTCCTTGTCAAGACGCCCCACCGGCACAAGGCGCTCGCGTACCTTTCCGCGCAGGAGATCCGCCACGGTACGCCCGCCGAACGGGTCGGAGAGCGTGGAAAGAACGCCTGCCGGCTTGTACATCATGATCGTGCGCGTCGTCTCCTCGACCACGTCGAGAGGCCGACCGTCCACTGTGATGCGCACCGCCGCGGGGTCCACGCGCGCGCCGGGTTCCGTGACGACGCGTCCGTCCACCGTCACGCGACCGGCGGCGATGATCTCCGCCGCGTGGCGGCGCGAGGCCACCCCGCGGTGCGACAGCACGTTCTGGAGGCGCTCTTCCACCGTCTATTACCCGCGATAGCGCTTCACGGCTTCCGCGTAGGCGGGCGTGTCGACATAGCCGCAGCTCTTGAATTCGGGACAGAACCCGCGGTACACGCACTCGGGCACGCAGCACGAGGCGAGTTCCGGCTCCTTCTCCGCGAGCGCGTCGATCACCATCTTCCACGCGGCGCGCGTCTCGGGCGACGCCTGCGAACAGAGACGGCGGCGGCTGATGAACATCAGCTCGGCCGCGTTCGCAAAGCACTCGTGCTCCACGGGCGCGTCCTGCTGCTTCACCGTGCGGTCCTCGCCCGTGCGGTCCGTGCGCTGCGTGGAGACGAAATGCTCGATCCCGTACTTGTGGCGCACGAAGTGGACGCTCACCCAGTAGGGCAGGTTGCCCCACTTCCACGACACGAGTAGCTTGCGGATCGGCGAGTGTTCCGCAAGGAGAATCCGGCGCTTCCATGCGGACGTCGGCTCCTTCGTGCCTGCGCCCATGCGGATTGTGGTGCGTGCGGCGTCCGCCACGTCGCGCCACGACCCGATCACTTTCAAGTACCTTAGGACAGTCTGTTCCATCTCGTTCCCCTTCCCTTCTTCACTTTGCGGTCAGTTCAAACACGGCGGAGTCGTAGTCGCCGCGCAGACGCACGGGCAAGCCCATCGCCATGAGCGTCTTGCCGCTCAGCGTCTTGCCGTTCACGCGGCTGTGCTTGTCCTTGACGACATTGATCTCCTTCACCGTATACGATTTGCCTGCGTCGAGGCCCTGCAACGCGAGCGGCGGCACGTAGTCGCTCATCACGCCGCGCGCGAGTCCCCAGAGGAACACGACCGCGTGCGAGGCGTCGCCGTTCACGTACATGAGCGACGCATACTTGTTGCCGTAGGGCGAGACGAGGCGGTAGAGGTCGCCCTGCTGCACGGTCGGGCGGATGCGCTTGTAGGCGGAGACGCACTTCTTCGCGAAGGCGAGGTCCTCGGCGGACATGTTCTTCGGATGCAGCTCGAAGCCGAGGCGCGCGCTCATCGCCACGTCGAAGCGGAACTTGAGCGGCGTGATGCGCTTGGTCTGGTGATTCGGCACGTCCGTCACATGTGCGGCAATCGCGCAGGCGGGGAAGAACTGGCCTTCGCCCCACTGGATGAACACGCGCTCGCGCGCATCGGTGTCGTCCGAGGCCCAGACCTCGTCCGCATAGCGCAGGAAACCGTAGTCCACGCGCCCGCCGCCGGAGGAACAGGCCTGGATGTCCACCTGCGGATACTTGGCGCGGAGCTTCGCGAGCAGGTCGTAGAGGCCCACGGTGTAGTCGAACGGCAGGTTCGCCTGGTGCGCCGCGTCGAGATAGGTGGAGCCCATGTTGAAGAAGTCGGCGTTCGCGTCCCACTTGATGTAGGAAAGGTCGGGGATCTTCGCGTAGAGTGCGTCGAGCTGGCCGAAGATGTTGTCGCGCACGGCCGGGTTGGAGTAGTCAAGCACGGTCTGCGAACCGCCGCGCCCCACGTTCACGGGACGCCCCTCCTCGCGGATCACCCAGTCGGGATGCGCCTCGAAAATCCAGCTGTTGGTGTTCACCATCTCGGGCTCCACCCAGAAGCCGAACTTGAGTCCGCGCTTCTTCGCCTCGTCGCTGAGGCCCACGAGGCCGTTCGGCAGTTTCTCGGGATTCACCACCCAGTCGCCGAGGCCAACCTTGTCGCGATGGACGTTGTCGCGTGCGTACTTGCCCGTACCGAACCAGCCGTCATCCAGGACGAACAGTTCGCCGCCCATTTCCTTCACGCCGTCCATCATGTCGTGCAGCACCTGTTCGGTGAAGCTGAAGTAGCTGCCTTCCCAGCTGTTGAGCAGCACGGGGCGCAGCTTGTGTCCGGCGGGCATCTGCCAGTCGCGCGCCCAGCGGTGGATGTTGCGGGAAACCTGGCCCTTGCCCGAATCGGAGTAGGTGAACGCGAACTTCGGAAGCGTGATTGACTTGCCCGCGTCGAGCACGTATGCGCCGGCGGAGGTGTCCGCCCCCGCGCGAATCTCGACGAAGTCGCACGGATCGCGCTGCACGCTGATGTTCCAGGTACCGGACCAGCAGAGGACGCCGCCGATCACGCGCCCGGTCGTCTCGGTGGACGCCGCGCCGACGGTGAGCATGAAGCTCGCGTTGTTACCGAAAGCGTCGCGCACGCCGCTTCGGGAGCCGATCGTGACGGTCTGCCCGCGTTCGACGGGCGTCTCGCGCAGCTGCGCCTCGACGCCCCACTGTCCCGTCGCGTACTGGAACCGGAACGCGTCCGCGAGGAGCGGGAAGTCCATCGCGAAGGAGTCCATGCGGCCGAGCCGCACTGCGCCCTTCTCGCCGTTCTCCAGCTCCACCCACGTCTCGATCACGTCGCACGCCTCGAAGGCGCGGAAATGCTGCGTGACGAAGAACGGATGGACGCTGTCGCGCTGCTTCAGCACGAGGTGCGTGACGCCCGGCGCGTCGGGGACGGTCCGGGCCTCCTCGCCCACGAGGGTGAGCGAGAGGTTGCCGTCCGCGTGCGTCACCTGCAAGCCGCCCCACTTGTTGAAACTATAGCCGTTTACACGATCACCGCCGTAGGCCGCGTAGGCGGCCGGACGCCGCTGCTCGTACTTGTGTCCGCCCGTCCAGCGGTTCCACGCGAGGGCCGCGACGTCTGCCGCCGACTCCACACGCGCGCCGTAGTGGGCCACGTTCCACGCGCCGTTTTCGCGGCGGAGGGCGAGGGCGGTCGATTTTGTCTGGAGAAGGAAGTCGTCCCCCTTATTGGCCGCGACAAGCGCGGCCCTCCCGTTGGCCGCACCGGCGAATCCGGCGAGACAGGCGGCCAGCGCCGCCAGCATGATTTTCTCGTTCATGTGATTCTCCTCGTGTTGTTCCTGCCAGACCGGTGCGACCGCGCGTTTTCCCTTACCGGGACGGCTGTGCCACGTACATCTCGCGGCTACCCCAGGCCTGCGCCTGGGCGTGGGTCGGGAACCACACGTCGATGTGGAAACCCTTCACGCGGGAGCCGGTATCCTCCACCACGCCCTCGCCGTACCCGGGAACGTTCAGCTGCGTGCCGAACGGGAAAATTGACGGATCAGCCGCAATCGTGCCGAGCTGGGCCTTCGTGCCGGTCGCCGTGAGACCGCCGGCTTTTGCGCCGCAGCACTTCGGGCAGCTGCAATAGCCCGTCACGATCACGGTCTGGAGTTCGGTGTCGACCGGCTCGGCCACTGCGGTCGGCGCGGGCGTCGCTGCCTTCGCACGGCGGCGTTGGCCCTTCTTCGCGAACCAGGTGTGGCTCGTCTCGGCAGGAGCCTCAGCCACCGCAGGGGTCGGCTCCGCAGGCGTGGCGTCCTTAGGAACGGCCTTGCAGGCAGGGAGAACCGTCAGCGCCGCAGAGGCGAGCGCAAGGGCGGAGAGGATGTTCAGGGGACTTTTCATTGTCGGGTTCCTTTCTTGGTTTGCGTTGTTCAGTTGTTCAGAAGCGCGGCCTCCGCACGATGGAGGAGATCGCGGTTCTTCTCTACAAGCTGAGGTTTCTTCTTGAAGCTCGCGCAGAGCGCCGTCTCAAGGTGCGCGTCGTCGAGGCCGGTGGCCTTGAACGCGCGAAGTGCGGCGAGCATCATCGTGTTGGCGGCCTTGGGCACGCCGAAGTCCTCTGCCATCTGGATGGCGGGCACCTGATAGAGCTTCACGCCTTCGGGCGGCTGCTTCGTAATCGGCACGGAGGCGTCCACAATCACGATGCCGCCCTTCTTCACATCGCCCACGAACCGCTCGTACGACGGCTGGTTCATGCACACGAGCACGTCGGGATGCTCCACCGTGGGCGAACCGATGGGCGTGCCGCTCACGACCACCGAGCAGGACGCCGACCCGCCGCGCTGTTCCGGTCCGTAGGACGGGAACCACAGCGTATGGCGCTTTTCAAGACGCGCGGCCTCCGCCACGCAGATGCCGAGCGAGAGAATTCCCTGCCCGCCGTAGCCCGCGAACTTGAAGCGGCGCTCCGGCACGGAGGGATCGTCCTCCGCCGGCGGCGCGTCCACGCCGTCCGACACGCCGAACAGCTCCGCGCACGAGGCGACCTGCGGCACGGACTTCACTTCCAGTGCGGCGCTGGCCTGGTGCTGCGCGCCAATTGCCTCAGGCGTCACGCCCTTATCCACGTCGCGGAAGGTGCCAAGCGGGAACTCGGCCTCCATCTCGTTCTTGCAGAACTCGGCCGCCTTGAGCGGGTCCATGCGGAAGTTGGTGGGACACGGCGCGAGGATTTCGAGGAGCGCGTAGCCCTTGTGGTCGCGCTGGATTTCGAAGAGGCGTTTGATTGCCTGCTTGCACTGCATGATGCGCTTCGTATCGGCCACCGAGACGCGCGCGATGTAGACGGGTGCCTGGAGCTGGTTGAACACCTCGCACACGTGGAGCGGGTGGCCCGTAAGGGCCGGATCGCGTCCGAACGGCGTGGTGGTGGTCTTCTCGCCCTCCAGCGTGGTGGGGGCCATCTGTCCGCCGGTCATGCCGTAGAGGGAGTTGTTGATGAAGATGCAGCCGAACTTCTCGCCGCGGGAGGCGGCCTGGAAGGCGTTGTTGAAGCCGATCGCGCCGAGGTCGCCGTCGCCCTGGTAGGCGATCGTGACGGCGTCGGGGCGAGCCCGGCTCACGCCCGTCGCGGCGGCCGAGGCGCGACCGTGGGCGGCGGAGATGTGCGCCGCGTCCCAGTAGTAGTAGGTGAACACGCCACAGCCGACGGGGTCGACGAAGATCGTCTGGTCCTGCAAACCCATCTCGGCACAGCATTCGGCCACGAGTTTGTTCACGATGCCGTGTCCGCACCCGGCGCAGTAGTGCGTCACGCGCGTATCCTTCCCGCTCCGCGGGAACTTCTGGTACATTCCTTTTTGCTCAATCGTCTTCATGTCACTTCCCCAAGATCATCTTTGCAGCTTTCACGGCGTCGTCGACGGTCACAACCTGACCGCCCATGCGGTGGATCATCATCACGTTAGCTGCCTCCGCGCCGAGGCCCGCCTTCGCGAGGTTGAGGCGCACGTCGTCGGCGAACTGTCCGGCGTCCAGCTCGATCGTCATGATCTTGCGCCCCTTCGCGGCGGCGGCGAGCCGTTCGCGCGGGAACGGGTTGAGGGTGATCGGACGGAACACGCCCACTTTCAGTCCCTTGCGGCGCAGCGTCTCCGCCGTGGTGCGCGCCACGCGGCTCGCAATGCCGAACGCCACGATGATCAGCTCCGCGTCGGCGGCAAGGTAGGTTTCCGCCATCGCGTCGGCGGCCATGTCCTCGTACTTGCGCTGGAGATGCTCGTTGAACACCTCCTGCGCGGCGGCGTCGAGGAAGATGGACTTCACGAGGTTCCGGCGCGTCGCGGGTTCGCCCTGCGCGGCCCACTCGGAGAAGTCGGGACGCGGCAGCTCCGCGTCCGGCAGCTCCACGGCTTCCATCATCTGGCCCTGCAGACCGTCCGCAAAGACGACCGCCGGCGTGCGCCACTTGGCGGCCATCTGGAACGCCTTGATGGTGAAGTCGCACATCTCCTGCGCGCTCGCCGGGGCGAGCGTGAACGTCTGGTAGTTGCCGTGTCCGCCGCCCTTCACGGCCGGCGTGTAGTCACTCTGCTCGGGATAGACGTTGCCGAGTCCGGGGCCGGCCCGGTTGACGTCCACGATCACGGCGGGCAGCTCCGCGCCCGCGAGGTAGGAGATGCCCTCCTGCATGAGGGAGAAGCCGGGGCCGCTCGTCGCGGTCATGCACAGCTTGCCCGCGCCGGCCGCGCCGAACATCATGTTGACGGACGCGGTCTCGCACTCCGCCTGCACGAACGTGCGGCCGAGCATCGGGAACCACTTCGCCGCCCCGTGGGCGATCTCGCTCGCCGGGGTGATCGGATAGCCGAAGTAGAGGTCGCACCCCGCATAGAGCGCGCCCATCACCACGGCCTCGTTGCTCTTCACAAATTTAGTCATGGCTTCACCACCTTGATCGCATACGGCTCCGGACAGTTGTAGAAGCACATCGCGCAGCCGATGCACCCGGTGCCCACGTATCCCACCGGACGTATTCCCATCCGGTTCATGTGTTCCTGAATCGACAGGCATTTCTTCGGACACGCCGCAACGCAGCGTCCGCAGCCCTTGCAGCTGTCCTCCTCGATTTCTGGGCGCGGCAACGCACCCTCTGTTTTCTCTTCCATATTTACACCTTCCTCGGTGACGAATAGTATATCACATTTTGGCTCAGATCGGTTGCCAAATACCACCACTACCAGTTTCGCGCTTCCCGGTTCATTCCACCACGCGGTCGCGGCGGAAAGTGAAGAAGAACGAGATGAGCATGAGCACGCCGGCGAGCGCGTAAACGCCGCCCATTAGCGCGAAGCCTGTCTCGAACCCGCGCACGCCGCTCGCCTCGGAAAGTTTCCCGATCAGCAGTCCTGAAAGTCCGCCGAAGAAGAAGGCAATCATGTTCAAGAGGCCCACCGCCGTCGAACGGTATTTCGGCGCGATCACGTCGAATAGCGATGCATGCGTGTTTACCTCGAAGAAACCGCGGAAGACTCCGTACGCGGCCACCGCAATCCACGTCGAGACCAGACCCGGCGCGAAGGCGAACCACACGAGCATCGGCGCACCGAGGAACAGCGACAGGCTCTGGAAGAGCAGCCGGAAACGGGGATGATTCTTCACCAGGGCGTCCGTCACGAAACCGCCCGCGAGAATCGCCGCGAACGCGCAGATGTGGTGGTATAGCATTGTGCCGTTTCCGGCCGTGGCAACGGCGGCATCACCCAGCTCCGCCGTGAACTTCTGCGCCACGAACTTCGGCGCCCAGAAGAGATAGGCGTTGTTCACGAAAACGATTGCGATGAATCCGCTAGTAGCTAGCAGCGCGGATGGATTGCAGAAATAGGCTTTCACGCTCTCCAGCAGCGGTGGCTTGGTGCTTGACTCGGCTTCTTTTCTAGAATCGCTAGCCGTTCTAGAATCGCTAGAATTGCTAGAACTGCTAGCATCCCTCAAGCAAAATATGAAAGCAATCCCCAAGAAAAATCCGAGCGCACCGAAAATCACGAATACGGGCCGCCAGTAGCCGAGCGAGCCAAAATGCTCCGCCACCCACGCGCTCCCCTTCAACCCGCTCA